>CP073344.1:3611694-3930363 GCA_024397875.1 Amphritea atlantica
TATCGGTCTCCAGGACAAAGCTTTCAAGCGGCAACTCAGCCACCAGGCGTCGCAATCTGGTCGCGCGATCATAGGTTACCGCCCCACCGATTCCCAGCCTGAATCCCAGTTTAAGATACTCCCGGGCCTGCTGTTCGCTGCCTGAAAAGGCGTGTACCAGCCCGGCCCGCTCCAGCTTCACCTGACGTAACTGCTTCAGCATCTGATCATGGGCCTTGCGAACGTGCAGCAATACCGGTTTAGCAAACTGTTTCGCCAGCCTTAGTTGAGGTAACAGGATATCCAGTTGCTGTTGCAGCTCGGCCTGCGGGATAAACAGATCCAGACCTATCTCTCCCACAGCCACCAGATCAGAACGGTTTTGTAACTCCAGCTTCAGTCGGCACAGGTCATTTTCAGCATCGGGATGTTCAAAGCAGGGGTGCAAGCCCAGCGCGGGATAAAGGCCGGAATGCGCAGCACAGAGTGCCAGTAAGCGGCTCCAGTGCGGCTCAGAGACACCCGGCACCACAAACCGGGCTACCCCCTTGTCCCGGGCACGCTTAAGCACAGTGCCTATGTCGTCTGCCAACGCTGGAAAATCCAGATGACAGTGGGTATCGATCAGCTGCATAGAGTCATTCATTGCCAGACGCGGCTTCGCCGCTTGCTAAACGTCACTTCGTGACGCGCCAGTGATAAGAAAAAGCTTAAGAGCCTTATTCGGGAGAATCAAGTTTATCACCACTGCATGGCCTTGTAAGAAGACGGCTGCAGCCACTCGGTAGAGAGTCCTGATCCCCTTTGGCAGACGAGACCATCGCCTCTGGAAACAAAAAAAAACGCGCCCCAAGGCGCGTTTTTTATCAGTGCTCCCGGGTTGAGCGGAAGCGCATATCCGGCCAGCGCTCCTCGGTCAGGCTCAGATTCACCCGGGTCGGCGCCAGATAGGTCAGCAAGCCTCCACCATCCAGGGCCAGGTTATCTCCCCCTTTACGGCGAAACTCTTCCAGCTTACGGGCATCCTCGCACTCAACCCAGCGGGCAGTCGCTATCGTGACCGGCTCGTACATGCATTCAACTTTGTACTCATCTTTGAGACGGTATACCACCACCTCAAACTGCAGCTGCCCTACGGCACCCAGAATCA
Source organism: Amphritea atlantica (assembly GCA_024397875.1). Classification (NCBI taxonomy): domain Bacteria; kingdom Pseudomonadati; phylum Pseudomonadota; class Gammaproteobacteria; order Oceanospirillales; family Oceanospirillaceae; genus Amphritea; species Amphritea atlantica. Next base: position 3,612,824 of record CP073344.1, read on the forward strand.
GATCGTTCTTATTGATCGGCTGAAACAACTGGACCGCACCCTCTTCCGATAATTGCTGCAAGCCTTTCTGCAACTGCTTCATCTTCAGCGGGTCTTTAGGCCGCACCCGGCGGAACATCTCCGGCGCGAAGTGAGGAATACCGGTAAACTTCAGGTCCTCACCTTCGGTAAAGGTATCACCGATCTGAATAGTACCGTGGTTGTGCAGTCCGATTATATCGCCGGACCAGGCTTCCTCGACATTGGAACGGTCTCCGGCCAGGAAGGTCACCGCATCGGCAATCTTTACATCCTTTTTGATCCGCACATGACGCATCTTCATGCCACGGGTATAACTCCCTGAACAGACTCGCATAAAGGCGATCCGGTCACGGTGTTTAGGGTCCATATTGGCCTGAATTTTAAACACAAAACCGGAAAAGGCCTCTTCATCTGCCGCGACCGGGCGGCTAATGGTTTCCCGGGCAATCGGTGACGGTGCAAACTCAACAAAACCATCAAGCATTTCACGGACACCGAAGTTAGACAGCGCGGTACCAAAATAAACAGGTGTCTGCCGACCCGCCAGATATTCATCCTGATCATATTCATGGCTTGCCCCCCGAACCAGCTCGATCTCATCGACAAAGTCTTCATAGAGGTTACCCAGCAATTCCCGGGCGGCATCGCTTTCCAGCCCCTGAACCTGAATATCATCGGGAATAACGCTACCCTGCCCCGGCGTAAACACATGGATAGTATCGGTGTAGAGGTTATACACACCGCGAAAATCCTTACCCATACTGATCGGCCAGGTAATCGGCGCTGCCGCAATTTTCAGCACCTCTTCAATCTCATCCAGCAGTTCAATCGGATCACGGATATCCCGGTCCATCTTGTTAACAAAAGACAGAATCGGCGTGTCACGCAGACGACAGACTTCCATCAGTTTAATGGTGCGAGCCTCGACACCCTTGGCGCCATCCACCACCATCAAAGCGGAGTCTACTGCGGTCAGTGTACGATAGGTATCTTCTGAGAAGTCCTCGTGTCCCGGAGTGTCCAGCAGGTTGACGATACGACCATTATGAGGAAACTGCATCACCGATGAGGTAACCGAAATACCCCGCTCCTGCTCCATACTCATCCAGTCGGACGTTGCATGACGGTCAGACTTTTTACCCTTAACGGTACCGGCTTTCTGAATCAGGTTTCCGAACAACAGCAGTTTTTCGGTAATCGTGGTTTTACCCGCATCCGGGTGGGAAATAATTGCGAAAGTCCGACGAATCGAGACTTCCTTAGAGATACTAGACATAGAGATCCGGTTATTTTGGAAACTGCCCTGCACACCAACCTGCAGAAGCCAGAAAATATCATTGGGCGCTATTTTCGCCGATCGGCATCAAATCAGCAACTGAAAGCGATTAACTCAGCCCAGATTCCTGACAAACAGCCGGATAAAGTCGTGAATCTGCAACGCTGTTCCCGCAACGCCCTCGCTATCGTTGAGTTGACACCTGTGACTCCGGATCCGGCTATGCAGCACATACTCCACCGGGCAGTGCGCCTTCAGCCCCCCTGTCCCGATCGCCAGTCGACTCTTTTACCGGTTTTTTATGCCAGTTTTCAGACCCGCACTGCCGATACAAAAACCTTATTCGGAGAATTTCCACGGCTTATCTTCAGGCACATACAGGCTCTCTTTTTTGATACAGCGCTGACTGATAGCGGTCGCTTCAGACAACAGAACATCCCGGCCTTCAGCCATTTTCCGGGTATAGAGAGGGGTTCTCCAACCGTAAAAAGCCGCTTCGCACTGCTGCGTTTTCTGTATCCCGACAATATCCTCTTCACTCCAGTTACACTGATAACCCGCGACAGTTCTCACAGGAGCACTCCCGGACAGCAAGCCATAGGGGATAGCGCTTTTTTCAATAAGCGGATGCATCCTGACCCTGGCGATATTGCCGATAGAGAGATAGGTGTATACCGCATCAGGGGTTTCCCAGCGTTCTTTCCGATAGGGGGAGTAGGTCGTTTCACCACGCGACCGGGCAGCCATCGCCAGCATCTCGCCCGTTTCTGCATAATATCGGGTATCTGCGGTGGCAATGACTAGCTGGCGACCTTGCTTATCCGGCTGATCGTCAATCAACCGGGTCACAAAATGATCGTAGGTAATCACATACGCTGGAGTTTCATCGGCCTCACAGCTCAATGCAGGCAGATCTCCGGCATAGCTGACTGAAACCACCGCCCACAGAATAACGGGTAGTAGTCGTGTAAAAATCCTGTTGCGTTCCATCATCAGACCCGTTTTATATTCACCTAATCAGAGCAGAACAAATATAACGCCCCTGTATAACGCCACCGATATAATACCCCGGGCTCATCCGGACGTTTAACACGCCACCAGCGCGATAATAAAAAAGCAAAGTAGCAAAGAACCCCTGCAGTTTACAAGTTCAGGTCAAAAACAGTGCGACAATCTGACACATCCATGATGCAGCGCTCTTGGTTATAATTTCGCTTTCTGCCAAGCTAGCGTTATGAACTACACCAGCAACACCCGCCATCAGCTACTGCAGCTCTGTTATATCCGCACGGTCACTATCTTCGGCCAGAGCGGACTTTTGCTGTACCTTTTTTTTGCTCTGCATGTCACGCTTAATTTCTGGCTGATCGCCTTTGCGCTGCTGGCGATGGCACTACTCAATCTGCTGTCACTGTTGCGACTTCGTTCACCCATGCCGCTGACGCAGCTGGAGTTTTTCTTCCAGCTGGTTGCCGATATCGCTTTTTATGTCTGCCTGTTATATCAGATGGGCGGGGTAGGTAACCCATTCTCAGCACTATTGCTGATTCCTTTGATTATCAGTGCAACCTCGTTGCCCCGGCATTACACCTGGCTGACAGCACTCCTGGTTATCATCAGTTACTCTCTGTTGATGCACTTTTTTATTCCGATCAATCTGCCGGATACCGGACATCAGCATCAGGCGGCGGCGCTGTTGAACCTGCACCTTGCGGGGATGTGGATTAACTTTATCCTGACCGCAATACTGATCACCTGGTTTGTCGTCAATATCCGCGATAATCTGCAGCGTCAGGAACTAAAACTGAACCGCGCCCGGGCCTCCAACCTGCGCAATCAGCAGCTACTGTCACTGGCCACCATGGCGGCCGGTACGGCCCATGAGATGGGCACGCCGCTGGCAACCATGCGGGTACTGCTCCATGAGATCAAGCTTGACCACAGTGACGATACAGAACTGCTTGAGGATATCGGAATATTGCAGGCGCAGGTAGAAAACTGTTCCGACCGGTTGAAACATCTGGCCGACTCAGTCCAACAGGAGCAGAAAGAATCACGTCTTCTGCCTGCCCGGCAGTTTTTCGATGAAATTATGGACCGCTGGCTGTTGATGCGCCCCACAGCAAACTTTACGCCTGTGATTTTTAATCTCAGCGGTGAACCTGCCATATATAGCTCGATCCCGCTTCAGCAGGCGTTTATTAACCTGCTCAACAATGCTGCCGATGCTTCCGATAAACCGCTTAAAATTGAAGTATCATCTGACTCACAGCAGATACTCTTTACCCTTCTGGATCAGGGGCCGGGGATTCCGCTTGAGCAGGCGGAAAAGCTGGGCAGCCCCTTCATCACCACTAAGGGTAAGGGGCTGGGAATCGGACTGTTTCTGACGGCCAGCGCGCTGGACAGCTATGGCGGTGAAGTCCGCCTGTTTAATCACCCTGAAGGCGGCACACTGACTGAAGTCAAACTACCGGTCATACAAGAGAGCCAGAAAAATGGACACTAATTCGAGCGCTTTACGGTTTCTGATTGTTGATGATGACGAGACTTTCTCACGGGTTTTGAACCGGGCTATTAAGCGACGCGGCTACGATACCGCGGTTGCCGGTTCGGCTGAGCAGGCACTGGAGATACTCACTGAGTTTACCCCGGATCTTGCGACCCTGGACCTGAAAATGGGTGGCGCTTCCGGCATCACACTGATCCCCCGGCTGAAAGCGCTCAACCCCGATATCAGAATTCTGATTCTGACCGGCTATGCCAGCATCTCTACCGCCGTTGAGGCAATTAAGCTGGGGGCTACCGATTATCTCGCCAAACCTGCCGATACCGATCAGATTCTGGCGAAACTGAACGGTGCTGAGCCGGACCCGGATGTGGAGATTGCCGACAAACCGATGTCGGTTGGACGGCTGGAGTGGGAGCATATTCAGAAAGTGCTGACCGAACATGACGGCAATATCTCCGCCACTGCCCGGGCATTGGGAATGCACCGTCGCACACTGCAACGCAAACTGCAGAAGCGTCCCGTCAGAGAAGAGCACTAACGTTGCTCGTTGTAGGAGCGGCTTCCAGCCGCGAGAATATGTGAAAATGTTCATTCGCGGCTGGAAGCCGCTCCTACAAATACAAAGAAGGCTTTTATCGAGCGACGAGCAAGTCACGCTCTTTGTGACATCGAGCTACGAACAACGGCTTTTGAAGCTCTTTGTGACGTTCGAGCGACGGCTCTTAAAAAATCACGTTTCCTGTGACAATCGAGCTAGATTCCTTTACTGATCATCGATATATTTTTTTGCATCGAAAGTACGGATCCAGTCTGGGTAAAATACCATCATAGCGGTCATTATGATGCCGTTAAGCAATCCCTCAGGAAACACGATAAGTGGCAGTATCTGAATATATTCTGTGTAGATTTTATCACTGCTGTAAACATCACTGATCCACAACAGAAACCCCATACTCAGCCCGCCGGTTAGGGTCGCCATCCCGGCGCCCAGAAAGGCACAGAGAAAAAGATAGATAAAGAAGTTGGGCGGCAGACGCGCTTCTACCTGGCGCAGAATAAAATAGCTGACCAATACCGGGATGACGATGGTACAGAGTCCGTTTACGGCGAAACCGTTCCAGTTCTCCTGTCCCATCAGGGTCGAACCCAGCAGTGCCAGACTGGCTGACAGGATCGCCAGATCCCAGCCAAACATCAGTGTCAGTACCGTGACTCCCAGAAAATGGATCCCCAGACCGGGGGAGATACCCGCCCGCATCTGCCACAACACCATCAGGCCTACAGTGGTACCAAGAAACAGATGTTGCAGCTGGCGGTTGCTGACAAGCGTGGACCAGGGGGCAGACCAGATCGCCAGCCCCAGCAACAGGAAATAGCCGACTTGTGCAAACCAGAACCAGAAGCCGGTAATCAGATCTGTGGTTAAATTCATATCCGTGCGGCACCCCTTCGGCAAACTATCTATAGTGAGCTCTGTTGAGTTTAACGCTCTGACAATAAAATAAGATTGTTACAGCTCATTAAAATTGCATCTTCGCTGCCATTGTCGGTCGGATAATAGCCTTTACGGATACCGTCCTGCTGATAACCCAGACGACGGTAGAGTTTGCGGGCCGCGTCATTGGAGCTGCGAACCTCAAGCATATTCCGGTTCACACCACAGCGCTGTAGTTGTTCATGAACATAGTGCATCAGCTCACTGGCGAGCCCCTGACCACGACACTCCGGTCGAACGCCAATCTGCAGTAACTCTGCCTCATCCAGAACCGTTGATAGCAGGGCAAAGCCGTTCAGCCGCTCCGCCTGCCAGATACCGTAACAGAGATACCGCTCACCCGAGAGATACGAAAGTAACTGAGCATCAGACCATGGGGGAGTGAAACAACAGGCTTCGAGTTCAGATAGCTGTGGCAGTTCGGCGGCAGTAAGCGGCCGCAGGAGATTACTGCTCATCGGCAGCCGATTGCAGTTGCAGGTGATCGAGTAGCGGTTGCAGATCATTCCAGACCTCCCGCTTACATCCCGGCAGCATCATCATCTCGGTGAGGCTGGCAGAGGCCAGCGTTTTAACACTGGAGCGCAGACTGAACAGCATTCCGCGTAGCTGATCCAGCGGTTCAGACCGCTCAAGCACCATCTGGGCGGCAGACTCGCCGAGCAACAGCACAGTATTTACCGGGAATTTCTGTAAACTTTTCTTCAGTTTATGCTGTACGGTAAGACGGGCCTGCTGAGCCCCCTGATCCAGTGATTTACTGGCAAACATCGGCCAGGGCAAGGTGTAAAACTCGGCCGTACTTCCCCCGCTCAGGCCGATCGAGCGCAGAATTTTATCCAACAATATCTGATGGTGGGCATCCGCATGACCGCTGTTCTGTTGCCCCCGGGCGGACACCGATACCGGCGGCAGGGAGTCGACCACCAGACAATCCTGATAAATCATAAAAGCCAGTTTAAACGGTTTCTGGTCGGTCTGCGCAGAGGGGTCCGGCAGATCAATATCCACCGGCTGAGGCGGGGTTATATCGTCAGCTATCGATGCAGCCGGCACAGATTCCGGCGCTGTCGACCGAGGTGCTGGCGAGACAGCAGGCTGATGCGGAGGAATAGCCTCAGACTGGGGCTGAGGAGACACTGAAGCCGGTGCGCTTACTGAGGCGCTGACCGCTGCCGTTTTCTGCTGTGAACCGAAGCTGGCACTCAGCTCAGCACGGGCCTGTTTAGCAGCGATAGCGCGATCCGCCGGCTTCAGAATAGGTTTCGCAACGGAGCCCTGAGCATCACCCGATACTCCGGCAGTCTCATTTTCCGACCAGCAGTACTCCCACACCCAGTCGGGTGTCGGCCGGGCACCGGGGAGCTGGCGACGGGGCAGCCAGCTGACAATGCCCATCGTTTCCAGATACTGATCGCGCTGCGACTGCTCCATACTTTTTCCTTATAGGCTCAATTTTATACCCTGAAACGAACCGAGGTCTCGGCGGGTTAAACCTGAGGGTGGGCTTTCTCTTCGGTCGATTCCAGCATATTCAGCGCATGGATATAGGCTTTCGCCGACGCGATAATAATATCGGTGTCAGCCCCCAGGCCATTCACAATACGCCCACCTTTTTCCAGCCGAACGGTCACTTCGCCCTGAGAGTCGGTGCCGCTGGTAATCGCATTAACCGAGTACAGCTCCAGTGATGCGTTTGACTGAACAAGCGATTCAATCGCTTTCAACGCAGCATCCACCGGCCCGCTGCCAGCAGACTCAGCGGTTTTTTCAATATCATCCACCGCCACCGTCACCTTAGCAACCGGCACTTCTCCGGTCTGGGAGGTCACCGACAGGCTGCTCAGTTTAAACTTCTCGTAGTGCGACGCCCGGGTATCGCTCACCAGCGCCTGCAGGTCCTCATCAAAAATCTCATGCTTTTTATCTGCCAGATCTTTAAACCGGGCAAACGCGGTATTCAGTTCCGCATCCGATTCAAAGGTCGTTCCCAGCTCTTCCAGACGGGCCCGGAATGCACTCCGGCCAGAGTGTTTCCCCATCACCATTTTATTAGCATTCCAGCCAACATCCTGGGCGGTCATAATTTCGTAAGTTTCCCGATGTTTCAGTACACCGTCCTGATGGATACCGGACTCGTGCGCGAAGGCATTGGCCCCGACAATCGCCTTGTTGGGCTGCACCGGAAAACCGGTAACACTGGAAACCAGTCGTGACGCAGGCACAATCTGTGTGGTATCGATGCCGGTATGCAGCCCCAGCACATCCTGACGGGTACGCAGCGCCATCACCACCTCCTCGAGCGAAGCATTACCGGCCCGCTCTCCCAGGCCGTTAATGGTACACTCCACCTGCCGGGCTCCCGCGCTGACAGCCGCCAGCGAGTTCGCTACCGCCAGGCCGAGGTCGTTATGACAATGTACCGAGAAGACCGCTTTATCGGCATTGGGAATCCGTTGTAGCAGCTGCTGGATTGTATGACCAAACTCTTCCGGCACGGCATAACCCACCGTATCGGGAATATTGATGGTGCGGGCACCGGCATCAATAACCTTCTCAATGATACGACACATAAAGTCCAGCTCTGAACGGCTGGCATCCTCCAGCGAGAACTCCACATCGCCGATCAGATTCCGCGCCCGCTTAACAGCATAGACCGCCTGCTCAACCACTTTGTCAGGGTCCATCTGCAACTTATACTTCATGTGGATAGGCGAGGTGGCAATAAAGGTATGAATACGTCCCGAATTGGCATTCACCAGCGCTTCGCCGGCGCGGTCAATATCCGCATCCAACGCCCGGGACAGTGAGCACACGGTGCTGTCCTTAATGGTATCGGCAATCGCTTTAACCGAGGCAAAATCTCCCGGTGAGGCGATCGCAAAGCCTGCCTCAATCACATCAACCCGCATCTTTTCCAGCTGTTTGGCAATGCGCAGCTTCTCTTCACGGGTCATTGATGCGCCGGGGCTCTGTTCACCATCACGCAGAGTGGTATCAAAAATAATTACACGGTTGTTATCGGTCATGACCGGACTCCAGAAACTGATTGGCTGACACGATTATAGTGCCGCATTAGCTGTAATGATTAGCCTGAAAAGAGATCGACAGGTGACGTGACGAAGGCGTGCAAATGAAAAAATTTGCCGGGAAATCAGAGCCACATCCACTATATTATCTGATACCGACTAATATAACTTCCTGATGGCTATTTGCAACTGAATGACATACAAATAGATGTCTGCCAGCCTCTGAATGAAAGGGATTCAACCGATGAGTAACCGCGGTGCACGCAACCAGAAATCCAGCACAACACAAGCTTTCGATCAGCCGGTCGATCGCCAGACAACCTCCAGCCAGAAGTGGGAGAAATACCGCGATACCGACATTCTTCCGATGTGGGTCGCCGATACTGATTTTATGGCACCACCGGCGGTAATTGAGGCGTTGCAGGCACGGGTCGACCATGGCATCTTCGGTTATACCAATACCCCGGCTGAACTCAGCCAGCTGATTATTGAACGACTGCAAACTCTTTATAACTGGACCATTCAGGAGGAGTGGCTGGTCTGGCTGCCAGGACTGGTCTGCGGCCTGAATCTGGCTTGTCGCAGCGTTGGAGTCAGTCAGGATGAAGTCGCCACCGCCAAACCGGTCTACCCCCCCTTCATGTCGGCTCCCCGGTTGTCTGACCGGCGTCTGATCACCATTCCTATGGTGGAGCAACAGCAGCGCTGGCTGATCGATTTCGACACCCTGGAGCGGTCGGTCAGCGATAGCACCCGCCTGCTGCTATTCTGCAACCCGCATAACCCCGGCGGCACCGTATATCGTCAGGAGGAACTCGAACGGCTGGCGCAGATCTGCCTGAAACACGGTCTGACCGTATGTTCCGATGAGATCCACTGCGACCTGATCATGGAACCGGGACTGAAGCATATCCCGCTGGGATCACTGAACAGCGAGATCGCCAGTAAAACCATAACCCTGATGGCCCCCAGCAAAACCTTTAATATCGCCGGACTGGGCTGTTCCTTTGCCATCATTCCCGACGCTCAGTTACGTAAACAGTTTCAGCAGGTTCGCAAAGGGATCGTGCCGGACGTCAACCTGCTCGGTTATACTGCGACGATGGCGGCTTATAAAGATGGCGGGGAATGGCACCAACAGCAGCTGGATTACCTCAAAGGCAACCGCGACTATCTGATGAAAGAGATCAATCAGATCCCCGGGCTACGGCTCAATCCTGTGGAAGCCACCTATCTGGCCTGGATCGATGTTTCAGCCGCCAAACTGGAAAACCCGGCACACTTCTTTGAACAGGCCGGTGTTGGCATGTCACCCGGCCGGGATTTCGGTGACGACCACTTTATGCGCCTCAACTTCGGCTGCACCCGCAGTCTGCTGATTGAAGCGGTAGAGCGGATCCGCCGGGCGATGCTAAGCCATCTGCCCGGGGGATAAAATCGTCAGATGCGATAGCCTCGTTTGCCAGTCGTTAGATGGATGGTATGTATAACAGACTTATTCATTGCGGTCTGATACATCATCGATATCTACAATGGGAATATCCCCTTTTCTGAGCGCCTCCCGAAAAGCCAGTTTTCCTGATTGAAATGCTTCGGCATCGCCGAAGGCGGTAAAGTAGAGATAACGCTCATGGGGATCAACAATCTTGCGGGCGTGTTTGATAGGGCACCAGTATTGCTCTGTCCTGGCTGAGACTTCCCGGGCATAACTGAGAAGGCCGTTGCCATATGAACAATAGACACAGTTTATCTTCTGCATCAGGTTCAGATAGGCCAGATGGTGTCGATCAAATACCAGGTAATCGCCCCGATTTACTCTGGGGATCTGATACAGCCGGAAGCAGGTATGTTGATAGAGTGTTATCGCCAGGTCAAAAACCACCATCGGTACGATCATCGAATAGATAATCGGGGCAGATAGTACGTTGCGGGGCTTGCTTGATTTGAACCACTGAAACAAGCCCTCCCTGAGTAGCTGATGCGTCTGCTTGAACTTCTCTTCAAACTCAATTCGGGTACCTTCTACCCGATACAGCAGATCTTGTTCATTTAATACGCTTTCAAGCTCCTGTTTCAGCGACTCAATCTGGAAAATGATTTTACGGATTTTATCATTCATTAGCGCGTCTGCCGTAACGATAGTTATGCAATCACCATAGATCTCATTGGCCATAAATACCAAGTGTGGCAGGGCTTTTCTATAACTGTAATCGGATAACTATCAGCAACAGCTATACTTATAAAACACATGAAATTTTGGTTGGCTAATCTGACTCTATAGCATCGGTAGAATACCCGCTATTTGGGTTCACAAACGCCCCTTCCGGGGCAAAGTAAACGGAGTCCGGGACATGGCTAGTACAGGTAAAACAATAGATGTAGGCGCACAAGACCCTGAATTAAAAACATCACCTATCACCGGAGAGATGGATGAGGATTTTGATCTGTTATCGCAGGTATCAGATGACCACGCAGCCTGCTTGTTTAACAATGCAACCTACCCTCACGGGTGTTATGTGACCAGTGGCACGGTGATGTTCGTCTGTAACAATGGCATCTGGCTTAATGTAGGCAGTAGCGATACAGATAACTTGTAGCCTCAATGAACGGTTCAGGCTTAATGCTGTACCCGGCATGCCGGAGCAGTTCGCCAAGCTGCATAATGAGGGAAGTTTAATCACGGCTAAACCTTAAGCAGTAAGGTTCGCTATGTATTATGGTGAAAAATTAAACAGTATCAGCCACTTAATAGGTACCGTTCTCGCGTTAGTGGGGTTTGGGGCGTTACTGGCTATATCTATTGAACACGATAGTGTGCCTATGACCATTAGCTTCATTATTTTTGGTCTGACCCTGGTTTTGCTTTATAGCGTCTCAACGCTCTATCACAGCTTGCAGCAGCACAGCATAAAACGGCTCTTCCGGAAGCTTGATCATGTCGCCATTTATTTTCTGATTTCAGGGACATACACTCCCTATATGCTGGTATCTCTGGCTGAAAATAATGGGCCATTATTACTGAGCATTATCTGGGGGATGGCGGTTATCGGAATCTTAATTGACACCCTTAACCCAAACCGCATTGAGGCGCTGCAAATCAGTATTTACCTCGTCATGGGGTGGGCGTGCATCTTCGAGTATTCCAGCCTGCAAAGAGTAATTCCTGCTGCCGGAATGTTCTGGCTGACGGTGGGCGGTATTACCTACACCTGCGGTATTATCTTTTATGTACTGGATCATTTCAACAAACTGCCCCATGCACATGGTATCTGGCATGTGTTTGTTCTATCGGGCTCGATCAGTCATTTTATTTCGATTATTGGCTACGTCAGATAACACACGAGGGGACGTTTCTGTGAAGTGGCCAATAAAGCTACCTGAGCATTTATCGTTTCAGACTGGCTCAGTCAGGTTATGCGTTTATTGGCCACCACAATATAAAAACTGATGGCAGATTCAATCAATTTTCAGATCTATACGCTTTGTTTTCTCTGTCTTTGGCAGCGTGAGCTCAAGCATACCGTCCTTGAACTTAGCTTTCGACGCTTGACTATCGACATAAGAAGGCAGACCCACCGTCCGGCTGAATGAACTTTGAGAAATCTCACAACGGTGATATTCACCTTCCTCTTCTTTTTCTTCGGTTTTTCTTTCACCACTAATGGTCACTGAATTCTCCGTGAGTGAAAGCTTTATTTCATCCTTATTGAAGCCAGGCATTTCTGCCCGAACAATGACTTCATTATCTCTATTAATGACATCCACTTTTGGAGATTGCATACTGCTAGGTAACTGAAAGTTAGGCCAGTTTGTCAGCTCAAGCCCCCTGGGAGTCATCCAGTGACCGGGAAAGAAGTTCTCAAATAGCTGCTCAATTTCACTAAATGGGCTCAGCTTTTGATGGGACTTTGCAGGCTCAAGCTCTTGCACTTTTTTGAATTTACGATTACTCATCTTACTACCTCCAGTGTTTGGGAATGTTAAGTGCACTTAAGGTATAGCTGAGAATTTTTGAGGTTGAAAGGAGAAAACATCTAAACTGATGCCGATCAATAAACAACCAAAGGTTTACCCTTTAAAGCGTTATTCTAAACTCCGGATGGCTTCTCCTGATACTGACCGGACCGTGGCGCAAAGGACATTCTTAGCCGCATAATCAATGAGAGAGCAAACGAAAAAGCAGCCTGTAAGCTGCTCTTTACGCTTTTTCTCGCGAGCCACGTAACGGTGATCTGGCAACTGCGGTTATGCCCGCTCAAATGGCAGTGCAATCACATCACTGATCTGTTCGGTTCCCAGTGTCAGCATAACCAACCGGTCCAGCCCCATAGCGACTCCGGCGCACGCGGGCATACCGGCTTCAAGTGCATCCACCAGCAAACTATCGGTGGGTCTGACGGGCAGGCCTTCAAGTTGCCGCTGAGTTACATCCCGCTGGAAACGGCGCGCCTGCTCATCCGCATCGGTCAGTTCATAGTAACCGTTCGCCAGCTCCACTCCGGCCACAAACAGTTCAAACCGACACGCCACCGCGTGCCCCTCGTTATCTTCGGCGATACGTGACAAAGCTGCCTGACTGGCCGGGTAGTCGTAGACAAATACCGCGCCCTTGTCAGCCAGCTGCGGTTCGATCACATGGGACATCAGCAGATTCAGCCAGTTATCCCGGTTCTCATCCTCCATCTCCACATCGATGTGCTGACGGGTGATTGCTGCCAGTTCGGCAACGGTTACCGCTGGCAGATCAATATTAAGATAGTGCCGGAACAGCTCACCATAGCTGATACGCTGAAATCCGTTATTACCGATAACCAGCCCTACCAGGGCTTCAACCTCATCCATCAGCTGATGGTGATCAAAACCGGGGCGATACCACTCCAGCATGGTGAATTCGGGATTATGGCGACGGCCACACTCGCCATTACGGAACGCTTTACAGATCTGATAGATGGCGCCGCTGCCCGAGGCCAGCAACCGCTTCATCGCATACTCAGGAGAGCTTTGCAGATAGCGGGTCTGTTCCTGCTGCCCGGGCAGCGGGTGGTAGCGACACTCAATCGTATCAATATAAGGGTCACTCACCGCCGCTGCAGTCATCAGGGGAGTTTCCACCTCCATCACATTACGCTCGGAGAAAAAACGGCGGATCCGGGCAAAAATATCCGCCCGTTTGCGCAGATTCTCAATCGGCGCTGTCGCCTGCCACAACTCACTCATATGAGATTACCTTTCAAAAATACCATTGCATCTGCCCCGCGGCATACCGTACGTCCTGTCCTTGCCGCTCCCGTGCATCCCTGCACCCGCGGCATACCGTACGTCCTGTCCTTGCCGCTCCTGTGCATCCCTGCACCCACGGCATACCGTACGTCCTGTCCTTACCGCTCCTGTGCATCCCCGCACCCGCGGCATACCGTACGTCCTGTCCTTGCCGCTCCCGTGCATCCCTGCACCCGCGGCATACCGTACGTCCTGTCCTTACCGCTCCTGTGCATCCCTGCACCTGCGGCATACCGTACGTCCTGTCCTTACCGCTCCTGTGCATCCCTGCACCTGCGGCATACCGTACGTCCTGTACGTAAAAATGGCAGCCGAGGCTGCCATTTAAATAGTAAAAATTGAATTGAACGCGTTAAGAGTGCAGTGAGAACAAGGCTTAAACCGGTGAGCACGCGGAGTTAAGTCCCCTTAATGAGCATTGCGAACCGGTTTATAACGCAGTTATCACAAGCGCAATAGCGTTCAAACAATTTTTTAAGCGCGGGACACGTACTCGCCACTACGCGTATCGATCTTCAATATATCACCCTGTTCAATAAACAGAGGTACCCGCACAACCGCACCAGACTGAAGTTTTGCGGGCTTAGAGCCACCCTGTGCTGTATCACCCTTAAGACCCGGATCGGTCTCGGTCACTTCCAGTTCGACAAAGTTTGGCGGTGTAATCGATATCGGATTGTTATTCCACAAGGTTACCAGACACTTATCCTGCTCTTTCAGCCACAGGTGAGAATCGCCTACAGCGGTCTTATCGGCAGCAACCTGTTCATAACTTTGCGGATCCATGAAGTGCCACATCTCACCATCACAGTAGAGATATTCCATATCGGTATCCATGACATCAGCACTTTCAGCGGTTTCGTTGGACTTGAAGGTACGCTCCCAGGTACGCCCGGTCATCAGGTTTTTCAGTTTAACGCGGGTGAAAGCCTGACCTTTACCTGGTTTCACGAACTCGACATCTACCATTGAGCAAGGGTCACCCTCGATCATCACTTTCAGGCCGTTTTTAAACTGGTTGGATGGGTAATTTGCCATATTGATCTCGAAATAGATTAGACTCAGGTGAACTGTTGCCACCGCAAAATTGACACACATTCTACTTGAAAGGAGAATGCGAGCAAATTTTCCAGCGAAATTATTCTACTATGAACTCATCAATTCAGTTGCCCGATACCTGGCAGACCCTCCTCAGCCAGACATTAGAGAGCCCGGAAGCACTGATTCGCTATCTTGGACTGCCGGACTACCTGCTGGAAGGTGCCAACCGGGCCAGCCTGGAATTTGCAATGCGGATCCCCCGCCCCTGGCTGGACCGTATCGAAAAAGGCAATCCGGATGATCCGCTGCTCCGTCAGGTTCTGCCGCTGGGACAAGAGCTGGATGAGGTGCCCGGGTTTACCCAGGATCCGCTGGAAGAGATGCACAGCAACCCGGTTGACGGGCTGATTCATAAATATAAAGGCCGGGTACTGGTAATTCTGACCGGCGCCTGTGCGATCAACTGCCGCTACTGTTTCCGGCGTCACTTTCCCTATGCTGAAAACCGTCTTGGGCCACAGCAGTGGCAGAAGATTCTCGACTACATTGCGGCAGATAGCACGATCACCGAAATTATCTTCTCCGGTGGCGATCCGCTGGTATCGAGTGACTCGCGCTTACAACAACTGATCACTGACCTTGAGCAGATCCCCCATCTGACCCGCCTGCGTATTCACAGCCGGCTGCCGGTCGTGCTGCCCCAGCGGGTTACCGGGTCCTTCGTCAGTGTCCTGAAGCAGACCCGCCTTAAGGTGGTGACCGTTATCCACAGCAACCACCCTCAGGAACTGGATAACCACGTTGCCACAGCGATGCAGCGGCTGACACAGGCGGGTATTACCGTGCTGAATCAGGCGGTGCTGCTGCGGGGTATTAACGACAGTGCCGCCACCCTGAAGCAACTCAGTGAACAGTTGTTCAATATAGGTGTGTTACCCTACTACCTGTTTACCTTTGATCCGGTCAAAGGTGCGGCGCATTTCGATCTGCCGGATGATGAAGCCAGACAGCTGTTAAAACAGTTGCAGGATCAGCTACCAGGCTATCTGGTCCCCAGACTGGCCCGTGAAATTCCGGGACGGGGCGCAAAAACCCTGCTGTTTGCTGATCAGGAGTAGTTAAGATATGAACGCAACCACAAAACACACCCCACTACAGACGGTATTATTGTTTATCGCCGCACTGACGTTTGGCTTCGGCGCCCTGGTGCAGATCGCTGATCGGCGTGCTCAGACAGCGGTCCCGGTAGTCTACAAGTCCCTGCAGACACCCGCCGATATTGTTCTTCTTAGCAATCCGGTTAAAGCCGTTGCCTACACCTCGGTGGTGTCACTGGCGAAACTACCGGTGGCCGATAAGAAACAACGTTTTATAGCGCTGCTGCTGCCGGCCATTCTGATCAGCAAGCAGCATCTGAAACAGCAGCGAAACAGGCTCGATCAGTTACTCTCAAAATCCCGCCTGACGACCGATGAACAGGCCTGGCTGGACCAGCTCCAGGCGGTGTACGGTACAACAGGCTCTCCCGCAGAACTGCGCAAGCGAATGATCGGTCTGCCAAACAGCCTGATACTGGCTCAGGCAGCCATTGAAACCGGCTGGGGAAGTTCACGTTTTTTCGTGCAGGCGAACAATGTGTTCGGCGTCTGGTCGTTTGATCCGACCGAGAAGCGCATTATGGCGAGTCAGCGGCGCGATGGTAAAGCGGTCTACGTCAAGCGCTACGGCTCGTTACTCGGTGCAATTGAGGATTATTTTCTCACGCTGGGGCGGGGCAGCGCATATACCGAGCTGCGCCTCGCAGCCCAACACTCTCAGGACAGTCTGGTACTGATAAAACACCTGCATCGCTACAGTGAGCTCGGCAATGACTACGTTGAACGGCTCAACGGTATGATCCGGCATAATCGCTTAAAACGCTATGATAGCTACCAGCTGTAAAACAGGATTATCGCGGCCTTTCAGCCAGGCGGGCCAGGCAGGTTAGCCTCCCTGCTTAGCGGTCATCCTTTCCGCTAACCTGTTGTAACAGCGTATCCAGAGGCACAGGCAGACCCAGCCCGTAGCCCTGCCCATAGTCGACGCCGATCTCGCGCAGCATCTCGCATACCTCATCATTCTCAACAAATTCAGCAATGGTGGTTTTGCCCATGACATGACCGATATCATTGATCGACTTAACCATCGCCAGATCCAGCTCATCCTCCAGAATCCCTTTCACAAACAGGCCGTCAATCTTGAGATTATCCACCGGCAGATTTTTCAGGTAGGCAAAGGATGAGAGACCGCTACCAAAATCATCCAGTGAAAACTGACAACCGTAGGCCTTCAGCGCGGTAATAAACCGCTGGGCTTCAACAAGGTTAGCGATAGCCGAGGTTTCAGTAATCTCAAACTTCACCTTGTATGGCAATAGCGAAGAGCTTTCCAGATGCTTAATGATGGCCTCTTTAATACGCGGATCGCCCAGGCTGCCACCCGAAAGGTTAATGCCACAACAGCCAAAATACTGACTGAACTGGGTAAAGTTACGATCCAGCCACTGAAAGGCGTTACTGACCACCCACTCATCAATACGCCCGGCTAGTTGATAGCGTTCTGCCGCAGGCAAAAAAGCCCCCGGGGGAACGATATTACCCTCGCGGTCTTTCATTCGTAGCAGCAGCTCCACATCGGGCTTCAGCAGCGGGTTTTGTAACGGTACAATCACCTGGCCATAGAGTATGAAACGATTTTCCTCGAGCGCAGCATTAATCTCTGAGACCCAGTGCATCTCACCTTCACGGCGGGCCAGCATCTCGTTCTCCTGAGTGTAGAGATGCACCCGGTTACGCCCAGCATCCTTGGCGGTATAGCAGGCAGAGTCCGCCTGTTTGAGAATTTCAGTTAAATTAGCTGAGTGCTCATTAATAGCCACCACGCCGATACTGACCCCGATATTGAACGCCTGTTGCTCCCAGCAAAACTTAAAGTCGGCAATGGCATCCCGGACACTTTCAGCGACAATCTCAGCTTTTTCGAGGGGGCAGTTCTGCAGCAGAATACCGAACTCATCTCCCCCCAGGCGGGCAAGAGTATCGTTAGACCTTACCCGGCTCTGCAGCAATGAGGAAACCTGCCGCAATAGTTCATCACCCGCCACATGACCGCAGGTATCATTAACGACTTTAAACTGATCCAGATCGAGGAAGCAGAAAGCATGCTGACAGCCGGGCTGACGCTGCGTCTGAAACAGAGTTTGCAGGCGTATTTCAAACTCACGCCGGTTAATCAGTCCGGTCAACTGATCATGGCTGGCATGGTAGCTGATCTGCTCAGAAATCAGCCGGTTTTCGGTAATATCCTGTAGGGTGACCACATAGTTTGTCAGCACCCCGTGACAATCATAGATAGGGGCAATATTAACCTGCGCCCAGTAATGCCCTCCTGACTTTTTCCGGTTAGCAATCTCGCCACGCCAGTTTGGCTGTTTGACCAGTTCAGGCCATATATCACTATAAGAGACCGACTCCTCCCGGGCAAAATGAAGCATATGAAGACCCTGTCCCACAACGTCCTCAGGAACAAACCCGGTTTCTTCGGTAAACTTAGGGCTGGAATACTCAATCTCTCCATCCGGAAGCGTAATCAGCACCATATTCGGACTGAACTCTACCGCTTTGGATACTTTAACCAGTGCCTGTTCTGCCCTGCCACGCTCTTCAACTTCATACTGCAACGAAGCCGTTTTCTCTTTTACCAGTTGACTGATACGCAACGTACGACCGGTAAGGGAGAGCAACCAGCCATCAAGCAGGGCGGCAAATAACATCCCGCCTAATAGAACAATCCAGCTGCTCCACTGAGAAAAATGCACAAAAAACTCAGGTTTTGCCTGATACTCAAAGCGATACACCCGGCCGCCAGATAAATACTCTTTAGTCCAGATCAGCGACTCATAACCATTCTTATGATTTAAACCGGAAGCGTATATCTGCTGCTCTGTACCCGTCACATCAAAGGCCTCAACGGCGATCTGCTCTGCCAGATCGGTGCGTTCACTCAGCACGTAATTCATAAAGTCACCCACCCGGTAAACCGCCGCAACCACCCCTTCTTCAGACAGTCCCCGATCAACGCCCCCATGATTTACCTGCAGATAGGCAACAATACCTTTTTGTTCTCCCGCCTCCTGAATCAATCTGATCGGGGCGGTAAAGGCTACATTGTTTTGCCTGCGTGCCCGCTGCAGAGCTTCCATCGCCAGCGGATTGCTAATCACGTTAAAACCATACGCCCGCTGATTGACTGCCAGTGGCTCGACGTAGGTGACCGGATAGTAAACGTCATTCTCGGGTGCCGTTAGCATGGCGCCATCTTCACCCCGCTCCACGATGCGCATAGGGGCAGCGGCAGAACGCTCATACTCAGACCGGTTATCGTTAGCAATCCGGGGAATCCACTCCAGCGCCTGTATTTCAGGATAACGTTGCAGCATATGCTGCGTAAAACTGTAAAAATTGGTTCTGCTGATGGACGAGCTGCTCAGAAACAGACTGCGTAATGAGTAAAGCACCTCGATACCGCTATCTAAGCGTGCCTCCATATTGGAATGCAACTGCTCCGCCTGCTGATTAAACTTCAGGGTTCGTTCTTGTGACTCATAGTTTTTGGTTATCGAAAACAGGACAACAATAACTATCAGCAAGCCCCCCATCGGTAGGACGATCGACCACTTTCGGGTAAATAAAGTACTCTGCCGGTTGGCAAACAGAGCCAGCAACATCGGTGCAACCACAATGGCACCGATGCTGTCACCAATCCACCAGGTCAGCCAGCTGATAAAAAATTGTTGCCCGCTGATAACGTCAAATAACAGCAGTGAAATGATCGCCATCAGGCTCGACATAAGCGAAGCCAGAGGCCCGATGATCAGCAGAAAAAGCGTTATCTGCTTATCATCAATCAGATCAGGCATGCCTCCCAAAAGCCGGTGAGTCAGCCAGACCGCGCCGGCGGCTTCCAGAATGGCTGCCATACTGAGTAAAGACATCAGCACAAGCGAGCGTAGCAGCCCTGTTGTCGTGTCGGTATCCAGCCAGCTGGTTGCATAGAACGCCATCAACGCGATAAACAGACCGAAACAGGCGCGATATCCCCGCAGCAGAATCGCGGCGATCGAAACGCCCGCCGCCGGCCACACTGCGGAGGCATCGCTTGGAGGGATCGATAGCAAGCCTACCGAAACCTGAGCCAGCAACAGGTAAGCCAGACCGGGTAATATATGTGTGCAAAACAGATCCGAAAGGCGACTTTGCGGTGCTTTGGCAAGTTGTAGGTTTGACGACATACAGCGGCTGCGTTCTCTTATATATGCTGGCTGATTGAAAGCTCTGTCAACAATGTACCCTAATTCATTAATAATATTGAGTCTTAACTACTCACTCTGCATATTCAAACTGCAATTTACCGATACAGATTGATCACTCAGAAAATCAGCCCGCCAAACTGTGACATGCCTCAACCCGACGACTTGATCTTTCATTCTATTTCGCTATTTTAAGGCCCGCTATTAGACGATACGCACATAACCGAACGCTACGAATACGCCAGAATAATTTACCCGGTTCAGGGTCAGTGAAATGTTCAGATAAAAAAGAAATTTCACAATGGATACAAATGTCTACGCTTCACCCCAGGCGGTATGAGAACCCCCATCAGATATCGCCACGCCGTTAACACTGAAGCAGATCCTGTTTTCATGTCAGGGACGCATTGGCCGATAGACGTTCTGACTTTGTTCGCTGGTATCGGCGCTGATCACATGAGTGGTGATCGCCGGGCTAGCCTTTTTAATCTTTACCGTCTCAAGCGACACAGCGCCTGGTGGATTCTGATTATGTTGGTCCCGGCAACAGGGTGCTGATTGAAGCGGGGTTTTATGGCGGGGAGCCCGGCGGCTAACAATTACGGTCCACCCAGCGCCAGATACAAAAAATGCGCCAAGCCTCATCGGCTTGGCGCATGTTATCGGTTCTGAGCGATCGGTTCTGACAATCGCTTTAACAGGCTAAAGGCGGGATCAGTTTCTCGGCGGCATCACCGGAAACGGGGTAACCGTCCCCTTAACTTCCGTAATTTTTGCCGGTCCTTCATGCTTCACTTCATCGATGCGGATGATCGCCTGCATCGGAATATAGCTGCGTTCAACATCTTCAAACTGTTTTTTAAGCTTTTCTTCGGAAGGATCAACAACCATCGAACCCTGATTACCAAAAACGATGTTTTCTACTTCCAGAAAGCCCCATAAATCACTTTGATAAACATTATGAGCGTAGATCTCATAGATCTCGTTCTGATTAAGAAATTTTATCCGGTAGATCGGGTCACTGGCCATGATTCACTGCACTCAAAAGGGTTAACTGCGGTTATTATGGGGACGCTTTAGCTGATTACAAGTCATTTCCGATGCGGTTAAAAACTATGCAGCCGGATTGCCATAAAGTATAATTCCCGCCCTTTTAATTTCTCCAAAATGTAGAACAGGTGTGCAATGGCCAAAAAGCTATTCATTAAAACCCACGGTTGCCAGATGAACGAGTACGATTCCTCACGCATGGCGGATCTGCTGGGCGAAAGCCATGAACTTGAGTTAACCGATAATCAGGACGAGGCGGATGTGCTGCTCCTGAACACCTGTTCCATTCGCGAAAAAGCGCAGGAAAAAGTATTCCATCAACTGGGACGCTGGCGCAAACTGAAAGCGAAGAACCCCGACCTGAAGATTGGCGTCGGCGGTTGTGTTGCGTCACAGGAAGGTGATGCGATTCTCAAGCGCGCGCCATACGTGGATATGATCTTCGGTCCGCAAACGCTACACCGCCTGCCGGAGATGATCGACCTCACGAACGCCGGCAACCAGAAGAAAGGCATTGTCGATATCAGCTTCCCCGAGATCGAGAAATTTGATCACCTGCCAGCGCCCCGGGTTGAAGGCGCTGAAGCCTTTGTTTCGGTGATGGAGGGCTGTAGTAAATACTGTACCTTCTGCGTTGTCCCCTACACCCGCGGTGAGGAGGTCAGCCGCCCACTGGATGACATCATTACCGAAGCGGTTGAGCTGTCAGAGCAAGGGGTGCGGGAGATCCACCTGCTGGGCCAGAACGTAAATGCTTACCAGGGCGCAACTCATGATGGCGACAGTGCTGACCTGGCGGAGCTGATCCGCTGCGTGGCAGCTATCGACGGTATCGATCGTATTCGTTTCACCACCTCCCATCCGGTCGAGTTCACCGATAGCCTGGTGGATGTTTACCGTGAAGTGCCTGAACTGGTGAGCTTCCTGCACCTGCCGGTGCAGAGTGGTTCTGACCGGATTCTGATGGCGATGAAGCGCGGCCATATGGCGCTGGAATACAAGTCACTGATTCGTAAAATCCGCGCCGCCCGGCCTGACATTACCCTGTCGTCCGACTTTATTGTGGGTTTCCCGGGGGAAAGCGATGCCGATTTCGAAGCGACTATGAACCTGATTGCTGAGATCGGCTTTGATAACTCTTACAGCTTTATCTACAGCCGTCGTCCGGGAACCCCTGCTGCGGACCTGCCCGATGACGTTTCAGAAGAGACCAAGAAGCAGCGTCTGAATATTCTGCAACAGCGCATCAGCCAGCAAGCGATGCAGATCAGCCGCCGGATGGTCGATTCGGTGCAACGAATTCTGGTGACCGATTACTCACGCAAAGATCCGGGGATGCTACAGGGTCGCACCGAGAATAACCGGGTGGTTAACTTCCGTTGCGAGAACCCTGACCAGATCGGTCATTTTGCTGATGTCCGTATCGTCGAAGCCTACAGCAATTCGCTGCTGGGTGAGCTGGTCGGTTCCGAACTGGATCAGGCCGGGGCATAATTTAAAGCGACTGTCATCAGGGCAGTCCGGTATCCTGCTAAACTAAACAGTATCTCTCTATTAAAGGATTCGTTTTTGAACACAGCGCAAACCATTCAGCTCACACTGGAGCCGGATAATCCGCAACACCTCTCCAACCTGTGCGGCCAGCTCGATGAGCATCTGCGTCTGATTGAACAACGACTCGGCATAGAGATCAGCAACCGGGGTAACAGCTTCAAACTGGCAGGCCGATCAAACGTCGTCCGTGCCGGAGCCAAGATGCTGGAACAGCTCTACGAAGATGCCCAACAGGGGGAGCAGATCACTCCGGATCAGATACACCTGCTCCTGCAACAATCCGGCGTTGAACAGCTGACCGGCGGTGAACCCACAGCAGCGGTGTATCAAGCAGATATCACCATCCAGACCCGCAAAACCCTGATCCGCCCCCGCGGCCCCAATCAGCAGGGATATGTTCGTTCAATCCTGACCCACGATATCAATTTCGGTATCGGCCCGGCCGGTACCGGCAAAACCTATCTGGCCGTTGCCTGTGCCTGCGAAGCACTGGAGCGCGAAGAGGTCAGCCGTATCCTGCTGGTCCGCCCCGCCGTTGAAGCCGGTGAAAAACTAGGCTTCCTGCCCGGCGATCTGAGCCAGAAGGTTGACCCTTACCTGCGTCCTCTGTACGACGCACTCTATGAGATGCTGGGAATTGAGCGGGTCAGTAAGCTGATCGAACGCAATGTGATCGAAGTCGCGCCCTTGGCGTATATGCGTGGCCGCACCCTCAACGGCTCTTTCGTTATTCTCGATGAAAGCCAGAACACCACCCGTGAGCAGATGAAGATGTTTCTCACCCGGATCGGGTTTGGTTCTACCGCCGTGATTACCGGTGACACCACTCAGATCGACCTGCCCAAAGGAGTCCGTTCCGGCCTGATCCATGCCAGTGAAGTACTCAAGGAGGTCAAAGGGATCGGCTTTACCCGCTTTACCGCCAAAGACGTGGTACGTCACCCATTGGTAGGCCATATTGTCGAAGCCTATGATGAATACGAACAGCGTCAGGATCCGCAACAGGACAGAAAATGAGCTACTTTGTTGACCGTCAGTGCCAGATAGACGATGAAAATCTTCCCTCTGAAGCACAACTGACCGAATGGGTCACTAGCGCCCTCAAGGGGCGCCTTGACGCAGCTGAACTCTCCATCCGCATTGTCTCCCCTGAGGAAAGCCGGGAACTCAATCACCAGTACCGGGGCAAGGATAGTGCCACCAACGTTTTATCCTTTCCTTTTGAAATGCCTGATGGAATAGAGCTGGATCTTCTGGGCGACCTGGTGGTATGCGCAGAGGTGGTTGCCAGAGAAGCCCACGAACAAAACAAGCCATTATTCCATCACTGGTGCCACATGGTGGTACACGGGGTATTGCATCTGCTTGGATTCGACCATATAAATAACGATGATGCGGAAGAGATGGAGCAGCTGGAAAAGGAAATCCTTGCCAGTCTGGGCATCCCTGACCCCTACCTGTTAACTGAATAAGCAAGATGCCGAAGAAACGGAGTACCACATGAGCGAAGATCGATCGGGAAATGGCACGCAGAAATCCTGGCTGGGTAAGCTCACCCAGATCTTTTCTGATGAACCCAAAACCCGTGAAGACCTGCTGGCAGATCTGAAAGACGCCACCGATGAAAACGTGCTCGATCAGGAAGCGTTCAGCATTATCGAAGGGGCGATGCAGGTAGCCGACCAGCAGGTCAGGGACGTCATGATTCCACGCTCACAGATGGTAGTGGTTGAAGCCGACCAGACGCCCAAAGAGTTCCTGCCGATTATTATCTCTTCAGCCCACTCCCGCTTTCCGGTCATTGGTGAAAACCCGGATGATATCCTCGGGGTCTTACTCGCGAAAGATCTGCTATCGCTGATTCTCGACGAAAACAATCTGGAAAACTTTGATATCAGGCAGCATGTCCGCAAAGCCACGTTCATCCCGGAAAGTAAACGCCTCAACGTACTGCTGAAAGAGTTTCGCGCCACCCGTAATCACATGGCTATCGTTGTAGATGAATATGCCGGGGTATCCGGTGTTATCACCATCGAGGATGTACTGGAGCAGATTGTAGGGCAGATTGAAGATGAGCATGATGTCGAAGACGATGAAGGCAATATTAAACCCTTTGATGATAATGGCTACATTGTCAAAGCGCTGACACCGATCGAAGATTTTAATGAGTTTTTCGATATCGGTATGCCTGATGACGAATTTGATACGATTGGCGGATTGGTAACACAGAAATTTGGCCATCTGCCACGCAAGGACGAGACTGTGGAAATTGATGCATTTACATTCAAGGTGCTTAGTGCAGACAACCGGCGAATCCGGTTGCTTCAGGTTATCCGGTCAGCACCTGTTGATTACTGATGAATAACCCCACACCGTTCATACTCTGGCGGGTAATTCTTTGCATCATTGCCGGTGCAATCGCTCCCCTGTCACTGGCGCCGTTTGACTACTGGTATCTGGGCGGCGTATCGGTTGCCCTGCTGTTTATACTGTTACACAACTGCACCTCCCGGGCAGGCGCCTGGCTTGGTTGGTGTTATGGCCTTGGATTCTTTGGCACCGGGGTGTCCTGGGTATTTGTCAGCATCCATGAGCACAGCAGCGCCTCCGCCTTACTGGCGGGCTCAATGACCGCCCTGTTTGTCGCCGCACTGGCGCTTCTGTTTGCCCTGCAGGGATGGGTCTACACCCGTTTTTTCCGCAATGTAGTGGGGTTCAGCGCCCTCTGGATACTGTTTGAGTGGTTGCGAAGCTGGCTGTTTACCGGCTTTCCCTGGCTCTATCTCGGCTACGGCCTGATCGATACGCCCCTGGCAATGTTTGCGCCGCTGGGGGGCGTCTGGCTACTCAGCCTCTACGTGGTTCTGACCAGCACCCTGCTGGTGACCTTTTTAAAGCGTTTAAAATACCCGCTGCAGGCAGCCACCATCCTGTTGATAATCGGGCTGCCTCTGATTGCGATCCAGCAAAATAAGATACCACAAAGCTGGACATCTCCCATCGGTGAGCCGATCAGCGTCATGGCGGTCCAGGCCAACATTCCACAACAGCAAAAGTGGCAGCGCGGCGAACTTGAATATATTCTGCAAACCTATGTCGACCTGAGTCAGGGCAGCGAAAAAGCAGACCTGCTGATCTGGCCAGAAACCGCCATTCCAACCTTCTATCAGAGGGCCAGAGTAATCCTTACCCCGTTTACTGAGCAGCTGGAAAAAAGTGGCACCTCGATGATTAGCGGCATACCAACGGTTTATACCGATCCGGAGCAACCGAAGGGAAAACGCTATACCAACAGCCTGACCCTGTTTGCCGGCGGCATTGGCAACTACGATAAACAAAGGCTGGTACCTTTCGGCGAGTATGTGCCACTGGAACAGCAACTGCGCGGCATCATCGACTTCTTTGATCTGCCGATGTCAGAGTTCAGTCTGGGATCACCGGATCAGCCACTGCTGCATGCGTCGGGCAGCCGGATTGCACCATTTATTTGTTATGAGATCGCTTATCCAGAACTGGTGAGACAACAAAGTCTGAGCAGCGATCTGTTACTCACCGTTAGCAATGACACCTGGTTTGGTCACTCAAGTGCCCCGGCACAACATCTGCAGATCGCCCGGATGCGGGCACTGGAAACCGGCCGCTGGCTGATTCGGTCAACCAACAATGGTATCAGTGCGCTGGTCGGCCCTGATGGCAAAATCAGCGCCACAGTGCCCCAATATGAACAAGCGGTAATGCGCGGTGAAGTTCAGCGGATGGCTGGCCTGACGCCCTATCAGGAATGGGGAATCAAGCCATTGCAGGTCGTGACAGCACTGATGTTACTGTTCGGTCTTGTCAGCGCTCCAGGGAGCCGAGAGTCGCGTAAAGGTTTCTGAGCCACACTTCGGGCACACTTTCAGGCGGGCGGTATGGGTATTGGTCACCTGTTCGCCACAGGCAACGCAGACAAAGGTGCCTGCCGCTGCTGTATCTCCGGCGGCATAGTGATCCTCTCCTTCCGCCAGGCGCTGTTCAAGCTCAGTGATACCGATACGGGTGCGATCTGCCAGATCCATCAGTTGCCGCGCGACGGTCTGTTCCAGCACATTCAGATCAAAATGAAGCCAGGCGGCGATCCCCTCGCCGGTCTCGTGGGCATAATAACCCAGCTGCTTCAGGTCCCTTTTAAGATAGGCACTGAGCAGATCCATCTCATCCCGGGTCATCTCTTCGGCCGCTAACTCCAGCTCAACAGCCTCCTCAATTTTATCCTGCAGATAATCCCAGGAACGGTGTTCTGCAGATTCCAGATCCTTACGCAACCGGCTTAGCACCCGATCATATTGAGCACTACGATCTTTACCATTGCTATTGTTGCTCATATCCATCTCCAAAGCCGACTAAAAACTATATGTAGCATTGCATATATTGTATCCTATGCGCCACAGACAAAACATTCCATTGACCGGCACCAAACATCCGCCGGTTTTTACCATCAGAGTCAAAATGAACGAACAATATAAACCACAGCATATAGAACCTGAAGTCCAGCAACACTGGATCGACAACGAAAGCTTCAAAGCCACTGAAGACCTGTCCAGGGAGAAGTTCTACTGCCTGTCTATGTTCCCCTACCCGAGTGGTCGGCTGCATATGGGGCATGTACGTAACTACACTATTGGCGATGTGGTTTCACGCTACCAGCGAATGCAGGGCAAAAACGTTCTGCAACCGATGGGGTGGGATGCGTTCGGCTTGCCAGCGGAAAACGCGGCTCTGAAAAATAAGGTCCCGCCTGCCAGCTGGACCTATGAAAACATCGATTACATGCGTAACCAACTGGATCAGATGGGCTTTGGCTATGACTGGAGCCGCGAGGTTGCCACCTGCCACCCGTCATATTATCGCTGGGAGCAGTGGTTCTTCACCCGCCTGATGGAAAAAGGGCTGGTCTACAAGAAAGATTCTGAGGTCAACTGGGACCCGGTCGATCAGACCGTACTGGCCAATGAACAGGTTATCGATGGCCGCGGCTGGCGCTCTGGCGCGCTGGTTGAGCGCAAGAAGATTCCTCAGTGGTTCCTGAAAATCACCGATTATGCCGACGAGTTGCTCAATGATCTGGATAAGCTGAGTGAGTGGCCGGAACAGGTCCGCACGATGCAGCGCAACTGGATCGGCCGTTCCGAAGGCGTGGAGGTCAGTTTTCATGTCGATGGCTTTGGCGAACTCGACGTGTTCACCACCCGCCCTGACACACTGCTGGGTGTGACCTATGTTGCAGTTGCCCCCGGTCATCCGCTGGTACAGCAGGCAGCAGCCGGTAACGCAGAGCTGACCGCCTTCATCAATGAATGCAAAAACATGAAAGTGGCCGAAGCGGATATGGCCACCATGGAGAAAAAAGGCTTTGCACTGGGTATTGAAGCGACTCACCCACTGACCGGTCAGAAGGTTCCGGTCTGGACGGCCAATTTCGTATTGATGGAATACGGTTCTGGCGCGGTAATGTCTGTTCCGGCGCACGATCAGCGGGATTACGAGTTCGCTAAAAAATACGCGCTGCCAATCAAACAGGTTATCCGCCCGGCAGATGACAACACCCCGATCAATCTCGATGAGGAAGCCTTCACCGACAAAGGGGTGCTGGTGAACTCCGGCAATTTTGATGAACTGGATTTTGAGGTTGCATTCAAAGCAATCGCGTCCGAGCTGCAGAGCAAAGGCAAGGGCAAAATCACCATCAACTATCGCCTGCGGGACTGGGGTGTATCCCGGCAGCGTTACTGGGGCACACCGATTCCGGTCATCAACTGTGACAGCTGTGGCGCTGTACCTGTACCGGAAGATCAGTTACCGGTGGTACTGCCCGTCGATGTAACCTTTGATGGCGTCGGCTCTCCCATCAAAAAGATGGATAGCTTTAAGAAAACCAGCTGCCCTCAGTGTGGTGCCGATGCCGAACGGGAAACCGATACCTTCGATACCTTCATGGAGTCTTCCTGGTATTACGCCCGCTACGCCTGCCGGAATGCAGACTCTATGCTGGAACCGGAAGCAGCAAATTACTGGCTGCCGGTTAACCAGTATATCGGCGGTATCGAACACGCAATACTCCACCTGCTTTACTCCCGTTTCTTCCACAAGCTGATGCGAGACGAAGGGCTGGTCAACTCCGATGAACCATTCGAACGCCTGCTGTGCCAGGGTATGGTACTGGCTGACACCTACTACCGTGAAGACGAGAATGGCGGCAAGATCTGGATCTCACCCACGGAAGTCAAGGTTGAGCGGGATGAAAAAGGCCGCGTGACCAAGGCAATCCTTATGGCTGACGGTGAACCGGTTGAGTCTGCCGGCATGGGCAAGATGTCCAAGTCGAAGAACAACGGTATCGATCCGCAGGTGATGATCGACAAATACGGCGCCGATACGGTGCGTCTGTTTATGATGTTTGCCGCACCACCCGAGCAATCTCTGGAGTGGTCAGACTCCGGCGTTGAAGGCGCCCATCGCTTCCTGCGTCGACTCTGGAAACTGGTTTATGATCATCTCCAGTATCCCGGTGAGATCGTTGCACTTGATCCGGACAGCCTGGATGAGCGCCAGAAAGAACTGCGCCGCAAAACACACGAAACGATCAAAAAGGTTTCCGACGATATTGAGCGTCGTCAGACTTTCAACACCGCAATCGCCGCAGTGATGGAACTGAGCAACGCAATCAGCCGCTTCGTTGACGCCAGTGATCAGGGTCGCGCAGTGGCTCGCGAAGCACTGACCGCAGCAGTACAGTTGCTGGCTCCGATTGTGCCGCATATCACTCATCAGCTGTGGACAGACCTGGGGAACAGCAGCAATCTGCTGGATGCACCATGGCCGGTTGTCGACGAAGCCGCAATGACCCTGGCCAATGTCCAGATGGTGGTTCAGGTCAACGGCAAAGTGCGGGGCAAGATCACCCTCCCGGCCGATTCCGATGAGAGTATTGTGCTGCATACAGCCCTTGCAGATGAGGGAGTACAGCGCCACATGGATGGTAAAACAATCCGTAAACAGATTGTAGTGCCGAATAAACTCGTCAACATTGTTGTTGGTTAAGGGGTCCAGGATGACGCGCTGCCAGAATCGCTTTTCGGCCACACTATTGCTGCTGGTATGTTGCCTGCTGCTGCCTGCCTGTGGATTTCACCTGCGCGGCAGTGCGGACATTGCCGAGCCACTTCGGCAGCTAACGCTGATTACCCCCGAACGATCCCGCAGTCAGCTTGAACCGGTACTGCGCCGGCAACTGGAAGCAAACGGGGTAACCCTGAACAGCGGCTCTGGCTATCTGTTACAGATCATCTCAGAGTCCCGCAGCCGCCGCGAGGCAACGCTGGGGGCGAATGCGGATATCGATGAGTACGAGCTGACCACCAAGGTCAGCTTCGAAGTGACAGATCCGCAGGGCAACCCTGTTCTGCAACGCAAGATCCTTGCCGAACGCACCTATGATTACGATGCCGATAAAGAGACCGCGAGCAGCGCTCAGGAACAGCAGCTCTATATCGAAATGGATCAGCAACTGGCCAACCAGATTCTGCGCTTCTACGCCAATCTGAAACCTGCGACACCTTAGACCACTATGAAGATAAAACCGGAGCAGCTTGCTAACAAACTCGGGCCGCAACCGGCTCCGGTTTATCTGATCACCGGCGACGAAACGCTGCTCATCGAAGAGAGCTGCGATCTGCTGCGCCAACACCTCAACTCAATCGGTTTCACCGAGCGGGAAACACTCCATGTCGAGGGCGGGTTCAAGTGGGAATACCTGCTCGAGTGCGCCAACGCCCTGTCGCTGTTTGCCGAGCAGAAAATCATTGAACTGCGGTTGAGTGGTCATAAGCCCAACAAACAGGCCAGCGATATTCTTCAGGAATACCTGAAACGCCCCGCCGAAGACAATGTACTGCTGATTATTGCCAATAAACTCGACGGTACGGCAAAGAGAAGCGCCTGGTTCAAAGCGATTGATCAACAGGGGATTATTGTCGAAATATGGCCGGTGGAGCTGCAACAACTTCCCGGCTGGATCAATAACCGGGCGCATCAGATCGGCCTGACCCTGGACAATGATGCCGTTCAGTTACTCTGTGAGCGGATCGAAGGCAATCTTCTGGCGGCGAAGCAGGAACTGGATAAACTCAATCTGCTCTATGCCGGACAGACGGTCACCGCAGAGATGGTAATGGACAGTGTCTCCGACAGCTCCCGCTACGACATCTATGGCCTGACAGAAGCGGCCATCCAGCAACAGATACCCCGCTGCAGTAAAATTATCGAGGTCCTCAGGCAGGAAGGCACCGAAGCATCTGTCGCACTCTGGGCGATCACCCGGGAGATTCGCTCGCTGATCGCTATCCAGAACGGCCTGCAAAAAGGCACCCCGTTAGACACTATTTGTCAGCGAGAACGGATCTGGGGCAACCGGAAAAATCAGATGCGCAACGCCGCCAATCGATTTTCAGCCGACACACTGAGCAACATGCTCAGCCGCTGCGCAGAGGCCGACGCACAGATCAAAGGCGCCCTCGGGGACCCCTGGCTAACGCTGACCGGCATCACCCTCCAGCTTGCCGGTGTAGAGC
Organism: Amphritea atlantica; assembly: GCA_024397875.1. Lineage (NCBI taxonomy): Bacteria > Pseudomonadati > Pseudomonadota > Gammaproteobacteria > Oceanospirillales > Oceanospirillaceae > Amphritea > Amphritea atlantica. The sequence continues at coordinate 3,644,038 of CP073344.1, forward strand.
TTCATTTAAACCGCTGAACGGCTAGCTGCGCGACTGCTAGTGCCCAGACGAAAGAGCAAACGTTCTTGCTTGAGCCTGATTATATTTAGCCTGTTGATCTATCTTGTGCGTATAGGCGATACTCAGAACGGACTCTGATTAGGGAAGCTAAATGTGAAAAACAGTTCATCAGCTATTTTATCCGCTGTATTTGCACTATTGCTGAGTGGCTGCTCTGACAGTACCCCTCAAACCGACTCAACGGATGGCAAAGAACTTTACTCCCTCTACTGCGAGACCTGTCATAAAAGTGATGGCAGCGGCAACTTCCTGAAAGGGATTCCTGCAAACAGGCTAACCCGCTTACAGAAAGACCAGATAATACTACTGATCCATCAGGGTGATCCGTCACTACCAGATATGCCAGCATTTTCTAACCTGACAGAGCAACAGGCAGCAGCAATCGTCGATCACCTTTACAGTCTAAGAGCAGACCGCTGAACACGTTCAGCTCGCTAGAACGCCGCTTCGCGGCTGCTAGTGGCTAGACGGAAAACTTCGTTTTCCTTGCTAGTAAAACATTTAAAAGACAAGTAGGAGCGGCATCTTGCCGCGATATATTAATTGACGCTGAATTATCTCGCCAAAATAAAGCTACCTTTTATATCCACTTACGACACAAAGCAGGCCTCACATAGGATACCTTTGCTCAGATGGATAGCCAGCAATTAAAAAGAAACTAATACGACTGCTCAACAGAGACACAACTCTTCTAGAGACGACCAAAGCAATTACAATCATTCAAGAGAAAGAGAAGGGGTGAATCGACCAGTCTATCGTGGACAACCAACCAACCAGGATTTACAGTGAACGCTCAGCAAACGGACACTGCATAAAAGGACTTCTCAAATGGACCCTATTTTACTTGGGGCAATTGCCTCTATCATCATTGTAATATTGATTCTCTTGGTCTTAGTAAAAAATCAAAAAAGCCTTAAGCGAGAATTAGAAAAAGCGTCAAAAATATTAGAAGTACGGACTAAAGAAAATAAAAAGCTGATCGATCTCCTCAAGAAATACAAACAAAAATACTCAAAACTCATCAATGCTGATGAGTACGTCAAAAATCAGCACCAGTCGGCAGATAGCTATGTAGTGGTGCAGCATCAAAAAGCTGATCAATACGTAGCCGAAGCAAAGAAAACTAAGGAACGCTTCGATATTTTAATAGACCAATTACGAAAAGATTATAAAAACAAAAAAACTATCTTTGACGAGCTTGTTAAGAAAGCAGCCATTTACAATGATCAAATCGAAGTTGCCGAGCTAGGTTTCTATGAGCCTCATTTTGACTTTGATACCTCTGAACAATACAAAGGAAAGATCGACACGATCAGAAGTAAACAAAAAGATATGGTCCGAAAAAAATCAGCTGTCACATGTGATACTGAGTGGAGAGTTGGAAACAGCGTTGCTGAAGGTAAGAAATTCACTGATCGAATAATCCGACTTGCTCTAAGAGCATTCAACAATGAATGCGAAGCTGCGGTGACAAGCGTTACATGGAAAAACATAGCCAGACTAGAAATACGTATTCAAAAAGCCTTCGATGCTATCAATAAATTAAATCAAACCAATCAAGTTGAAATAAACCAAAACTATCTAAAGCTAAAGTTAGATGAGCTTCGGTTAGCCTATGAATACCAAGTTAAAAAACAGGATGAGAAAGAAGAACAGGCAGAAATAAAAAGACAAATGAGAGAGGAAGTTGCGCTACAGAAAGAGCTAGAGAATACAGTTAAAGAAGAATTAAAATATGAAAAGCTACTAACGAAAGCTCGATTAGATGCTGAAAGCTCAGCAGGGGGTCAACTAGAAGCCCTTCAAGCAAAGATAGCAGAACTAGATAAAGAACTTACCGCTGCACATGAAAAAGCAGAAAGAGCAAAGTCTATGGCTCAACAGACCCGGTCAGGGCATGTCTACGTTATTTCTAATATTGGCTCATTCGGTAAACATGTCTACAAAATAGGTATGACTCGCCGACTAGAACCTCTAGATCGAGTAAAAGAACTTGGAGACGCAAGCGTTCCATTCCTTTTTGATGTCCACGTTATGATTTATTCAGATGATGCCCCAGCTCTAGAAAAATCACTACATCACTCCTTCACTAACAAGCGTGTGAATATGGTCAACAATCGTAAAGAGTTTTTTGAGGTTAGTTTGGATGAAATCAAAGACCGGGTGGCAGTTATTGGTAAAAACAATATTGAATTCATCGAAACAGCCGAAGCAAGAGAATATAGAGAAACACAGAGCATTAAAGAAAAACTCAATCTATCAGAATCAGGAGAGATACAAGATGAGATTCATGCCTTTCCTGAAATGATTTAGTGAGCTAATAACTCAACAGAGTCGCAGCTCCTCCTGAGACAAGCAGTTGAAATGCGAGGGGTTTAAAAAGAAATGGTGCCGCCACCAAGAGTCGAGCTAAGAATCCACTGATTACAGGTGAGCAGCTCTAGCAACTGAGCTATAGCGGCACTGTGCCATTACACTTTCTCGTGAACACCAAGCGAGTTTTGTGCCTCTGAAGGGACCCGCCCCCCTCGATCAACAGGATTAGAACCTAACCTTCAACTACCCATCCTAACCGTTTGGATACCAATGCCCGCTTCTGGCCAAAGCTGACTATAACCCGCGGACTCAATTCTTAAACAAAAAAGGCTGATGTGTTAATCGTCAGCCTTTTGTGACCATCTTATTTTTCACTTATTCTAGCAAGTAAAACGAAGTTTTACGGCTAGCTACTGAATCAAAGAATGCGTAACTTTCGTTTCCAGCGCTATATTGTCATCCAGCGGGCAGCGGTGGCAGACCTCTTCGAAGAACTTTTGTTTTTCCGCTTCACTCAGGTCGGCGTCAATCTTTGCACTGACGGTAATGGTCTGGAATCCAACCCGGTCCTCTGTCGGCCTGCCCAGCAGTCCGGCTGGATTCATAGTGCCATCCACATCGATATCGATAGAGCGCATCTCTATTTTCTGCTGAGTGGCCGCGATACGGGCGATGCTGGCGATACAACCGCCCAACGAAAAAAGGAAGAATTCCAACGGGGTCGGACCTTCATCGGTGCCGCCCGCCTGCGTTGGCTGATCGATAATGACTTTGTGTCCACGAATATCCGCATGCACCTGACAGCCGGCGTTCATGGAAGTCGAAACAGAGATAACTTTGTTGGCTGACATAATAATCACCTTAAACCAATACTATATAAGAAAAATCTAATATAGATATTATGCACAAGCGCCGGCCTAAGATAAAGGCTAAAACGCTCTGTAAAGGAAGTTTAATAGCGCTAAGCGTCAGGAAACCGGGGGCTTACGTGCAGGCAGGAAATACTCGGATACGAACACCAGCAACGCGGCAAAAGCGATTACTTTCGCAAACAGCTGCGCCTGTGGATAACCACCACTGTGTCCGAACATAATCATCAACGCCGCCACCACTAGCAGGAACAGAATAAACAGGTGCATTGGCCAGCGGAAGCCTGTTAAGGACAAGCGTGCCGTTTTTACTGCGGCGACAGTGATCAGCATACCCAGCGCGCCACCCACCAGAACATCCACAGGCCAGTGCGCCGCAACCATCACCCGGCTCAGGCCAACCAGGCCACCTAACAACAGTAGCCCCCAGCGCAGCGGCCGGTTATTGAAGAAGTAATAGGCCAGCGAGACAAACGCAAAGGCGGTGAAGGAGTGTCCTGAGGGAAAACTGCCGTTTCTGAGCGCGTTACCCACCAGATTATAATCACCGGCGGGTAGTGCTACGGGAGGCCGTTCAGCGTCGAACAGTGTTTTCAGACCATGGGTTGCCAGTGTGCCGTATATCGCTGTAATAAAAAGCACCCAGAGCAGTTCGGGCTTACGCCGGGCAACAAATAACGCCAGTGTCAGAACAAAGGTGGTATCCCCCATAAATGTAACGATCTGCCAGAACGTTGCAGGTAAAAGAGGAGTCATCTGATTCAACAGATGGAACGCGCCATGATATCCGGCAACCAGCCAGAGCAACAGTGCCACACCCAGAAACACCAAAGCCAGCTGCATTAACCGCTTCAGCGCCTGAGAGTCATACTGATCGTCGAAACGCTGCCGGGAAGCGTCCAGCCGGGCGGGCAGGTCCGCCACGATAAAGCACGCTTTAATTTGCGACAGCAGGTTTTGCATCACGCCACTCCACCAGTCTGATACCGCCTTTACTGTACAACAGGTCGAATACCGCATCAGGGTTTCGCTGCTGCAATTTGAGCAGATTATCTGCATCCGTAAAGATCACCTCGCCCGCTTCAGGCGAGCGGTCTTGCGGTGTAATTGCATCCCGGTAAACACTGAAAGTAGGCCTGTGCACTCCATAGGCGATCACAGACTTATCGCTCAGCCCCCGGGCGATAGCAGCAGCTTCCTGAACCGGTTGTTGCTGCAATCCGGCCACTATCTGGATAAAGAAGGTAAACACAAACAGTGTCTGAATAAAGCCGATAGCCACAAACTTAGCCGGTTTTTCCAGCCTTGAACTGAATATCAGCAGCAGCGTTAACAACAATGCCACGACACTGGCCAGCATGTAGGGCAGCCCTGTCACTTCCCAGACCCGCGCGAGCATCTCCTGTTCATAAAGCTTCCGACTACTGCCCGCAGCAGATTCCAGAATCCAGGGTAATGCCAGCATCAGGACAAAAAACAGCAACGGAAACACCAGCCCCCAGGCGCAGAACAGGCGCTCGCGATAATGGGCAAACAGCATCAGTAGTCCACTGATGCCGTAGACCACATAGTGCGGCAGCTGAGTACCGGAAAATGAGACCAGCACAAAGACCACACCCAACCATATAATGAGATACAGCGTAAGTAAGTCCTTACACAACTCACGCAGATTACGCAGCAGGGTAAACAGGGCCGAACTGAACGGTAACAACACCAGCGGCAGTGCAAGCAGGTAATAGCCGATGCTACCGCCATGACCTTCCCGGGTATCACTGAAGCGTTTGAGGTTGTGATCCAGCAGAAAGCCCTGAAAGAATCCAATCCCCTGATCCTGATAGACCAGCCATAGCCAGGGGGTCAGGATAACTAATAGCAGCGCCCAGCCTGGCAGGTAGAAGATCGCTGCCAGCCAGCGACGCCACTCACCCTGAACGATGTAAAAGATACCGCTCACCAAAAGTGGCACCAGCACCGCCACCGGACCTTTCGCCAACAACCCCAGCGCCATCCAAAGATAGACCCGCAGCAGGATTGCACGTCCGGGATTCTGCCAGTGACGCCACATATCCAGCAGCGTCAGGGTAAGGAACAGGTTAAGCCAGGCATCGGCAATGGCTGCCTTACCAATAATCCCGATCCACAGCGTATTGGCCATGATCAGCACGGTATAAAGCGCGGTTGTCCGGTTCCATTGCTGATGGGCAAAGCGGTAGCACACCAGCATCCAGCAACTGGCGGCTATCGCTGAGGGAAGACGCAGGGAGAACTCGCTCAGGTCAAACAGCGAAACACTGAGGGCCTGAAACCAGTAGCTCAGAATCGGCTTATCGTAACGGGGTTCGCCATCCAGATAGGTGGCGGCAAAATTACGGTTGGCCAGCATCTCCCGGGTAGCTTCAGAAAAGGCTCCCTCATCAAGATCGAAAAGAGGGAAGCCCCAGATATTCCAGAAGAACGCCAGAAAGAGTGCGGCAAACAGCAGGCCGTAATGAAAAAGATTACTTTGGCGCAGAGTCGGCGTCATGCGCACTGGTCTCGTCCATTACGTCAGGCTGTGGAGCATACCAGCGCCCCTCCTGATCCTCATTAAGTTTCTCCCGCAGGGTATACCCACGGGTATTGGAGGTTTCAAAGAAGATCCGTGACATCATCTCGGCCAGTACACCGGTAGTGATAAACTGCAGCGAAACCACCAGCAGGAAAATACCGATCATAAACAGTGGCCGGCTTCCGATATCTTCACCGAGGAACAGCTTAACGCCCATCAGCCAGGTCATAATCAATGAACCCAGCACCCCCATTCCCAGTCCCAGATAACCAAAAAAGTGCCCCGGACGGGCTTTGAATTTAAGGAAGAAGAACACCACCAACAGATCCAAAATAACCCGGAAGGTGCGTGACAAACCGTATTTTGACTCGCCAAACTGGCGGGCATGGTGGTCAACCACCGTTTCACCAATCCGTGAAGGCTTCGTTACAGAGGCCACCCAGACGGGGATAAAACGGTGCATCTCACCAAACAGGCGGACCTGCTTGATGACACTGGCACGATAAACTTTCAAACTGCAGCCATAGTCATGCAGACGCACGCTGGTAACCTTGGCAATCAGGCGATTTGCCTGACGGGAGAAGAACTTACGGGTCGACTCATCTTCCCGTTGCTTGCGCCAGCCCTGCAGCATATCCAGGTCACGCTCTTCCATCTCAACGATCATCCGCTGAATATCGGCTGGATCGTTTTGCAAATCGCCATCCATAGTGACGATAATTTCGCCGCGGGCTGCATCAATACCCGCCTGCATCGCGGCAGTCTGACCAAAGTTACGCTGCAGTTCAACCACCCGCAGGTGATCACCCCACTGTTCCTGAGCCTCATAAAGACGTGTAACAGTGTTGTCCGGACTACCATCATCGACGCAGATAAGCTCCCACTTACCGGCATAATCACTGAGGCACTCATGTACCCGCTCGACCAGCGGAAATACACAATCCTCTTCTTTATACATCGGTACGACGATCGATAATGATTTCATAAATTATCCGGATTCAGGTCACAAAAAATAGTAAGCGGACTCTATCACAAAGCCCTTTTGATATGAAGGTAAAGCCCTATGACACAAGGCGAATCCGAACGGCACCCGCCCCTTCACAGCGGTTCTTTCCCGCCTATTCGGTTTCTGCCTGCAAAGATGTTTCCCGGCAGAAAACGTTGGCCACCAGCCAGCCTAATGCAAAGGCAACAAAAGACATCAACAACAGAAACAGGTGCAGCTGTACCGCCACCTTAAGCAGTGTAGAGGTATCGATCGCATAGAACTTACCAGCCAGCACGAAGGCAGCCTCGAAAGTGCCCGAACCGGCCACCCCATGGATCGGCAGAATAGAGGAGAGATCTGCTACTGCAACACTGGTAACCGCCTGAACCAGGGTTAACTGAGACAGTTGCATCACCACCCCCAGAAACGCCAGCAGTTTCGTCAGCCACACCGCATAGGTGGTCAGCACAATCGCGCCATAATGTCCTCCACGGGTCGGCAACACAGCAAGCGTCTGCGCCAGCTTTGTCAATTTCGGGCTACTGAAACGCCCCAGCAGCCAGACCACCAGACGCTTAACCCGGTCAAACAGCAGTAAACCGGTTACCGTGATCAATGCCAGGCCCACTGCCGCAAGGGAGTTAAACTGCCACACTGCCAGGATACCGGCAATGGATAACAGCGCGATCAGATCCAACAGACGATAGAGCAACAGATGAGAGGATGAACTCATCAGCCCAATACCAAAATAGCGTTTAATCAGTACCGGAAAAGCCACCTCACCAGTGCGCATCGGTAGAAGATTATTGAGTAAGTTGTGATTGGTGCTGAGATAAAACATCTTCGGATAACGGGCCGCAGGCAGCTCAAAACTGATTTTGATCCGCAACGCCCGTAATGCATTACTGCTGAGCGACAGTATCGCCAGCAGAGCCAGTGTCCCCGCAGAGAACCCCTGCCACGAGGTCAGCAGGCTATACCAGCCGATTTTGTACTCCACCACCGCCAGGGTGATGACCAGAATCACCACCGACAGCAGCAGTTTAAGCAGGTGTGCGCGCCGCATCAGCTGATTGTTTCACCCTTAGCCTGCAGATCGGCATGATAGGATGAGCGCACCAGCGGCCCACTGGCGACCTGTGAGAAACCCAGCTCTTTTGCCACCTGTGCATACTCATCAAACTCCTCCGGGGTAACATAGCGGTCAACCGGAAGATGATCGCGGCTTGGCTGCAGATACTGTCCGATGGTCAGCATATCCACATCATGGGCACGCAGATCTTTCAACACCTCAAAGATCTCCTCTTTGGTTTCCCCTACCCCCACCATCAGGCCCGACTTAGTCCGGACATCAGGGCAGCGCTGCTTATATTTCTGCAGCAACTCTAATGACCACTGATAATCAGCGCCAGGACGAACCTTACGGTAGAGTCGTGGGACAGTTTCCATATTGTGGTTAAACACATCCGGCGGCGTTTGTTGCAGCACATCCAGTGCAATATCCATGCGACCACGGAAATCAGGCACCAGCGTTTCAACCTGAATCGAGGGAACCGCCTTACGGGTTTCGGTGATACAGCGGGCAAAGTGCTCGGCGCCACCGTCCCGCAAATCGTCACGGTCTACCGACGTAATTACCACGTAACGCAGCCCCATATCAGCAATCGCTTCAGCCAGTTCAACCGGTTCATTTTCAGGCAACGGCTTCGGACGACCATGGGCGACATCGCAGAATGGACAACGACGGGTACAGATATCCCCCATAATCATGAAAGTCGCCGTACCGTGGCTAAAGCATTCACCCAGATTCGGGCAGCTGGCCTCTTCACAAACGGAGGCAAGTTTATGTTTACGCAGTTTGTTTTTTATACCCTGAACTTTAGGGGATGTTCCCAGCGAAACCCTTAGCCACTCCGGCTTACGCAGGATCTGATCCCGCTCAGTGGGAATTACCTTAACCGGGATACGGGATACTTTTTCAGCGCCGCGAAGCTTTACGCCAGCTTCAGCACGCTGCGGTCGTTTTTCAGTTGCCACGGCCGCTTGCACATTTTCACTATTTTCAGACATCTGTACCTTCCAACGAATTAGCATTGGTGCGCTCGCTATACTCGAGTCTTTTCACCAGTATTTCTGTAAGTGAATCCTTAACGGATTCCCTGTCGAGCGTCTCGACCAGGTTTTTCAATCGGGTAACTGCCATACCGGCATAACCACAGGGGTTAATACGGTTAAAAGGTTCAAGATCCATATCCAGATTAAAGGCCAGTCCGTGAAACGAACAGCCTTTTCGCACCCGCAATCCCAGCGAGCAGATTTTTGCTTCATTAACATAAACACCGGGGGCATCCGGTCTCGCGTAGGCTTCAACGCCATATTCTGCCAGCAACTCCACAATGCAGGCTTCCATCCGCGCAACCAGCTCTTTAACGCCAAACTTTTTCCGCCGCAGATTGAGCAGCAGATAGACCACCAGCTGTCCCGGCCCGTGATAGGTCACCTGACCACCACGATCAACCTGAACAACAGGGATATCACCGGTACCCAGCAGATGCTCTGCATCGCCAGCATGGCCCTGAGTAAATACCGGATGATGTTCCAGTATCCAGACCTCATCAACACTATCCTGATCCCGGGATGCAGTGAAATCCTGCATCGCCTGCCAGGTGGGCAGATATTCCACCAACCCCAGATCACGGACCACTATCTGTTGCGACAACGGCGACTGCTCAGCCAGAGCCATCACATCACCATCTGCACACGGCCGGTGCTGAGAAGATCCTCATGTAAAGCTTTCAGCTGATCATGCCCGGTCGCTGTGATTTTCATACGGATCGAAGTAAATGTTCCTTTACTGCTGGCCTGAATCTCGATCTTAGTAATATCCAGATCAGGTACATGTATACGGACTACGTCAATCACAACTTCCTGAAAATCCGGCCCGTCCCGACCAATCACCTTTATAGGGTAATCCGGACAGGGGAATTCAATCTTCGGTGCTTCTTGCTCAGTTTGCTGCGCCATAACTATCTCTCGATTGCTCAGCCGTTCATCAGATTATTTTGATAACGGGTAAACAGTTCAAACATTCTGGCCCATAAAGGCCCTTTGTTACCGTCAGCCACCGGCTGACCATCAATTTCCAGTACCGGAACCACCGCCCGGGTAGAGCTACTGATCCAGACTTCATCGGCAGACATCAGACGGTCATAATCGATATCCACCTCCTGGGTAGGGATACCATTCTCTGCCGCCAGCTCCAGTATCAGTGCGCGGGTCGTCCCTCCGAGAATCTCTGAGCCGCGTTTGGGCGTGTAGATCACGCCTTTATCCACTAGCATCAGATTACAGGAGGCGCCTTCGGTCAGCAGGCCATCGCGAATCATCAGCGCTTCCTCTACACCCGCCTGCCGCGCCTGTTGCATCACCAGTATATTCGGCAGCAGCCCCGTGCTTTTGATATCACAACGGCCCCAGCGCAGGTCTGCAGTCACGATCGCCCGGACACCCACAACCGACTCAGGCCCCGCGCTGTATATATCTTTGATCGGGCTACAGCAGGCAAACACCGTTGGCGTCATCTCTGCATCATAGACATGACTGCGGTTACCGGAGTTGCCCCGGCTGATCTGCAGGTAGACCGACAGATTGCCGCCACCATTCAACTCAACCAGGCGGGTTAAGATCGCTATCCAGTCATGTTCGACTGCAATCTGAATCGCACGCAGACTGTACTCCAGTCGGTGCAGGTGCTCATTCAACCGGAATCCTTGTCCCCGATAGAACGGAATCACTTCATAGACACTATCGCCAAACAGAAAACCCCGGTCAAATACCGATACCGTCGCCTGCTCTTCCGCAATGAATTCGCCGTTCAGATATACTGTTTTCATCTTTGTTTAACGACAGATGCCCGGACTCAGATTAATCCTCAGCCCGGGCATCCATTCCACAGCCCCTCGGGGTCAGTTGATCAGATTATAAAAGAATAGCGCAATGGCATCCCAGATACGTTGTAAAAGCCCTGCTTCAGCAATGCTTTCCAGCGCGATGATCGGTGCTTCAGCAACCACTTTATCTTCCAGCATCACTTTCAGCGAGCCAAAGCTCTGACCTTTCTCGATCGGTGCTTTAATCACTTTATCCAGATCCAGAACCGCCTGCAGCTGCTCACCTTCCCCCCGGGGAATAGTGATAGCCATCGCACTTTGCAGACCCACCTTAAGCTGTTTCTGCTGACCGGCCCACACTTTCGCGGTTTCCAGAACCTGACCGGCATCATAGAGTTTATGAGTCCGGAAATAACGGAACGCATAAGCCAGCAGTTTCTGACTCTCCTGCGCCCGCGCCTCTTCACTGCTGGTACCCATTACCACGGTAATCAGCCGCATACCATCTCGCTTCGCTGAAGCCACCAGGCAGAAGCCTGCAGCATCAGTGTGGCCGGTTTTCAGGCCATCAACGGAATCATCGCGCCACAACAGTTTATTGCGGTTAGGCTGACGTATCTTGTTATAAGTAAAATACTTTTCAGAATAAATACCATACTGTTCCGGATATTTCTGAATAATAGCCTGAGCCAGCAGTGCCAGATCGTACGCAGAGGAGTAATGATCTTCCGCTGGCAGGCCCGTTGCGTTCATAAAGTGGCTATTTTGCATTCCCAACAGGGCGGCATGCTGATTCATCATATCCGCAAAGGCCGATTCACTGCCGGCGATATACTCTGCGACAGCAACACTGGCATCATTGCCCGACTGGATGATGATTCCCTTCAGCAGATCACTCAGAAGAACCTGAGTGCCCTCCTTAATAAACATCCGCGACCCCGGAGTGCGCCAGGCTTTAACAGAGATTGGCACCAGATCGTTCTTACTGACATTACCTTTTGTCAGCTCACCCTCAAGGATATAACTGGTCATCATCTTCGTCAGGCTGGCAGGCGGAAAACGTTCGCCCTCCCGACTGGCCATGATAACTTTACCGGTATCTGCATCCATAACAATATACGCCCGGGCGGCCACCTGAGGAGGAGCCGGGGTAATCTTCGCCGCCTGTACTGGCAGGGAAGCGATACAGATGGAGAGAAAAAACAGGCGGAACATCACAGAGCGAAAAGCAAATTTTCTAATCATAGTGTTTTATACATACTTTCATTACGGTTACAGAGGGTCCAGATACAGCTGGGACCTGCAAACAGCCTAAAGGTTCGGCCGATAGTCAGCGCTTTTCTTCAACAAATCCCATTAGCGGCACCTAGTCTACCAAATGTGGGCGCAGATAGCCTGCCGCTTCGATTCTTGAAACCAGTTCCGCCAGATCTGCATTCAGCTGAACCGGCCCGACCTGCACCCGGTATAATGTCCGGTCAGACAGATTAAGCGGCACTATTCTGATTTGATACCCCGGCAACATCTGCTGCAACTGCTGTTTAGCCTCGGCGGCAGTGGCTTCCAGACCAAAGGCTCCAACCTGAAGATAGCGTTTGCCGACTGCGGCTGTACTGGTTACCGGCGGTGCCGTTGCCGTGCTTCCTGCAGACACAATCGCGGCTGACGAGGTACTCCAGCTGCCCGGATCGATAGCTTCCACCTCAACATGCGCCGTTCCTCCACCCAGCATATCCAGCTTAGAGGCCGCTGCATAGGACAGATCGATTATCCGGCCACCATGAAACGGTCCCCGGTCATTAACCCGTACAATAACCCGACGGCCATTGCTGACATTGGTCACCTGAACATAACTGGGCAGAGGCAGCGACTTATGCGCGGCACTCATGCCATACATATTGTAAGTTTCGCCATTGGAGGTTTTATGCCCATGAAACTTTTTGCCATACCATGAAGCGATACCACGCTCCTTATAGCCACTGCCGGACGGCATCACATAGTAAGTTTTGCCGAGCACGGTATAGGGGCTTTTATTCCCCCCCCTGCTTTTAGGCTCAACCCGGGGGACAGCATCCGGCACATGGGAAACATCTACCCTGTCTGAGGGGCCGTAATCCTTCTCGACAGCATAACGTCCACTGGGAGCAGAGGAACAGCCTCCCAGTACCGCTATCAGCGATAGCACTATCAGTCTGAGGATTACTCGCTTCATCAATTAACCTGCAACGCCGGTCGTTTTTTCAGCCAGCGCCTGCTGACGTTTTTCTGCTACCGCCTGACTCAGTTCATAAACCGCCATGGCGTACAGCCGGCTGTGATTATACCGGGTGATGACATAGAAGTTATGCAATCCGAACCAGTGCTGAAACTCACCCTCAGTTTCCAGGCGCATCAGCGTCGCGTTGCTCTCAGCAGGCAGACCTTTATGGGTACGGATACCCCGTTCAGACCATTGAGCAAGCGTCAGCTTGGGTTTCAGGTCAGCATTGATCCAGGCTTCATCCGCCAGTTGATCCATTACCACATTGCTGCGTACCGGCTCGCCGGTTTTCCAGCCATGGGCGCGGAAATAATTGGCAACACTGCCAATCGCATCCACCGGGTTACTCCAGATATCTTTCCTACCGTCGCCATCAAAATCGACAGCAAAGCTCCTGAAGCTACTGGGAATAAACTGTCCGAATCCCATTGCACCGGCATAAGAGCCTTTTAAACTAAAGGGATCAACACTTTCCTCACGCAACAGGTAGAGATACTCTTTTAACTGACCCTGAAAAAACTTTCCCCGCGGAGGATAGTCAAAACCAAGGGTGGACAACGCATCCACCACCCGGTAACTCCCCATATTCCGGCCATAGCGGGTCTCAACACCGATAATTGCAACAATAATCTGCGCTGGCACACCGTAGGTTTGTTCCGCCCGCAGCAACGCATCATGATATTCATTCCAGAACGCTACGCCCTGATCAATCCGCTTATCCCGCAAAAAGATATTGCGATACTCACCCCAGTTAAGACGCTTTTCCGCTGGTCGGGAGATCGCTTTCAGAATACTTTCCTGCCGTTCAGCGGCATCAAGAATCGTTCTGACCTCACCTTCATCGAAGCCCTCTTTCGCCATATCGGCGATGAACTGCTCGGCAGCGGGATGATCGCCATAACCACCAGCAGCAACCTGAGCGCCCCATAACAAACCGGTACAGAGTACAACTCCGGTCAGGATTCCTGAAATTTTTGTTCTGAACATATAACCCTACCTTTATTTGCCTTAACAGCCTGGCATTCCCTGAACGTTTGAACCGCTTACATAATGCTCTCAACTGAATCCTGACTTTATCACAGTGACACCAGAACAAAACCGCTGAGTTATTATGTTTATTTAACCTGAATCCTTAATGACTGATCATCTTACGGTGCGCCTGTACCGACATCAGCAAACCGAAGCCCGCCATCAGGGTCACAATCGACGTTCCGCCGTAACTGATCAGCGGTAACGGCACACCGACAACCGGCAAGAGACCGCTCACCATGCCGATATTTACAAAGACATAAACGAAAAAGGTCAGTGTTACACTTCCCGCCACCAGACGGCCAAAACTATCCTGCGCCCTGGTTGCAATCACCAGCCCCCGGACGATAATCAGCAGGTAGATAACCAGCAATAACAATATACCGATCATCCCCAGCTCCTCGCCCATCACCGCGATGATGAAGTCAGTATGACTTTCCGGCAAAAAATCCAGCTGAGACTGCGTCCCCAGCATCCAGCCTTTACCCTCAATACCACCGGAGCCGATCGCGGCCTTCGACTGAATAATGTTCCAACCAGATCCCAGGGGATCACTCTCCGGATCAAGAAAAGTCAGTACCCGCTGCTTCTGGTAATCCTTCATCACCATCCACAGCCCTGGCAAGCCTGCCGCAGCAACCGCCAGAGCACCAAATATATAGCGCCAGTAGATACCGGAAAGCAGCAACACGAATACTCCGGAGGCGGCAATCAACAGTGATGTGCCAAGATCCGGTTGTTTCATAATCATCACCACCGGCACAAAGATCAGCACCAGAGATATCACAATATGACGAAAGCGCGGAGGCAGCGGCCGGTTGGCCAGATAGCAGGCAACCATCAGTGGCAGGACCAGCTTAACAATTTCAGAGGGTTGAAAGCGAAATCCGGGTAACGCAATCCACCGCTGCGCACCTTTAGCGCCAACGCCCACTAACAGCACGGCCAGCAACAACCCCAGACAGATGACGTACATCGCCGGCGCCCAGCGGGCAAACAACTGAGGCCTCAACTGCGCGAGGACAGTCATAACGACAAGTCCGGCCCCCATACGAACCGCCTGGCGCACCACATACCCCATATCCCCGCCGGAAGCACTGTAGAGCACTAACAACCCATAACCACACAACACCAGAATAAACAGCAACAGCCAGGCATCCAGTCGGGTATAGGACCAGAGTCCCCGGCGCCGCGCCAGATGAGGCTGTGCATCGGGCATTGTGCGCTGAAAATCAGCCATCCGTTGCGACTCCTACCAACTCATCAACCTCAGCATCCTGGCGCTTAAGCGTCATAAATGCGTCAATTACATCCCGGGCTATCGGCGCTGCGGTGCTTGAACCACCGCCGCCATTTTCGACAATAACCGATACCGCTATTTCCGGATCAGCGGCCGGCGCAAAGGCGATAAACAGCGCATGATCACGATGACGCTCCGCCATGCTTTCAGCGTCATAGACCTCGTCCTGTTTAATCCCTACCACCTGAGCCGTACCGGTTTTACCGGCAATCTGGAAATCCAGCCCATGACCTATTTTACGAGCAGTACCTCTGGGACCATGAACCACCGCGATCATGGCATCAATAATGCGTTTCCAATATTGATTACTTTTCAGATGGATATCCGGCAACACCGCTGAGGTTCCTTCCAATCCACTGATCTCAACTACATCATCTTCAACAACCTGGTCGGTCTTATGTTTGTTATGCTTCACCACGCCTTTGAGCATTCGCGGCTGTTTCCATTGGCCGCGATTAGCCATGACGGCTGAAGCGGTTGCCAATTGTAACGGCGTTGCCAGCATCCAGCCCTGGCCGATGCTCAGGTTAAGAGAATCACCGGAAAACCAGGACCCCCGGCCGGTTTTTTTCTTCCACGCTTTGGAGGGCAGAATACCGGGCAGAGCCTCTGGCAGATCAAGACTGGTGACCTGGCCAAAGCCAAACCGCCCCAGATAATCGGAGATAATATCCACCCCGGCACGGTTGGCAACATCGTAGAACCAGACGTCACAGGATTGATAGATCGCCATATCCAGTCCCACCTTTCCATGCCCGCCTCGCTTCCAGTCACGATAGCGGCGTCCACCATGGCTCAGGGTATAGAAGCCCGGATCAAAGACGGTATGCGCGGGACTGACCACTCCGCTATCGATCACCCCCATCGCTACCATCGGCTTGATAGTTGACCCCGGAGGGTACTGCCCCCGCAACGCCCGGTTAAACAGTGGCAGATCCGGCGACTCACGCAGGTCTTTATAATCTTTGGTACTGATACCGGTGACAAACAGGTTCGGGTCATAGCCCGGATTACTCACCAGCGCGAGGATGCCACCGGTTTTCGGGTCGATCGCCACAATCGCAGCCCGGCGGCCCTCCACCAGCTTTTCAGCCGCCTGTTGCAAACGGATATCCAGATAGAGGACTATATCTTTACCCGGTACCGGATCCGTTTGCTCAAGTACCCGCATCACCCGCCCCCGGGCATTGGTTTCAACCTTGTGGTAGCCAACTTCACCGTGCAGCAGGGGTTCATAAAACCGCTCAATCCCCAGTTTACCGATATAGTGTGTTGCACTGTAGTTTTTAGGGTCGACCCGCTGCAGTTCTTTCTCGTTTATGCGGCCTACATAGCCCAGCGCATGCACCAGACTCGCCCCGAACGGGTAGTAGCGGATCAGATCCGCCTCAACCTGAACCCCGGGCAAACGCTGATAGTTAACAGCGATACGGGCGATCTCATCATCGGTCAGGCGAAACCGCAGAGGCACAGTTTCATAGGGTCTGCGACGCTGTTTCAGACGCCTATGGAAGGATTCCAGCTCTCTGTCAGTGATCGGGATAAGCGTTTGTAATTCAGCCAGCGTGGCCTCAAGATCACCGACCTTTTCTTTTAACAGCGTAACGCTGTAACTGGGGCGGTTATCCGCTAACAGGGTACCGTTGCGGTCATAGATCAGTCCACGGGTGGGTGCCACAGGTTGCAGCTGAATACGGTTATCATCGGACACAGCGGCCAGCTGATCATGTTGAATCACCTGCAGGTAGTAGAGCCGACCAATCAGCACCCCCATCAGCAACACCACGATCACAAAGGCGATCAGCGCGCGTGACAGAAATACCCGCCCCTCTTTTGTATGATCCTTCAGGCTATCAAACGCTGACATCTAAGCAATTCTTCACAGATATGTGTAACAGGTTATTTATGATAGGGATGGCCCTGCATAATGCTCCAGGCCCGATACAACTGTTCGGCAAGCAGAATACGCACCAGTGGGTGCGGCAGGGTGAGCCCCGAGAGTGACCATTTCTGATCAGCGATCGCGACACACTCCGGTGCCAGCCCATCGGGACCTCCCACCAGTAAACAGAAATTCTGCCCGGACATCCGCCACTGTTCAGCCTGTTCGGCCAACTGTTCGGTACTCCAGTTTTTACCGTTTACCTCCAGTGCAATCACCCGGTCACCTTTCGGGATCGCCGCCAGCATCTGCTCACCCTCCTGGCGCTTTGCCCGGGCCAGATCAGCGCCTTTACCGCGGTGTCCCAGTGGTATCTCCACCAGCTCAAGAGAAAACTCGTGAGGCAGTCGTTTCAGATACTCATTAAACCCTTCGGTTACCCAACCAGGCATCTTGGTACCTACGGCGATAAGGCGTATTTTCATGCTAAAACCGGATTCCTTTACTTAGGTCTCTCCGAAAGAGGGATCGACCACCAACTGAAATAACTCAGTCACAGACGCGCTTAATGTGCCGCGTCCTGTTCGACTTCCTCATCATAGCCCCAGAGTTTCTCAAGATCGTAGAAACTACGGGCATCCGGCATCATTACATGCACGACCAGATCACCCAGATCCACCAGCACCCACTCACCGGTATCCTGACCCTCGATCCCCATCGGCATAAAGCCTTTGTGCTTCATCTCTTCCTGTACATGCTGTCCTATGGACATCACATGCCGCTTAGAGGTTCCGCTGGCAATCACCATCCGGTCAGTCACTGTTGATTTATTGGTTACATCAATCTCGACAATATCCCGTGCTTTCATATCATCAAGGGCTTCACGTACAGCGCTGATCATCTGATCCATTTCCATTAGTAATTATTTACCTTCGTTATGTTGCTCAAAATTATAGAGCCTGTTTTGTTTTATATAGTCCCACACCGCATCCGGCAGCAGATAACGGGGGGAGTGCCCACCCCTGATCAGCTCTCTGATCTGGGTGGCAGAGATTCCCAGTGGCGTCAGTTCACGAAAGATCACATGCCCCGCTGGTTTTTGCAGCAATACGTCAACATCATCAATTTCATGTTCATTGCTGATGTGCTGCATCTGTTCGCAGGGCTCATAGATCCAGCCCGGCCGCTTA
The DNA here is from genome assembly GCA_024397875.1 of Amphritea atlantica. Lineage (NCBI taxonomy): Bacteria > Pseudomonadati > Pseudomonadota > Gammaproteobacteria > Oceanospirillales > Oceanospirillaceae > Amphritea > Amphritea atlantica. Next base: position 3,662,370 of record CP073344.1, read on the forward strand.
ACGACCACGATATGACACAGCTGAAGAAGCTCCAGCCATCGATCCCACTGGGGTAACGACAGATAGGCATCCATTCCCAGTATCATACAAATCGGGGCCTGCGCCCCCAGTTCACGCCGAAACGATTCCAGTGTCAGTACAGTATAGGAAGCAGCAGCAGAGATAACCTCCCGCTCATCAGCAATCAGCGCGGGTTCATCGGCTACCGCCAGACGCACCATATCCAGACGTTGCTGACCGCTGCGTTCAGGCGATTTCCGATGAACAGGGGCTTTAGAGGGCATCAGCGTTACCTGCTTTACACCCAGCCACTGCTGGATTTCCAGCGCAGTGCGCAGATGGCCATTATGAATGGGATCAAACGTCCCACCCATAAAGACTTTGACGGATTCGCTCATCAAGCGTTACTGACGAATATGGCCGTCACCCAGCACCACATACTTTTGCGAGGTCAGACCATCAAGACCAACCGGCCCGCGGGCATGAATCTTATCGGTTGAAATACCGATCTCAGCCCCCAGCCCATACTCAAAACCATCCGCAAAACGGGTCGATGCGTTGACCATCACCGAACTGGAATCCACTTCACGCAAAAAACTGCGCGAGCGGGTATAATTCTCCGTGATAATGGCATCGGTATGATGAGAGCCATAATGGTTAATGTGTTCAATCGCCCCGGCCATATCGCTGACCACTCTGATTGACAGAATCGGAGCAAGGTATTCAGTTTCCCAATCTTCTTCGGTTGCCGCGATGATATTCGGCAGCACTTTACGGGTTTTTTCACAGCCGCGCAGCTCCACCCCGATCGCCTGATAGCGATCGGCTAACTCAGGCAAAATTTCTGCCGCACGGGTTTCATGCACAAGCAACGTTTCCATCGTGTTGCAGGTACCATAGCGATGCGTTTTGGCATTAATTGCCACATTAATCGCCTTGATCTTGTCTGCATCTTCATCGATGTAAACATGGCATATTCCATCCAGATGTTTGATCACTGCCACTTTGGCATCACGACTAACCCGCTCGATAAGACTTTTTCCACCCCGCGGCACAATCACATCAACATATTCTGGCATGGTGATCAGCTCACCCACGGCTTCCCGGTCAGTGGTTCTGACCACCTGAACCGTATGTTCAGGCAACCCCACAGCCTTCAGACCCGTCTGAATACACTCAGCGACCGCAGCATTACTGTGGATCGCTTCAGAGCCGCCCCGCAGAATCGTCGCATTACCGGATTTCAGACAGAGACTGGCCGCCTCCACCGTCACATTAGGACGGGATTCATAAATAATACCAACCACTCCAAGTGGCACACGCATCTTACCCACCTGTATGCCACTGGGCAGATAATTCATATCGGTGATCGCGCCGATCGGATCGGGCAGAGCAGCAACCTGACGCAAACCTTCGATCATGGTATCAATCTGAGACTGTTTCAGTTCCAGACGATCCAGCATCGCATCATCAAGACCATTGGCACGGCCCTGCTGCAGGTCTTCAGCATTCGCCGACACCAGCTTTTCACGGGACGCATCAATTGCATCCGCCATCGCCAGCAGCGCGCGGTTCTTAATTCCGGTATCAGCTTTCGCAATTTTGCGGGACGCGATACGTGCCTGCTGACCCAGTTCTGCCATGTACTCTTTAACGTTCATAACCTTCCTTCTCCGTCGAGACCGGACATTATAACCCGCCCGGCAGCGGGGGTCATCGACAGAGAAAGCAAAACAGTAAAAAAGCCGTTTTTGCGAGGTAACTTAGCTGCTATCATCTGCAGGCTCTACTGCCCGGGAATATTTAGCCGTCGGAATATGGATAAACCGCAATTTTTCACAGCGATAATCAATCAGCGCACCCGGCTGATGGCCACGCTTGCCTGCATTTTACTCGCAGGCCTGCTGTTATCCGGTATCTATCTCTCCGTTGTTGCAGAAAAAATCGCTCAGCTCCAGACCCGCCAACAAGGTGAACTACTCGGTCAACAAACCGTTACCATGATAAAGCCTGCACTCCTGTCAGGAGATTCCGTCAGCCTGAACTACGTTCTCAATCAACTGGTAAAGCAGCCTCAATTGGACGCAATCATCCTCACAGATCCCAAGGACCGATTACTCGGCCGGGCCGGTGATATCCGCCAGGACAACCTGATACAGCAAGAGATTCTGATCCGACAACAGAATGAAACCCTGGCGATTCTTGAGCTATACCTGAATCCAGACGCGACTAAATCAAACCTCAACGCCCTGCTGGTGCAGGCTGCTATTCTGGCACTGATAACCGTCATTATCACACTGACCGGCTGCTGGCTCAGCCTCAACCGCAACCGCCAGACGACAGAGCAAAGCACCCACGAAGCGCCCCCAGAAACCATTAGCACCCCCAATCCCTTATCGACAGAGAATGACAACACCTCAGCAGAGACAGCCACACGAGACAAGGAGTCTCACCCGGAAGAACTGGTAGACCTGCTCAGACCGGATGAAGATGCGCCACATATGCCAGGCTTTGCCCCCTTCTGCGAACATAAAGCGAAGACTGAAGCCAAAGAGCAGACAACCGATAGCGCTGCCGAAGAGGTTAGTGTCGAAGAGATCAGTCTGAAGCCGCAATCACGCAACAGGACTCCCAACCCCCTGCTTGAAAACAGCCAGCATGAGATCCAGCTTGATCTGTATTCATTTGAGCAGGAACTGGAACTGATCGTTGCCGCTGAAGAGGCGGGCTACCTGCTCTATCTCGACCTGTCATCAGGCCACTCAGATAACCTGCACAGCAACGAACTTCAGGAGCTGCAGGAGTACTATTACCGAATGCTGGACATGGTCATCGCCATCTATCAGGGACAGTCCACCCGAATTAATAACGGCGATCTGCAGCTGGCGTTTCTCAAACCCCACAAAGATGACTCCCACGGAGTCAATGCAATCTGTGCCGCCCAGCTATTCAACCGCCTATATAAACTGTTTAATCAGCAGCGAATCCGCAGCTTCAAACCGGTCCTGAATCTGCATATGGCCCTGGTTCGCGGGCAATATAAGAAACTCCCGCGAATGCAGGAAGAGGCCCGCTATCTGACCCATAGCACTGACAGCAACGAACTGATCACCCATACCGCCCTCAGTGAAGCACCAGACCTCAAGGTGAGCCTGCTCGCAGGTGCTGATATTACACGGGCCGAAGAGGACAAAGTTCTGATCAGATCAGTCAACGACAACTATCAGCGGCTACTGGATAAACAGGCCCGCCACCTGCTCAGCAAACTCTTCCCATGACCCTCTGTACTGCTGCAGCTATACAGATCGGTTATAAATAGCAGCACACCTGTATCTGTAATGCACAACACTATTCACCTATGCTCAGCTCACGAATTTTATTTAAGGTGAAACCATGCCAACTGATCTGCCGATTCTATTTATAGCCGGACTTCTTGGCGGAGTGCTGAACTCTATCGCAGGCGGCGGCAGCTTCATCACTTTTCCGGCACTGCTGCTGGCAGGCGTCCCCCCCATCAGCGCAAACGCCACCAACACATTCGCCTCATGCTCAGGCTATATCAGCGGCACCTGGGCGTTCAGAAAAGAGCTGCAGGAGATTAAAGGCCAACTACCCCGCTTTATTCTTATCAGCCTAATCGGCGGTATCAGCGGTGCATGGCTGCTACTTCAGACCCCCGAGTCTGATTTTGAAACAGCAGTCCCCTGGCTGCTGCTCTTTGCCACTCTGCTGTTTATCTTCGGCGGACAACTCAACCGCTCACTGCGACAACTCAGCACTAAACATCGCCACGCCTCCTCCGCAGGCGCCGGACTGCTAACACTACTACTGCTTGGCGTCTGCCTTTATGGCGGGTTCTTCAATGCAGGTCTGGGCATTATAGCGCTCAGTTATCTGGCGCTGGCCGGATTTACTGATATCAACCGAATGAACGGCCTCAAACTACTGATCTCAACCTTTGTATCCCTGATCGCGATTGCGATGTTTATTTACGATGACGTAATCGCCTGGTATGAAGGCTCAATGGTACTGGCAGGAACAGTCGTCGGCGGCTATATGGCAGCACATCTGTCCCGCTCGCTGCCACAACAACTGATTCGCAACTTCGTTATCGTTGCCAGCATCGGCATCACCCTGTACTTTTTCTATGACGTGTATCGCTAACTATCAGGCCCCACAACAACAGGTTAGAATAATGGATATCATGACACTGCTACTGTTTATACCCGCCTGCTTTGCACTGAACCTGTCCCCCGGACCCAACAACCTACTGGCAATGAGCAACGCCAAACGCTATGGCTTTCAATCCGCCTGCATTGCCGGCACAGGCCGTCTGATCGCATTTATGGGAATGATATTTCTCGCCGCCACCGGCCTTGCTGTAATCCTGCACACATCCGAAGTTATTTTTATGATGATAAAAATTGTCGGCGCCTGCTATCTGTTCTGGCTGGCATTTAAGCTCTGGACAACCGATACCACCAACAATGATACAGATCCGTCACAGAGAGATAAAAAACAGCTTGAACTGATGCAACAGGAGTTCTTCCTCGCCGCAGGCAACCCTAAAGCGATCCTGATATTCACCGCATTTCTGCCGCAATTTGTAAATCCCGATGCACAGGCAGGCATGCAGTTCTTCACCCTGGGAGTAACATTTCTGCTGCTTGAGTGGCTGGCTATTGCACTCTACGCCCTGTTTGGCATCTACCTGCGACAGTGGTTTTCACAACCTCATAAGCGCCGCCTGTTTAATCGCAGCTGCGGAACACTTCTGGCAGGGGCAGGCTTAGGACTACTGCTATCCCGCCAGCACTAAGCCCGGTCAACAACAGCAGAGCATGTCTCAGAGGAAGAGATCAACCAACCCATGAGAGATGAAAGGTGATAGGTTAGCGCTAAAACCAGGAAGGCTGGACAGAGCACTCAGACCAGCAAACAACCCGTGCGAGCGGCAGCGTAGCTCACAGACACTTTATCGCGCAATCAAACAACCTGCACAGACAGCATATTACTGTGCGGCAAAGCCTGCCAACAAGACCTGACCTGAAGAGCCTCAGCTAAAGAATCCCTGGTAAAGACTCCGACTCAGGAATCCAGATACACAGATCCTTCCCAAGCCACCCTACTTATAGCTTTTTTTAAAACAAAAAAAGGAGCGCAAAAGCGCTCCTTTTTATAGTCTGAGAAGTATTACTTCTTAGCTTCCATCTGCGCCTTGATCAGGTCACCGATAGTGGTTGGACCAGCCATCTCAACCGGAGCATCTGCAACCGCTTTGATAGCCGCTTTCTCATCTGCCTGGTCTTTAGCCTTGATAGACAGAGTGATAGAACGGTTACGACGATCCAGGTTAACGATCTTCGCTTCAACTTCTTCGCCTACTTTCAGGACAGTAGAAGCATCTTCGATGCGATCGATGCTGATGTCAGACACTTTCAGGTAACCTTCGATGCCTTCAGCCAGTTCGATGTTAGCGCCTTTAGCATCTACAGACTTAACGATACCTTTAACGATAGTGTTTTTGTCGTTTGCAGCAGCGTACTCAGAGAACGGATCGCTTTCCAGCTGTTTGATACCCAGAGAGATACGCTCTTTCTCAGCATCGATAGACAGGATAACGGCTTCAACTTCTTCGCCCTTCTTGTATTCGCGCAGCGCTGTTTCGCTATCAGCATCCCAAGAGATGTCAGACATGTGAACCAGACCGTCCAGATCATTATCCAGACCAACGAAAATACCGAAGTCAGTGATAGTCTTGATAGTACCGGTCACTTTATCACCCGCAGCGAACTGCTCAGCAAAAGTAGACCATGGGTTAGCGATGCACTGCTTCATACCCAGAGAGATACGACGACGCTTCTCATCAACATCAAGAACCATAACTTCAACTTCGTCGTTCACCTGAACAACTTTAGAAGGATGGATGTTTTTGTTGGTCCAGGACATTTCAGACACGTGGATCAGACCTTCAACGCCATCTTCGATAGACGCGAAGCAACCGTAGTCAGTCAGGTTAGTTACACGAGCTGGAACCTTAGTGCCGGCAGGGAAACGAGCCAGGATAGAAGACCATGGATCTTCGTTCAGCTGCTTCAGACCCAGAGACAGACGGTTAGTCTCTTTATCGAACTTGATGATCTGTACAGTGATCTCATCACCCGGAGTCAGCATATCGCTAGGATGAGAGATACGCTTCCAGGCCATATCAGTGATGTGCAGCAGGCCGTCAACACCGCCCAGATCTACGAATGCACCGTAGTTGGTCAGGTTCTTAACGTAACCTTTAACTTGCTGACCCTCTTCCAGGGTACTCAGCAGTTCATCACGCTGTGCACTGTTAGCTTCTTGCAGAACAGCACGACGAGAAACAACGATGTTGTCGCGCTTCTGGTCCAGCTTAATCAGTTTGAATTCCAGCTCCTGACCCATCAGGTGGTCAACGTTCTTAACCGGACGCACATCTACCAGTGAACCTGGCAGGAAGCCATTGATCTTGTTAACTGTAACGGTGAAACCACCCTTAACAGTACCGCTGATGTAACCTTTAACAGTTTCTTCAGCTTCAAAAGCAGTTTCCAGAACACCCCAGGACTCAGCGCGCTTCGCTTTTTCACGGGACAGGCGTGTTTCACCGGAACCATCTTCAACGCTTTCCAGAGTAACCTTAACCATGTCACCCACCTGAACTTCAAGTTCCTGGGCATCATTAAGGAACTGGCTGCGGGCAATAACTGCCTCAGACTTCAGTCCAGCGTTTACGGTAACCCAGTCACTATCGATGTCGATAACTTCACCCATAACCAGGGTACCAGGCACCATAGCAACGAGTTCAAGGGATTCTTCAAATAAGTCAGCAAAGCTTTCGGTCATGCTTTTTCCTATACTACAAACACCGGAATTACAGGGTATTTGCAGGGGGTCATACCTGTATTGTCAGTTGATACAGGGCAGTTTAATTATCCTGTGCGGTTGCAGAGACTGACTAAAAAACAACCACGCAGGAGAAGGTTAGGCGCAGTATTTTACAGATTACTGCGCCAAGAAGAAAGTAAATGTCACTATCTATCGGTAATTTTAAGAATTATAAGGAGCTAAAGCGATTCTGAAAGGGCGGCTTGCCCGCAGACAAACCGCGCATAACCACCGAACGCGCTGAAAAAAGGGAGCTTTCACCCCCTCTGATCGTCAATCCTCCGCATCGGCGGCTACCGCAGAGCTAGCGATAACATCCAGAGAATCGACCCGCTGATAACCCCGGGGCAGTTTATTACCCCGACGGCCCCGCTCACCCCGGTAGTGTTCCAGGTCTGCGGGTTTCATCTTCAGGTGCTGCCGTCCAGAGTTAACCTGCAGAGTATCCTCCGCTGACAGTGTCACCAGCGCTACCAGCAACTCATCCCGGGAAGCCGCTCTGGCGGACGGGATATTAATGATCTTATTACCTTTACCCCGACCAAGCTCTGGCAGATCTTTCACCGGAAATACCAGCATCCGTCCTTCATTGGTTACCGCGACCAACAGATCGCTGTCTTTATTTTTCAGCGCCATCGGCGACATAATTTTAGCGCCCTTAGGCAATGTCAGAGCCGCCTTACCGGTACGGGTTTTACTGGTCATATCGGAAATTTTGGTCACGAAACCATAACCGGCATCCGACGCCAGCAACACCGCATCAGTATCTTTACCGGCAATCGCGCCATCAATGGTGGCCCCCTTTGGCAGCGTCAACTTACCAGTAACCGGTTCACCCTGCCCCCGTGCAGAGGGCAGCGTATGCGCTTCAAGCGAGTAGGCCCTGCCGGTACTGTCCATCAAAATGACTGGCTGGTTCATACGCCCCAGACACGCCAGCTTGAAACCGTCGCCGGATTTATAGCTAAGCCCCTCTGGATCAATGTCATGCCCCTTGGCGGAACGTATCCAGCCCTGCTTGGAAATAACTGCGGTGATCGGCTCCGCGGTCAGCAGCGCTTTCTCATCCATCACTTTCGCCTCTTCACGGGCAACGATGGGTGAGCGGCGATCATCACCATACTCTTTAGCATCCGCTTTCAACTCATCCCGGATCAGCTTGCGCATCAGCTTTTCTGAACCAAGAATCTCTTCCAGGTAGTTACGTTCCTCGGTCAGCTCGTCGATCTCACCACGGATCTTTATCTCTTCCAGTTTGGCTAATTGACGCAGCCTGATCTCAAGAATCGCCTCGGCCTGAATCTCAGTGATACCGAAACGTTCGATCATCACCAGCTTAGGCTTCTCTTCGGTTCGGATAATCTCAATAACTTCGTCGATATTGAGGTACGCAACCATCAGGCCCTCAAGAATATGCAACCGGGCCAGCACTTTATCGAGACGGAACTGTAACCGGCGACGCACCGTTTCAGTACGGTAAATCAGCCACTCGGTAAGGATCTCCCTGAGGTTTTTCACCTTAGGGCGACCATCGATACCGATCATGTTCATATTCACCCGGTAGGTGCGTTCCAGATCGGTGCTGGCAAACAGGTGCGCCATCAGCTGTTCAACATCGATTCGGTTGGAACGGGGCACTATCACCAGACGGGTCGGGTTTTCATGATCAGACTCATCCCGAAGGTCGGACACCATCGGCAGTTTCTTCTGCTGCATCTGCTGCGCAATCTGCTCCAGCACTTTAGCCCCGGACACCTGATAGGGTAACGCCGTGATGACAATATCACCCTGTTCACGGCTGTATACGGCACGGGCCCGAAGGCTGCCCTTACCGGTCTCATACATCTTCTGCAGTTCATGGCGCGGCGTGATCAGCTCGGCATCGGTGGGCATATCCGGCCCCGGTACTATCTCACACAGCTCAGCGACGCTCATGCCCGGTTTAGACAGCAACTTGATACAGGCTTCAGTCACCTCCCGCAGATTATGCGGCGGAATATCGGTTGCCATCCCCACCGCAATACCGGTGGTACCGTTGAGCAGAATATTAGGTAGCCGGGCTGGCAGGGTTAGAGGCTCATCAATGGTGCCATCAAAGTTTGGCCCCCACTCAACCGTCCCCTGTGCCACCTCTTTGAGCAACACCTCAGCATATTTTGCCAGCTTGGACTCGGTGTAGCGCATCGCGGCAAAGGATTTAGGATCGTCTGGCGACCCCCAGTTACCCTGACCATCGATCAGTGGATAGCGGTATGAGAACGGCTGCGCCATCAGCACCATCGCCTCATAACAGGCACTATCACCGTGGGGGTGGAACTTACCCAGCACGTCACCCACGGTACGGGCAGATTTCTTATACTTTGCCGTGGACTTCAGTCCCAGTTCCGACATCGCATAAACGATACGGCGCTGAACCGGCTTAAGGCCATCGCCGATATTCGGCAATGCCCGGTCAAGGATGACGTACATGGAGTAATCCAGATACGCCTTCTCGGTATATTCTTTCAGTGACAGGCGTTCAATGCCTTCATCGATATGTACTGTTCCGCTCATTTTTTGTCCCGGAGCTTAATAACTCATTGTTCGCGCGATCTTCCACTTGGCCAAAAGTGGCTTAAACGTCTGCCAGATTACCCTTGCTTTCCAGCCACACTTTGCGATCAGGAGAACGCTTCTTCGCCAACAACATATCCATCACATCATTGGTGCCATCACCCGGCTCGATCGTCAGTTGAACCAGCCGGCGGGTATCCCGTGACATGGTGGTTTCGCGCAGCTGCAGCGGGTTCATCTCACCCAGACCCTTGAAGCGTTGAACACCAATTTTGGCATTCTTCCGCTCTGACCGGATCCGCTCAACAATGCTGTCTTTCTCACTATCATCCAGAGCGTAAAAAACATCTTTCGCCACATCGATCCGATACAGAGGCGGCATCGCGACATAGACATGCCCGGCCGTCACCAGTGGTTTGAAATGGCGCACAAACAGCGCGCACAGCAGCGTGGCAATGTGAAGACCGTCGGAGTCCGCATCCGCGAGGATACAGATCTTGCCGTAACGCAGACCGTCAAAGTTATCCGACCCCGGCTCTACGCCGATCGCAATCGAGATATGATGCACCTCCTGAGAGGCGAGCACTTCGTTGTGGTCCACCTCCCAGGTGTTCAGAATCTTACCGCGAAGCGGCATTACCGCCTGATATTCACGGTCACGGGCCTGCTTGGCAGAACCACCCGCCGAGTCACCCTCGACCAGAAACAGCTCGCCCTGCATCGCATCATTACCGGTACAATCGGCCAGCTTACCCGGCAAGGCAGGCCCGGAGGTCACCTTCTTACGGATCACCTTTTTATTTGATCGCAGTCGCTTCTGAGCATTACTGATCACCAGCTCAGCCAGCTTTTCACCATCTTCTACATGGCGGTTCAGCCAGAGGCTGAAGGCATCTTTGGTGGCCCCGGAAATAAATCCGGCGATATGACGGGATGACAGTCGCTCTTTGGTCTGACCCGAGAACTGTGGGTCCTGCATCTTCGCAGAGAGTACATAGCAGCAACGCTCCCAGATATCTTCTGCGGAGATCTTAACCCCCCGGGGGAGCAAATTGCGGAACTCACAGAACTCCCGCATCGCCTCCAGCAGACCGGTACGCAGACCGTTGACATGGGTGCCGCCCTGCGCGGTGGGTATCAGGTTGACGTAGCTTTCACAGGTCAGTTCGCCGCCTTCCGGCAGCCATTGCAACGCCACATCCATAGCGTCGATCTCCCCCTGAAAGGAAACGGTAAAGGGTTCTTCGGGCAGGGTTTCATAAACCTGAGTCGTGCCTTTGAGATAATCCACCAGACCATCCTGGTAGTACCATTCATCCTTCTCTTTGGTCGCCCCGGTCGCATCGGTGAAAGTGACCCGTAAACCGGAACAAAGCACCGCCTTGGCCCGCAGCATATGGCGCAGCTTAGTCAGATGGTATTTTGGCGTATCAAAGTACTGAGGGTCGGCCAAAAAGCGTACTTCGGTGCCGCTATTGCGCTGACCGCAGCTGTCAACGATCTCCAGATCGGAAACCTTCTCGCCATCCGCATAGGTCATCCGATAGACATTACCACCCCGACGGATGGTCACCTCAAGCAACTTCGAGAGAGCGTTTACCACCGAAACCCCGACGCCATGCAGACCACCGGAGTAGTTGTAGTTCTCGTTGGAAAACTTACCGCCGGCATGCAACCGGGTCAGAATCAGCTCGACACCGCTGACCCCCTCTTCCGGGTGGATATCCACCGGCATCCCCCGGCCGTTATCCCTGACGCTGATAGCGCCATCCTTATGCAGGGTCACATCCAGCTGCGTAGCATGACCTGCCAGCGCCTCATCGACACTGTTATCGATCACTTCCTGAGCCAGGTGGTTTGGCCGGTCGGTCTCGGTATACATACCGGGACGGCGCCGTACCGGGTCCAGCCCGCTCAGTACCTCAATTGCATCAGAGTTATAGGTGTTACTCATCGGAAGTTTCAGTCCTTATCCGCCCAGCTGTCAGATCAGTGACAGCGGGCAACTCAACCCGGCCTTCGGCAAATGCCAGTATCGCCGGGATAACAGATTCAAATTGGTCAAAACCGTGGGAACCACCCTGCTGCACCAGCATCGGCGAATCCCTGAATTTTTCTACCGCTTCCCGGTAGTCCAGCGTTTCATCGCCGGTCTGGGTCAGCAACAGGTAACGAGAAGGGTCTTTCAGAATATGACAGTTTATCTGCAACAGTTGCTGCAGATGCTCATGGGTCAGCTCATATCGTTCATCGCTGTAGAAATTACCCTGTTCACCCAGCATGGTTTCCAGCAGCTCAAACGGACGCACCGCAGGATTGATCAGCACCGTCCGCAAGGCATATTTTTCACACAGCCAGGTGCTGTAATAGCCGCCTAAGGAGCTGCCAATCAGGATAATCGCGCGATCACTGTGGGTTTCTATCAACTGCTCAAGCATGCCGATCGCCCTGGCAGGCCAGTGGGGCAGCGCCGGCACAATCACCTGGTCAGCCTTTCCCTCAGCGGTCATCCAGTCAACAAAAAACCGTGCCTTAAAGGAGTCCGGTGAACTGTTAAAACCGTGAATATAGAGAAACAGTGGCTGTGCCATCAATAACCTTTCTGTCTGCGACTATCATTATCTGTATATATATACATGTTTTCGGTAAAGTACCGGAGAGCGCCGGGCGATGCAACCTTAACCCGCGACTCTTTTGACCGAGGTCTCAATCTGCCCGTCCCCGTGTAACGTCAGCCACCGATAGGCCGGCAGACTGAGGACCGGATCATCTTCCAGAATCAGCTGCTGACAACCGGCCTTAAACTGTACCGAGGTGGCCGGCGTCATAATCACCCGAACATCTCCACGGACAAGCTCCCAGGGCTGATGGACATGACCATTGATCACCGCTCTGACATTCTGATGCGGCGCCAGAGCTGCCCAGAACTGATCGGCATTGGCCAGCATAATCCGGTCCTGCCAGTCACTGTCGACCGGCAGAGGATTATGATGCAACACCACGAGACAATGATGAGTAGAATACTGTTGCAGTTGCTGCTCGAGAAAGGTCAGTTGACTCCGGGACAGACTGCCACCACCCTGACCATCAGGATCGGAAGTACTGTCCAGCAGTATGATCGCCCACCCTTTTGCCACCACCGTACGTTGATTCAGCTGACTCCCATGCTGATGGCCAGCCTGCAGCATAAGTTGCGCATCATCATGATTACCGGGAATCCAGTAGCTCGGTACCGGCAGATGCGCCAATCGCTGACTCAGCCGCTGATACCCTTCGGGGCCGCCATGATGTACCAGATCACCGCTACAGATAACCATATCCGCTGCCGGAGTCTGTAAAAGAAGATCATCGATCACCCGATCCAGATGCCGCTCAACATCAAAACCCTGGTAATCCCGGTCTGGATCATTTTGCAGATGACAGTCGGTAACCTGAGCAATAACCAGTGGGGTCATGAAAAGCTATACACCGGTTCTGCGGCCTGACCGTGGGTCAGGCAGTGACTGAGCCATTCCCCCAGGTACTGATTCAGCTGCGCTTTCTCATCTTTCTGGTGCATCAGCGCATTCGGGTAGTTGTACACCCCCCGGAAATGACGCCGGCTTTTCAGGCAGATCACCTCGGCGGCCCGTGCATCATGATACATCCGCACAACCAGGCTGGGCGCTTCCAGCCAGCTGTTATCGAAGCTTTGCGATACCAGTATCGTAGTAGTATAGGTAAAACGTTCCTCAACCCGCAGGCGCACGATGCTCTGCTGTTGATGCCAGTGGACCTCGAACTCGCGCTCGTCGCGCTGCTCAATATCCGGCATCAGCCGCATCAGACGCAGATAGTTGGCCTCACAATCGGCCATCTGCTTTATCAGGTCAGGGATATAACGTTTTTTCATCTTCTCCAACACTCAGAACACTTAATCAGAGGCTGCTTCACACACAACCCCAGCGGTGCAGCAGTTGCTCTCGATTTAACTGTAACCATTGTACCGCAATTATGGTCGCAGCATTATCAATAGTACCGTTTGCCACCAACTCACACACCTCAGCAAAGGGTAGCACATGAACCAGAATATCCTCGCCCTCATCCTGCAGCCCGTGCACGCCACCCACACCCGAGCTATCAACCCGGGCACACAGCAGATCGACATATTCATCACTGCCACCGGCGCTGGGCAGATAACGGGTAATCGGCACAATATCATAAATAGCGGCGCCCGCTTCCTCAACCGCCTCTCTCAGCGCCACATCTTCAGGGGTTTCTCCCTCTTCGACTATCCCGGCCACCAGCTCCAGCAACCAGGGGCTATCGGCCTTACTCAGGGCGCCCACACGAAACTGCTCGACCAGCACAATGCGCTCGTTATCCGGATCAAACAGTAAAACACAGACCGCATCACCTCGCTGAAACTGCTCACGAACGATCTCTACTTCGCCGCCTTCAAACAATGAGTGACGGATCGTTAACCGACTAATTTTGAAAAAACCATCGCAGGTACGCTGCTGCTTAATAATCGCAGCATCCGCCGCGGTAAATCGTGGTTGCCAGTGGGCCATACCGAACTCCGGACTCAGTCTCTATTTTTTAGTAACAGATTCAGATCTGTATTCAGGACGTCAATATAGCATGTCTGAAGGGCCTGTCTGGAATGTAGGTCTGGAGTGAACGTCGGGTGTCAATGTTAGCCTGATATAGCTGAAGAATATGAGCGCAGCCTATTTGAAAAGGAGGCCCGGGACTGGCGTTACTCCCAATGAGAGGTCACCCGCCTCAGGGAGATAACCGTATCAGTTGATGCGTTGCTTTCGGCGCCGGGAAACAAACAGATAACTGCCATCCCGCTTTTTCGCCTCTTTCTTAGCCTGGGCGGCAAGCTCCGCCACCTCATGATAACTGATACAGCGGTACGGATCCGGATGCACGACACCGCAGGACAGACTGAGCACAGGATAGAACACCGACTCCCCTGTACGACTGGCCGCCCAGATACCACCCTGTTCAAGATCTTTCGGGCTATAAAACTCCCGGATCACCAGGTCAAACTGAAGCAGAATTCGTTCGCAGCGCTCTTTCCAGTCAGCCGTACGGAAGACCACGACAAAGTCATCGCCACCGATATGCCCGGTAAAGTTATCACCATTGGCATTATTGGTTAGCAACTCACCCAACAACTGTATCAACCGGTCTCCTTTGACATAGCCGTAACTGTCATTGAACGGTTTGAAATAGTTGATATCAAAGTACGCCACCCGAAAATTCTCGGTCTGTTTAAGCAGCCCATCGATCTCCCGATTGATCGGCACATTACCGGGTAACAAAGTCAGAGGGTTGGCATAACGGGCATTGCGAATCTTCAGTTCAGTGATCTTTTTCAACAGATCACGAACATTACCGACGCCCTGATAGTGGCCATCTTTAGTAATAACCAGTCCCTGATGCAGATAAACCGCATCCTGCTCAGTGATCAGTCGTGAAACCTGTTCCAGGCTGGTATCCGACTCGATAATGATCGCCCTGGTATCCAGAATCCGGGTAACCGGGCGATTTTCATACAGCGCCCGGCCATACTGAGTTGAAAACAGCTCGAGCAGATCAGAGCGGTGTACAGTTCCGATCGGCCGGCCATCTTCAAGCACCGCCAGAATATCGTACAGCGGGTTTTCCCGGAACAGTTTAGCGGTATATCCCATCTGATCATCGAAACTCAGTGCCGGAGCCGGATGAACCAGCACAGCAGCGGTCTCGGCCATATCCTTTTCACTGCCCGCCCGCCGCTTACGCGGCAACCACTCATCACTGTTCGTCAGCATTTTCGGGTTCTGAGTTGGCCGCCCCAGATAATATCCCTGACCAATAGTCGCACCCAGCTCTTTCAGGGTAACCAGCTCGGAACGGGTTTCCACCCCCTCAACAATCACTTTGGAGCCAACACCGTTCGCAATATTGCAGATCGACTTTACAAACTGACGTTTCACCGGGTCACGATCGACATTGTGGATAAAGTGCCGATCAATTTTAACGTAGTCCGGTTGCAGCTCTGACCAGAGTTTGAGCCCTGAATAACCGGTTCCCAGATCATCAACGGCAACTTTAAACCCCATCCGCTTGTAATGATTTATCGCCTCAAGCGTCAGCCCATAATTATCAAACGGATGCTGCTCCGATATCTCGATAACGATTGAATCTAACGGAATATCGAGTGACTTCAGCCATTCCGCCGTCAATCCTTGACGGTATTCAGGCGTCCCCAGAAGCGATGCACTGACATTCAGAAACAGTTTTCCGTCCAGCGACAACCGGGCAAAAGCCTCCAGAGAAAGCCTGCGACAAAGCAGCTCCAGCCGAAGCGTCAGGCCGCACTCCATCGCGGTGCTAAAAAGAAGCTGGGGGGTATACAGTTCACTGTTCTCAGGACCGCGAATCAACGCTTCATACCCGAGCAACTCACCCCGACGCAGATCGACTATCGGCTGAAAATGTGGATACAGCTGCTCAGTCTCGATCAGTTCATAAAGCTGTGTATTACGATCAGGTATAGTCTGCGGAGCGGTCATCTTGAGCCTGTGGGCGATTGTTGTTATTTCTCACAGCTTATTAAGCCCGGGTGACAAAGAGATGACAGCAGAGAGGGTTTTATAACTACTCGGGTTAAGCTACAGTCAGCTCTCACAGGAAAAGGATTTCACTATGACAGGTTTCAGAACTACTCCCCGGTTTTACGCCATTCTGCTGCTCGCCCTCAGCTCGATAAGCTATGCAGACACCCGGCTTCGTCCCGAGGTCTGGGCATCCCCGGTCATCGGTTCAGAGCTGAACAACTTTTACCGCATCGACAATCATCTCTACCGTTCCGAACAACCCGGCGATGAAGCATTCGGCCAGTTGACGGCATTCGGTATTACCGAGGTACTTAATCTGAGGGAGTTTCATAGCGACGATGATGAAGCCCGCAAAACACAGCTAACGCTCCACCAGCTGAAACTGCGCACCGGCAAGGTCACAGAAGATCAGTTGATTGAAGCACTGAGGATTATCAAAAACAGTAAGGGACCGCTACTCGTGCACTGCTGGCACGGTTCCGACCGTACCGGCACCGTAGTAGCGACATACCGGATTGTCGAACAGGACTGGAGCAAACAGCAGGCGCTGGATGAGATGATCAACGGCGGTTATGGCTACCACGCAGCGATCTTTCCCAATCTGGTGGAGCTGATTAATGGGCTGGATGTGGAGCGGATAAAGACAGCATTAAATTCTGAGAAAAATCTTTAACGCTGCAGATAGTTAACCCTTCAAGAGCCTTCAACGCTAAGGGATACTGGCTATCCGCATTATCAATGCTTGACTGCTCATACTCACTAAGCGTTGTCTTGCGAGCATGATTCTTAAGATGGAGTACAACCGCAACCACAATCATCGCTAAAGAACACCAAAAGACTCCGATAGCGAACAGCTGGAAGTCTTCTGCGTCCCAGTATTACCGGCCCCGGACACACCAGCGGCAATGCCCGGAACCAGAAACTGCAGCAGCGATTACGGCAAGGAAAGCTAAAATAGTAAAGCTCGACGCAACCAGCAGCAAAAGGGTAATAACATAGAAAGTAACGAACTTTTTTCATAACGCCGACATCTTTGTCGTTTAATTTTCAGAGCCTGTCTATATTATTCAGTCATCTCGTTCTGATCGGTTTCGGGGTTATAACGGCCCAGCGTTGGGTGGTGGGGTAGAGGCAGCATTTCACTTAAGTTCGGAAATTTAAGGTCTGGATTTTTATCCAACCGGTCATAAAGCTTGTCATACTTATCTGCCAGGGTTTCGTTGATTTCATAGCCAAAATCACCATCACGAAAGACTCCCTCAAGCGTTAACATACTATTTATACGACCTAACGCCGCCGCCGCCTGGTAGTAATAGAGGGCTTTAGGGTAGTTTTCTTCAGCAATTTGGTAAAATGAGCCCAACGCATCTGCGGAATTTCTATACTCCTGCTGTTCAGCACATCGGTGATAAGCGACCCCGATATCATCTTCCCTTTTTATATATATATATATCTCACCTAATCGATATTGCGCTTGGGGATTACCGAACTGGGCGGCTCGGTGATAATATTTCCAGGCCCCCTCTTTATCTTCTTTCAGCGCCAGCCCTTTCTCCGCCATAACCGCCAGATTGTAATACCCCAGCGGGATATCCCGGTCCGCCATCCACTGAAACCATTCCACTGCTTTAAAGTAGCTTTGCTCTGTCCCTTTACCGTATAGATAGCGAGTCGCTAGCTGGCTGGCCGCTTTCCAATGGCCCTGATCCGCTAACAGCTGATACCGATTGGTGATATTCACTTCATCTTTATTGGGTATCTGTTTTTTCTCATACGCCCGGACCTCCTGATACTGTTTTTCCAACTCCGGATCGACTTCAGGCAGGTGGTCTTTCTCAAAAGCGCAAACAAAGGGTTCTATATTGGCGGTACTCTTGTCTGTCATCGAACTATTCCCTTGCGATTCACTGTTACAGGCACTTAGAAACAATACCGCTATCAATAAGGATACTTTCTTAAAATTAATCATTAGCTGGCGCAACCTCACAATCTGGATCATAGAAATGCGTTAGAGTACCAATTAAAGCTTTCCCTAAATGCATAGCCCGCCAATTACCTGTCATCAGCTCATCCCAGTACCTATAGTTACTTTTCGAGTCCTTCTTAACTTTTCTGGTATGCATCTGCCATAAACGGTTTCTACAGTGGCTTGCCAGCGCGGGGGTTGGCGTGGCAATTGCCAGTTCAGTATCGATCTCCATACTGCGCTTGTTAATATTGGCTGATCCCAGCAGGAAGTAGTGGTCATCCACGACCAGCAGCTTGCTGTGGACATAGATCTGGGTGTAGAGATTGGCCTCGGCGGTACTACCGGTACAACTGGTCAGTGTGGCGATATGCACTTTCAGACCCTGGCTGTTCTGCAGTTCAAAGGCTTCTTTCGGATCATCCACATCCAGCTCGTTTTTAATCGCCTGTTGATTCTTTTTTTCCAATTCGGCTACAGCTTCGGGGTGATGCTCTCGAAGCGCTGCAATATCTGACTCAAGCTGCGGTAATTCTTCCCTGGTTTGTGCAATCTGCCCCTGAAGAAGAAAATTATAATAAGGGCTCAGACTGCCCTCTTTAGCCAACAACTGCTTGTAACGCGAACACCGCGATTCTAACTCTATGAGGTGCTGACGCTCATCTTTGACTAATTGCGGCAATCGTTCCTCCTGCCCCAGCGCTTGCAGCATAGAATAAGTATTCGTGCCCTCACCGCCACTATTCGGTTTATTGGTTATCACAAACCAGTAGAGGTCGTTTGCGCCTTTTTCCTTGCGTTGCAACGCCTGCTTTTTTAGACGTTCGGCAAAGGGTGTATAGCGGAAGTACTGATTTTCACTGTACACAAAATCTGTGGTATTACTCAAAGCACGCTCATAAGCCTTACGGATCGATCGATCCTGAAAGTCCTCTTCGGTCCTGCATATCTGGGCTATCGGGCAACGAAACCCTCTATCAAACGTCACTGCCTCGCGGAATTGTTCAGGAGTGACCGATTCCCGACTTTCATTGATGCGGGAGTTTCGGTTTCGCCAGGCATCATAAGGGATCTCCTTATCCCATGCATGACTGAAATTATCATTCAGGTCGAGTAGCACAGTGCCACGTACACGGGTTGAAATATCCTGCCAGGGACGGAAACCTGGATAACGCACCGAACTGTTAAACACATGCTGATCGTCGTCATAATAGTTCTTCTGCATGTTATGACCCATCACGAAGCCGACCGAAGTTTTCGGTTTGAGATAATCAATGAGAACCATTTTCTGATGATGGGTGGGAAATGTCAGCCCAGCAAACTTCTGAGTTTCAGAAGCAAAGGGCATCTCAGAGTCCTTTATCATATTCGCAACAGAGGCCACATCTTTGACATCCCGGGTGGTAAAACTGAGGTTAGTGATACGGTGGTGCCGGGCGCGTAAATACCAGTCTTCGTTGAATACGCGGTCGCCTTGTTGTAAGAAGGGCGAGCCATTATGTTTTGTATACGCTTGATTATACTGCGTCTCAAACGCAGTTTTCTTTTGTTCCATACGGGACTTAAGCTTATCCAGCTTCCACTGGTGGGGATCAGCCTTATACTCTCTGCTTTTCCAGAAAGGCTCTTCAACTTCAGACACATTCTGGTTTCGCCAGTCTCCAACCGCTTGCTGGTACTCATGCTGGGCATTCCGAAGTGCTTTCAATTCTGCATCATTCGTTTGCGCGTTCGCGCCGTTCTCCTCAAATCGCTTTTTCCTGAAATCACCACCAGTCTGTCGATCATAATCCGGAAGGCTCTCATCTTTAAACGAAGGCGATATATCGGCAATCGTGCTATACCAGATCATCACCCTGACCTGCACACCATCAGCCGCTTTCTTCTCCAGAAGTTCGCCGTAGCGCAACTCCCCTTTCGGCCCTGACAATCTCAATGACGGATCAAATCCCCAGCAGATGATATCAATGCTGTCGGTGGCGTTTGTTAATGCCTCCTCCAGAGCACCAAAGGCCTCTTTACCATTAATTAATGGCGTAATCTCTATGTTTTCACGATGAGGATAGATGACATTAGAGTCAGTCTCTGGGCAGAGCAGCCATTTGGGCACAGTGGTCGCTTTCAGGCTTTTTTCATCGGTTACCTGTTTGCACTCGGTTATCTGTTCGGTCATTCCTTGTCCTCCAGCTTACCTGTCACTGACTGCCCTTTATCTGCCTGCCAGTGGGCTATTCGAGCTGCACTGTCATCTTCATGATCACCTTTTTCAGTCCGGTATCCCTGATTGGCAATGCGCTCCAGCTTCCCCTGACTACCCTCGCTATATTTCTCAATCACATCGATATCAAAACGGTGGCCACTGATCAGCTCAACGCTGTACTGCCCGGTGCCTTCTACATGTGGTGCCTTGATATAGCCCTTTGCATCGGTCAGCCCTTCGGCAATCAGACTGCCATCCCGATAAAGCTTGTAAGGTTCGTTGGCATACCCCTTCGCCCCCGGCACCGGGGCGATTTTAAAACGCACTTCATCTTTTTTCTCAAGGAAGTCGAGCGGCAACGGGGTCTGAATGGTTTCAGCCTGTTTCGGATCGGTGACAAAGCCTGAGGTGCTGTTATCCGCATCCAGAGGCCGCTTAGGCTGGACAGGCCTGGCTTTACCGGCACCAGCACCGCTTCCGCCTTCATTAAGCTTCAAATTAGCCCCAACGATGGTGACGCCGCTGGGATCGAGTTTAATCAGACCACTACCGGCTTTCAGGGTTAACTCGGTGCCGACATCGATGATGATCTGGTTGCCTGCCTTGTAGTGCATCTCACTGCCGGCATACTGCATCAGTTGTTCGGCAATCGCGGTGAACTGCGATTCACCGATGGTCAGGTGCTGGTTTTTATTCACCTGCTGAAACTGATCGCCCTGAGTCAGATGATGCTCATCGCTGCGGTATTCGCTGTAAATATTACCTTCGACGATCTTGTGACGGTCATTGCCCAGCCAACTGCGATGGTCGTGTTTGGTTCGCTGATCGACATCCTTTTCTGCATGATAAAAGACCTGCTCTTCACCTTTTTTATCCTCAAAACGGATCTCGTTAAAGCCCACTCCGCCTTTGGTGGTGTTGGTTTTGATGGTGCTACGGGTTTTATGTTCCGGCAGTATATAGGGGGGGCGGTTGAGGCCGTGATACACCCGTCCGATCACCAGCGGGCTATCCGGATCGCCTTCGAGGAAATCCACGATCACCTCTTCGCCAATGCGGGGGATAAACATGCTGCCGAAACTGCCGCCGGCATGCGACTGACTCACCCGGATCCAGCAGGAACTGGTTTCATTGCCCAGTCCTTCGCGGTCCCAGTGAAACTGTACTTTGATGCGGCCATGCTCGTCGGTGTAGATCTCTTCCCCTTCAGGACCAGTGACCGTCGCAGTCTGGGTGCCTTCCACACGGGGGGATTTGACCTCGGTGGCGGGACGGAACGGCACCTCGAAGGGAACGCAGAGATAATTGTTGCTATACTGACTGCCCTCGGTCGAGGCCCCCACTTCCAGCACCTGCGGCTGAGAACATTCATGCTCAACCCGCGCAATCAGATACTCACTGTTGAGTGCATCCCGATCGTGCCCGGTGAGCTCGAAACTGTAACCCGGAGTCATCCGGTTAACATCGCTGCTGCCCTTAGCCATTTGACGGTAACGGTTGAGGGATTCCAACCGTATCAGGGCGTTATTACTGCCCCGGCCTGAATCGATAAAACGGCCCGGGTGGTCATAGATCTCCAGCGGCACGTCAAGCTCGCCGGATTTCGCAGATTCCAGTTTAAGATTGGGCTTTTTAAAATCAAAATCCCGCAGGGTCACTTTACCGGGGACTATCGATTCGCTGTAACTGAAGCTGAAGATATGTTGTTCACGTACGGCGCCCTGACTGTCGTAAAAACAGTCAAGTAGCGGATCACCACTGATGGCGGGGTTGGAGCCGGAGGTATCGCTGAAGATCAGTACATGCCCTTCATCGCTGTGTTCGAAGTAGTAGTGAATCCCCTCTTCGGCCAGCAGCCGCTGGATAAAATCCAGTTCTGTTTCCCGGTATTGCACACAGTAGTCGTAATCCGGATAACTTTTGAGCAGATCAAACCGAAACTCATCAGTGCTCAGCCCGGCATCGGTGAGGAGGGTCTGGATGATGGTCTGTACATTCTGAAACTGGAAGATCCGGCTGTTCTGCCGGTGTTGCAACGCCCAGATTTTAGGCACCAGGCAGATATGGTAAGAGCTCTGATTAACCCCCTGATCTCCGAGAGTCACTTCCGATACGATACCGTGGATATAACGGACATTATCCTGGCTGGAGAAGTCATCACCTCTGTCGGTCAGATCCAGCAGGGTGACAAACGCGGGCTGACCGATCAGGGTAGCAAAATCGATATCACCATCATCGGAGACCACTTCGATAGCAAACTCAAA
The DNA here is from genome assembly GCA_024397875.1 of Amphritea atlantica. Classification (NCBI taxonomy): domain Bacteria; kingdom Pseudomonadati; phylum Pseudomonadota; class Gammaproteobacteria; order Oceanospirillales; family Oceanospirillaceae; genus Amphritea; species Amphritea atlantica. The sequence goes on from CP073344.1 coordinate 3,684,864, forward strand.
CAGCGCCGAGACCTCCTCCGCACCGTTAAGCCGCACCAGACTGAACTGTTCTGAATCGTCTGCGCCCTGTAGCTGAAAGAAAAAGCGTTCTTCGTTTGCGTTAAGAAACATCGTTAAATCCTTTTAACGGAGAGGAGCGTCCTGGCCCCCGTCAGATAACTGTATAGCGTGTTATTTTATACAGCAAGTAGTATGCCGTACAGACTATTTACTCAATCGGATCAGTAAACCCTCGCAACATCTGGATCTCTTCCGCCCAGATCGTCTCATCGATGGTTTCCAGCACCAGCGGGATTCCGCGAAAACGGTCATCGGACATGATAAAGCGAAACACCTCCAGACCGATCTCTCCCATCCCCAGACTGTGATGGCGGTCTTTGCGACTGGCAAACGCCGCTTTAGAGTCGTTCAGGTGCATCCCCTTGAGATAGTCAAAACCGACAATCCGCTCAAACTCAGCGAAGGTCTGCTCACAATCAGCCCGGTCGCGCAGGTCGTAACCTGATGCAAAAGTGTGACAAGTATCCAGACAGACAGCCACCCGGCTTTTATCTTCGACCCGATCGATAATATGCGCCAGATGCTCAAAGCGGCAACCCAGATTGCTGCCCTGACCGGCGGTATTCTCGATGACGGCGGTCACACCCCGGGTTTTATCCAGCGCAAGATTGATTGATTCGGCGATGGTGTTAAGGCAGGTTTCCTCATCCACCTTGCGCAGATGACTGCCGGGGTGGAAGTTCAGGTAACACAGACCCAGCTGTTCGCAGCGCTGCAGTTCGTCAATAAAAGCTGCGCGGGACTTTTCTAACGGCTCCGTTTCCGGATGCCCCAAATTAATCAGATAGCTGTCGTGGGGGAGGATCTGCTCAGGGGCAAACCCTAACCGCTCACAACCGTCGCGGAACTTAGTGATATTGCCTTTGGTCAGCGGTTTTGCATCCCAGCGACGCTGATTTTTAGTGAACAGGGCAAACGCATTAGCGCCCAGTTTAGCCGCGTTCAACGGGGCATTTTCCACCCCGCCGCTGGCGCTGACATGGGCACCGACAAAATAATTCAAGAAAAAGCACCTCTAATAAGCGTTACGAGCACCGTTCAACGCAGTCCATAGGTTGCGCAGTAGATGATGAGAGGGGCGACTTACAGCTTGCAAGCACCGCCCAGACAATCATCAAAATCCATACTTTCCAGTTCAGCACGCTCTGCCTGTGCGGCTTTGATACGACTGAACATCAGCGCTTCAGCACTTGCATCATCGCTAATGCCCGCTTTTTCAAATACAGCAACCAGAGTGTTCAGTTCGTCCAGGGTAAAATCATTCATCGTTTAACTCTCTTAAAATAGCACTTACTAAAAAACCGCTGCCGGTTCAGAGTGGCAGCAGGTGATCTATCATCAGTTGCAGGCTGCGTTGCCCGCGAAATTCATTTACATCCAGCCGATACACAGCACGCACCCGCTGAATAGCATCATTGGGCCAGATATCAGTATCGGCATTAAAGTGGATTGCATCAATGGCGATACCACTGTCAGGCTCCATCAGCACCAGTTTCAGGTGCCGTTGACCAACAATGCGCTGCTGTAGCAGGGAGAACTCACCATCAAACAGCGGCTCCGGAAACTGATGCCCCCAGGGGCCTGATTCGCGCAGTAGTTCGGCAATCTCCATCGACAACTCAGCGCCGGATAAAGTGCCATCGGTCAACACCGCATGCTGCAACTGTTCAGCGCTTAGCTGACGTCGAACTTCAGCATCAAACGCCTGCTGAAACAGGGGCAGATCTGACGCAGTGATAGTCATGCCCGCAGCCATCGCATGGCCACCGAACTTCTTCAACAGCTCCGGATGTTTCGCCGCCACCGCATCCAGTCCATCACGAATATGAAATCCGGGTACCGAGCGTGCAGAGCCCTTCAACTCACCTTCATCCCCTACAGCAAAAGCCACTATCGGGCGGTTGAGTTTCTCTTTTATTCTGGATGCCAGGATACCAATAACCCCCTGATGCCAGTCCGCATCATAGAGACACAGACCAAAGGGCAGCTCGCCCTCGGCGTCCAGCTCCAGCTCGTCCAGCAGCGCCACCGCCTGCTGCTGCATCTCCTGCTCTATGCCGCGGCGTTCCTGATTCAGGGTATCCAGCTGCAGGGCCAGCTTCTGCGCACTCTCAGGATTATTGGTCAGCAGACACTCGATACCGATCGACATATCATCCAGACGGCCAGCGGCATTCAGGCGGGGGGCCAGGGCAAATCCGAGATCGGTAGCGCTCAGACGGCTTCGCTGTCGCCCGCTAATGTCGATCAGCGCCATGATACCCGGCCGGGCCTTGCCAGACCTGATCCGTTGCAGTCCCTGATAGACCAGGGTGCGATTGTTCTGTTCAAGCGGCACCACATCGGCCACAGTGCCCAGCGCCACCAGGTCCAGCAGGGACGCCAGGTTTGGCTTGGCCAGATCACGCTGCTCAAACCAGCTTTGCTCATCTAAAGCACGGCGAAGCGCGGTCATCACATAGAAAATTACGCCTACACCACAGGTAGATTTCTCACTGAAGCGACAACCCGGCTGATTCGGATTGACGATGGCGCAGGCAGCGGGCAGTTGATCTCCCGGAAGGTGGTGATCGGTAATCAATACATCGATGCCCAGCTCATTTGCTGCGGCAACCCCGGTCACACTGGAGATGCCGTTATCCACCGTAATGATCAGATCCGGCTGCTGCTGAGCCGCCACCGTGACAATTTCCGGGCTTAATCCATAGCCAAACTCAAACCGGTTGGGTACCAGGTAACTAACACGGCTGGCACCCATCATGCCCAGCCCCAGTACAGCCACCGCAGTACTTGTAGCCCCGTCACAATCAAAATCACCGATAATCAGAATATGCTGATCCTGCTGCAGGGCCAGAATCAAACGGCTGACCGCCTGATCCAGCCCCAGCATATCCCGGCCGGTCTGCAGCTGCTGCAGGCTCCGGCCCAGAGCATCAGCATCATCCAGACCGCGACTGGCATAAATGCGTGCCAGCAGCGGATGCACCTGACTGAAAACTTTACTATTCGGGTCGGCCTCGCGGCGACGAATGATGAGTTCACTCATTCAGGCTGATATCCAGGTTAGCTGATGGAAACAGAGCATCGGTTTTATCCGTCATATAATAGACCCCCAGACCGATCCACTCACGAACACCGATTGAAAGCTCATAGAGGTTTCGTCCAAGATCGGCCCGCCAGCTATCAAAGCCTGCAGGCCGGGAGTAATAATCCACCGGATAGGGAATAACGTTCCAGCCCTGTGTCCGGAAAATGCCCACCGAACGTGGCATATGGAAAGCAGAGGTCACCAGCAACCAGCCACGGGGATCATCAAAATCAGCCCCCTGAGGCAAGACACCCTGACTATAGATCGAATTTTCAAAGGTATTACGGGAGTCCCGTTCAAAAATCACCCGCTCATCCAGCTGTTGCGACTGCAACCAGCTATGGATCACATCCGCACCCCGAAACTCCGGTTTCCGCACCGAGCCAGAACCACCCGTAAGAATGACCGGAACATCCGGGTATTGCTGAAGCAGTGGCAGAATAGCCATATCCCGCTCTGCCGCCATATTAAACTGGGGCTGTTTCCAGATTGCGCTCAACTCAGCCTCTTCTGCGCCACCGAGCACTATAATGCCGGCGATATCTTCAGGCAGCACTACTGGCGGGGCGAAACGTTTTTCTAATGGTTGCAGCAACAGATCACCGGCAGGGTAAAAAGTGATAAACAGCAAACAGCAAGCGACCAGCGAAGAGATCTTTCGCCAACCTCTCAGAAGCGATATAACCAGAATCAAAATCAGAAAATTACCGGGATTGGCCAGCACCCAGAAACCTTTCGACAACAGAAAAAACAGGTCCATGCTTGTTATCCCCCAATAAAAAGCCCGCTAAAGCCTGAGACTCTAACGGGCTGGTATCAAAGCAGCAACTATTTAATCACTATGCACGTTATCTGCAACAAACTGCTGTACTTTAGCCAGCTCATTTGGCAACACAGTGAACTGCTCTTCGCGCTCAAACAGGTCCGCCATATGGGCAGGCAGTTGCGGTGATTCGAGACCCGCTTTCAACACGGCTTCCGGGAATTTAACCGGATGCGCGGTCGACAGAACAATCATCGGCACGCTGGCATCACGATTACACTCACGCCCTGCCGCCACACCGATAGCGGTATGCGGATCCAGCAAGTAGCCGGTCTCAGCGGCGACTTTAGCTATCACTTCACAGGTCGTGTCGTCATCACAGGCATAGCTGTCGAACAGTTCACGCACCGCTTCCCAGCGCGACTTATCTAATTGTACTGGCTGCGTTTTGAACTTAGCCATCAGATCACTGATCGCTGCGCCATCGCGCCCATAAACATCGAACAGCAGGCGTTCAAAGTTAGATGAAACCATGATATCCATTGATGGAGACAGGGTATGTACCAGCTCACCCTTGCTCATATCGTTACCGGAGATCACCCGGTGGAGGATATCGTTCTTGTTCGTGGCGACCACCAGTTGACTGATCGGCAGCCCCATCTGCTTGGCCAGATAACCGGCAAAAATATCACCAAAGTTACCGGTTGGAACGGAGAACGCCACTTCGCGGTGTGGCCCACCCACCGCCAGCGAGGCGGAGAAGTAGTAAACGATCTGGGACATAATACGTGCCCAGTTGATCGAATTTACCGCACCCAGCTTGCGGCCACCGAGGAAGTCCTGATTGGCAAAGCTGTCTTTGACCATCTCCTGGCAATCATCAAAATTACCTTCCAGTGCAATATTGAACACATTATCTTCGATAATGGTGGTCATCTGCTTGCGCTGCACTTCGGATACCCGGTTATAGGGATGCAGAATAAAGATATCCAGATGATCGCTGTGACGGCAGCCTTCAATCGCGGCGGAACCGGTATCACCGGAGGTCGCCCCCATGATTACCAGGCGCTCCTGACGTTTGCTCAGGGCATAATCCATCAGACGACCCAGCAACTGTAGCGCAAAATCTTTAAATGCCAGGGTAGGTCCGTGGAACAGCTCCAGCACCCATTCATTGGTGCCCAGCTCTTTCAGCGGAGCAACCGCTATATGGTTGAAGCCGGCGTAGGTATCATCGATCATCTGTTTCAGATCGGCATCCTCGACACAGTCATCAACAAACGGTTTGATAATCTTATATGCCAGCTCGTTGTAGGGCAGACCGGCCCAGGAAGCGATCTCATCCTGAGTGAAAGTCGGCAGGACTTCCGGTACATAGAGTCCGCCATCACTGGCCAGACCGGCCAGCAGTACATCTTCAAAATTCAGTGCAGGGGCGTTGCCCCGGGTAGAGATATATTTCACTGTCTAAATTCCTGCTATTACCGTTGCCTTACAGATGCTCAACGCGGATACGGGTCACCGGCTCATTCACGTCAGCCAGTGCTTCAATCTGAGCAATTGCCGCATTCATCCGTTTCTCTTCAACATTCTGGGTCAGAATGATGATCGGCACCTGCTGCTGATGCGTCTCTTTCTGCACAATCGCATCGATACTGATCTCTGATTCACTCAGAATCGTAGCAACCTTCGCCAAAACACCGGGTTTTTCATTCACAGTCAGACGCAGATAATATCCACTGATAATGGCATCGACCGGCAAAATAGGCATTTCAGACAAGCTACCTGGCTGGAAAGCCAGATGCGGCACACGGTTATCCCGGTCAGCGGTCAGCGTACGAACCACATCCACAATATCAGCCACCACCGCAGACGCGGTAGGTTCAGCCCCGGCACCGGCACCGTAATACATAGTCTGGCCAACTGCATCGCCATCCACCAGCACAGCATTCATTACGCCATGAACATTAGCCAACAGCGCCTTTTCCGGAATCATCGTCGGATGCACGCGCAGCTCAATCCCCGCATCAGTGCGGCGACTGATACCCAGGTGCTTAATGCGATACCCCAGCTCTTCGGCGTACTGAACGTCATCCGCGGTAATATTACTGATACCTTCGGTATAGGCCTTATCGAACTGCAGCGGAATACCAAAAGCGATGGACGCCAGAATAGTCAGCTTATGCGCTGCATCGATCCCTTCAACATCAAAGGTCGGATCGGCTTCGGCATAACCCAGCGCCTGAGCTTCGGCCAGGACATCGGCAAAATCGCGCCCCTTATCGCGCATCTCAGTAAGAATGAAGTTACCGGTGCCGTTGATAATCCCCGCCAGCCAGTTGATCTTGTTACCGGACAAACCTTCACGGATCGCCTTGATAACCGGAATACCGCCGGCAACCGAGGCCTCGAACGCCACCATCACATTCTTTTTCTGGGCGGCTTCAAAGATCTCATTACCATGTACTGCGATCAACGCCTTGTTGGCAGTGACAACGTGCTTACCGTTTTCGATCGCCGTCATCACCAGCTTCAGCGCGGTGTCATAGCCGCCGATCAGCTCAACCACGATATCGATTTCCGGGTTGGTAGCAATCTCGAAAATATCCCCTGTAATATGGGTACCCCAGGTATCGCAATCAGGATTTACACGGCGGGCGCCAATCGATTCAACAACGATGTTACGACCCGCACGACGAGAGATCTCTTCCGCATTACGTTTCAGTACATTGAATGTACCGCCACCAACGGTGCCAAGACCACAGATACCAACTTTTACAGGTTTCAAACCATTACCTCGCACTATTACTTTGCCATTCGAGTGGCAGACATTTCTGCGGTTAAAAAACAGGCAGGCATTATAGCGAAAACCAAGCGTAAGCTCTATGCAGCGCCCTGCCGGATGCAAAAAAAATCCGGGTTGAATAATTCACATACAAAAAAGGGAGCCAAAAGCCCCCTTTTCTCAATCAAGCACGAAAACGCTAGTTCGCCACACCCAGCATCTTCGCCAGCTGCGCGGCAGGCATATAGCCAGGTACCAGAGTACCATTCTGCAGTACCAACGCGGGAGTTCCGGTAACCCCCATCTTCTGCCCCAGCGCGTACTGACTCATTACGGGACTATTGTCACAACTCAGGGAGGGGATAGCCTGACCCGATTTAGCCTTGGTAAACAAAGCTTGCTGATCCGCCTTATCAGCACACCAGATAGAATCCATTACCCGATGCGTTTTAGAGCCCGCTCCGGCACGGGGGAAAGCCAGATAGCGGACTTCAATACCCCGCTCATTAATCTGGGCGATCTCTTTATGCAGTTTACGACAATAGAAACAATCGGTATCGGTGAATACCGTCAAATGCGCCTTGGTTTCACCGATTGCCGGAAAGACGATCATATCCTGTGGTTCAATAGCCGCCAACTGCGCTATCCGGTCCTCTTTTTTCCCCTCTTCGGTCAGATTAACCAAACGACCATCCGACTGAACCTTATATATCTCACCGACAACAAAGTGACTGCCGGCCTCATTGACATAGAGTTTTTCACCACTGGCGAGAGTTACTTCATAAAGTCCGGGAAACTGTGCATCAGCCACCGCAACAATCGGCACCTGACTGTTCAGCGCACTCAGGGCTGAACGGATAGCCGCCCCCTTACTCTCATCGGCTGAAACATTAAAACTCAGCAAAGCCATTGCAACTATCGTGAAAAATATCTTTCGCATAATGTCCTCAATTATCCGGGAGATCTCCATCTGAATCCCCCTATCAACGCTCTGCTTAAATAAAGCCTGTCTTAAAAGTCTGAATCAAAAAGAGTTTACTGAAAAAGCATCTGCCTGTAAGACGCTAAAAAGGCAGCTTAGTTTCCAGCCTAACCATAAAAACTGAAAACAACCTGAAAACGGCTTTAAAATTCACCCCCGGGGGTGATGTTGCTTATGCAGGGATTGTAACCGATGACGGGCAATATGCGTATAGATCTGTGTCGTCGACAGATCACTGTGCCCCAGCAACAGCTGCACAACCCGCAGGTCTGCTCCATGATTCAACAAATGTGTCGCGAAGGCATGGCGCAGCACATGAGGCGACGGCAACTGTTCCACCCCGGCAGTCAGTCCGTGGCGCTTAATCCGGTGCCAGAAGGTTTGCCGGGTCATCTGCTGCCCCCTGCGACTGGGAAAGACCACCTCATTCTCAGCATCATGAATCAGCGCCGGGCGCGCCTCCCTGAGATAACGTACCAGCCAGTCTGCCGCCTCATCCCCTAAAGGCACCAAACGTTCTTTATCCCCCTTGCCCACGACCCGGATAACCCCTTGCCTAAGATTAATCTGAGACAGCTGCAAGCCTGTCAACTCACTTACCCGCAACCCTGATGAGTAAAGCATCTCCAGCATCGCCCGGTCGCGAAAGCCCAGCGCATCGCTCAGATCCGGCGCCTGTAACAACGCTTCAACTTCAGTTTCAGTCAGGCTTTTAGGCAGTGACCTGCCCCGCCTGGGACTTTCAACCTGCAGGGTCGGGTCTTCACTTAACATTCCCTCACGCACCAGATAACGAAAGAAGCCCCGCAAACAGGAAAGCAATCGCGATGTTGAGCTGGCTTTCATCCGCTGACGCACTCGCCAGTTAAGGTAACTCAGCAGATCGGTTCGACCCGATTCGAGTAGAAAAGCCTTCCGGCTATTTAGCCAGCAGGCATAGATGGCAAGATCCCGACGATATGAACTGAGCGTATTTTTACTCAGCCCTTTCTCCAGCCAGAGCGCATCTAAATATTGTTCGATCAACTCAGAGTCGCGGGGGGAAGGGTGTTCAGCCGTCATCCGGGCATCGGCAGATAGCTTTTCAGTTGATCGTTCGTCGGCAGAAGGTTCGTTGTCAGGCAGTTGACTGGTCACACAGGGGAGTCCGTTATCGGGGAAGCATTATCGCAACACTTTGAGCCGGGAAAGCTTTTTTTTATTAATCGGATAACTTGCGCTACCCTGACCGAGATGTTCATCGACATACAATATATCGCCTTTCACACTCTTAAGTGTACCCTCAACCTTCCGGCCAAAATAGGTCTCCAGTTTGATCCAGCTACCCACATACTGGTCGATTTCTTCATGATCGACTGACTCATAACGCTTCTTTACCACTTTCAGAGGACTACTATCTCCCACCACAGAGCGACGAATCGCCTCACGCGTAGCCTCCCGGTGCGAAGCGTTATTATTAGCCGCTGCACCCGCTCCTGCCTCACCCGGCTGAGTCGTGGCGGCCGCTTGATTATTACCCGCATATGCCGCAAATACTGCCAGCAACATAATAGAGCCCAGTCCGAACGATAGTCTTTTCAATCCCTAAACCTAAGCAACAATGAGTTTTGCAACCCTGAAGTCCGAAACCACTTCAGCCCCACTATATCGTGCCTATATATTAATACGCGTTCAACACTGTCGCGAACGCCAGACAACAAAAAAGGCAGCCGAAGCTGCCCTTTTATACTCAAACTGGTAAGCGATTACTTAGCCAGCTTCTCTTTAATACGTGCAGACTTACCGCTACGCTCACGCAGGTAGTACAGTTTAGCCTGGCGCACGTCACCGCGACGCTTAACTTCAATGCTGTCTACAGTAGACGCAAAAGTCTGGAAAGTACGCTCAACACCAACACCGTGAGAGATTTTACGAACAGTGAACGCAGAGTTAACGCCACGGTTACGCTTACCAATCACAACGCCTTCAAACGCCTGCAGACGCTGACGGGTGCCTTCAACTACTTTTACCTGAACAACAACGGTATCACCCGGTGCAAATTCTGGTACTTGCTTATTCATCTGTTCAGCTTCGATCTGCTGAATGATAGAGTTTTTGCTGCTCATAGCACGCTCCTAAATACTAACCCTGAGACGCTTCTGTCTCACGGATAAATTCGGTTAACAATGTCAGCTGCTCTTTGGTCAGTTCAAGGTCTTCCAGCAATTCGGGACGCCGTTTCCAGGTTCGCCCAAGTTGCTGTTTCAGACGCCAGCGTCTGATCGCCTCGTGGTTACCGCTAAGCAACACATCAGGTACGGACATATCGTCGAGTTTTTCTGGTCGGGTATAATGAGGACAGTCAAGCAGCCCATCACTAAAGGAATCTTCTGCCGCTGAGTCCTGGTGGCCAAGCACACCGGGAACCAATCGGGACACTGCATCGATCAGCACCATTGCTGGTAACTCGCCGCCACTGAGAACAAAATCTCCCAATGACCACTCTTCATCGATTTCGCTCTCCACAAGACGCTCATCAATACCTTCATAGCGTCCTGCGACCAGAATCAACCGCTCTGCAGCGGCCAGTTCCTTTACCCCGGCATGGTCTAGTCGGCGCCCCTGCGGTGACAGATAGATTACTCTGACCTGTTCACCGGCAGACTGTTTCGCTGCCTGGATCGCGTCCCGCAGCGGCTGCACCTTCATCAACATTCCGGGACCACCGCCATAAGGACGGTCATCCACGGTTCGGTGCTTATCCCTGGTGAACTCGCGAGGGTTCCAGCACTGCACATCCAGCAAGCCGTTGCGCACTGCTTTTCCGGTGACTCCGTGACGGGTTATCGCCTCGAACATCTCCGGAAAAAGGGTTACAACACCGATCCACACCGGTTAAAACTCCGGATCCCAATCGACCCGAATCGTACCTTCTTCAAGGTTTATCTCTTTAACCACCTGATCCGGCAGGTAGGGAATCAATCGCTCACGGCGATCAATACTCTCTGCATTACCTTTAACCACCAGAACATCATTAGAACCGGTAGCGATCAGATGACTCACCTTACCCAGCTTCTCGCCGGACTCGGTTAATACTTCAAGCTTTTCCAGCTGGCTCCAATAGAATTCACCTGCTTCCAGTTCAGGAAGCTGATTCCTCTCAATCGCGATATCAACGCCACAATACTGTCGCGCAAGATCCCGATCATCGACTCCAGCCAGTTTTGCGACCAGCCCTTTACCGTGTCGTTTACCGTCCGCAATTTTGAACGGTTTCCACTGACCATCAATGTTCAGTAGCCACGGTGAATATTCGAGGATGCTCTCCATCGGCTCGGTATGGGAATAAACCTTAACCCAGCCCTTAACACCATAAAGTGTGGTGATTCGCCCGATGGTTGTTAGATCTTCAGACGTATAGCCACTCATCACTCAAACCCGACTGATTGCTTTAATATGTTTACTTAGCTTCTTTCAGCAGCTTAGCAACACGGTCAGACATTTGCGCGCCTTTAGCTACCCAGTACTCAATACGTTCCTGGTTAATACGCAGTTGCTCTTCCTGACCTTTAGCCAGTGGGTTGAAGAAGCCAACACGCTCAATAAAACGACCATCACGCGGATTACGAGAATCAGCCACAGTCAGGTGATAAAATGGACGCTTTTTGGCGCCGCTACGAGCTAGACGAATAGTTACCATGCGTTAGGTCCCTTTATTAAGTGAGTTTTGAAATCGCTCACAGTTTACAGATAACAGTCCCATTCCGGATTCTTTTAGAATACCGACGCAGACTGCACCCATTTAAAAAACAGGGCGGCATATTACGTGAATTTGCCACCCCTGTGAAGCTTTTTGATTATAAAATAATCACACGACAGAAAGTTACATCCGTGGGAAGCCGCCTGGGCCTCCCATACCGCCGGGCATCATCCCTTTCATACCACGCATCATTTTGGCCATACCTGCTTTAGATGAAATAGGCTCTTGATAAGAGTTCATCATTTTTGCCATTTGCTGATTGACGCAAACAGCTACCCGGTTACATCCGCGGGAAGCCGCCAGGACCGCCCATACCGCCGGGCATCATCCCCTTCATGCCGCGCATCATTTTAGCCATACCTGCTTTAGATGAAATAGGCTCTTGATAAGAGTTCATCATTTTTGCCATTTGCTGATTGACGCAAACAGCTACCCGGTTACATCCGTGGGAAGCCGCCTGGGCCTCCCATACCGCCGGGCATCATCCCTTTCATACCACGCATCATTTTGGCCATACCTGCTTTAGATGAAATAGGCTCTTGATAAGAGTTCATCATTTTTGCCATTTGCTGATTGACGCAAACAGCTACCCGGTTACATCCGTGGGAAGCCGCCAGGACCGCCCATACCGCCGGGCATCATCCCCTTCATGCCGCGCATCATTTTGGCCATACCTGCTTTTGATGAAAACTTCTTCATCATCTTAGCCATCTGCTTATGCTGCTTCAGCAGACGGTTAACATCCTGTATCTGGGTACCGGAACCCATAGCGATCCGTTTTTTGCGGGAGCCGCTGATCACATCCGGGCGTTTGCGTTCAAGAGGGGTCATCGAGTTGATGATCGACTCAAACTGCTTAAAGCCTTTTTCTGCGCTGGACAGATTCGCCCCCTGCATCGCCGGAGCCATCTGCCCCATGCCAGGCAGCTTGTCCATCAGGGAGGCCATACCTCCCATGTTGTTCATCTGCTGCAGCTGATCACGGAAATCTTCCAGATCAAAGCCCTTACCCTTCTGAACTTTTTTGGCCAGCCGCTCAGCTTTCTCCTTATCGACCTTCTGTTCTACCTCCTCAATCAGAGAGAGAACATCACCCATCCCCAGAATCCGGGATGCAATACGATCCGGATGGAACGGCTCAAGGGCATCAACCTTCTCACCCACACCGAGGAATTTGATCGGTTTACCGGTGATATGACGAACCGACAACGCAGCACCGCCACGGGCATCACCGTCGGTTTTAGTCAGAACCACACCGGTCAGCGGCAACACATCATTGAACGCTTTAGCGGTATTGGCAGCATCCTGACCGGTCATCGCATCGACAACAAACAACGTTTCCACCGGTTTAATCGCCGCATGTAACGCTTTGATCTCGTCCATCATATCGCTGTCGACATGCAAACGACCGGCAGTATCGACAATCAGCACATCAAAATGCTTGATTCGGGCGTGATGAATCGCCGCATTGACGATATCGATCGGCTTCTGTTCTATAGATGAAGGGAAGAACTCCACCGACACTTCTGCCGCCAGCGTTTCCAGCTGTTTGATCGCCGCAGGACGATAAACGTCGGCAGAGACCACCAACACTTTCTTCTTCTCACGTTCACGCAGAAAACGGGACAGTTTGGCGACCGATGTGGTTTTACCGGCACCCTGCAGGCCCGCCATCATCACCACAGCGGGCGGCTGCGTCGCCAGGTTAAGACCCTCGTTGGCCTCACCCATCACTTTTTCCAGCTCTTGCTGGACGATCTTAACGAATACCTGTCCCGGACTCAGGCTCTTACTGACTTCGGTGCCTACCGCCCGTTCTTTTACGTTGTTAATAAACGCTTTAACAACGGGCAACGCCACATCTGCTTCCAGCAGCGCCATGCGCACTTCACGCAGAGTGCCTTGAATATTGTCTTCGGTCAGCTTTGCCTGACCCGTGACCGCTTTAAGCGTTTTAGCCAGACGATCCGTCAGATTCTCAAACATAGTTACGCCTTGAGGTGTTAATCCGCTACTGCTTATGTCAGAGCCAGCCTTTGCTACAGCTCTGTTACAGTAAAATAAAGTCCTGCATTATACAGCAGCAGAGCGCTTTAGGAACCTGATAATCATGGCGCCCTGACTATTCGGCAACCAGGACCTCCCCGATCAGACCCAATTGGGCAGGCATCAATATTTCATCACACTGATATTTATGACACACTTAGCGCCTGCACACTCTATGGAACTGATGAGTTAACCGCTAATGCACATTCTGCCCGCTATTTTCGCCATAATATGTTATCTGATCGCGGCTGTTTTACAGTGGCAGGTCGTCGGCGGACGCAGTATCAACAGTACGATCATCCGCCTCATCGGTTTACTGGCAGTTATCAGTCACGGTTTCTCGGCCTATCTGGATCTTCACCGCCCGAGCGGTATCCATCTGGAGTTCTTCAGCGCCGGCTCACTGATCGGCTGGCTGGTAGCCGCACTGGTTCTGTTAAGCTCATTGCGGCAAAAAATCGATAATCTCTACATCGGCATTTTTCCGCTGGCCGCTTTCGCCCTGTTTTTCACCTTGTTCGGGCTTGATTCACAACAGGGGAAACATTATGACACGGGCCTGGTGATCCATATCCTGATCTCTATTCTGGCCTACAGTATCTTTACCCTGGCGGCATTTCAGGCGGTATTGCTGGCAAAGCAGGAATATCAGCTGAAACATCACATAACCAAAGGCTTGCTGCGCTCCCTTCCGCCCTTGCAAACCATGGAAGCCCTGCTGTTTGAGATGATCTGGACCGGTTTGATTCTGCTGACGCTGTCGCTGATCAGTGGCGTGATTGTCTTTGATGATCTGTTTGCCCAGCATCTGGTTCATAAAACAGTTCTCTCTATTCTTGCCTGGCTACTCTATGCGACCCTTCTGATTGGTCGCCATCTGCTGGGCTGGCGCAGCCACAGGGCGATCCGCTGGACCGTCGGCGGCTTTATCGTACTGATGCTCTCTTTCTTTGGCAGTAAGTTTGTTGTCGAACTGTTGTTATGATTTACCTCCCGCACCTGGCAAAACCATTTCACTGAAGCCTTAGTATGCTTGACAGTATCGGGGGTTAAACCCGACAATGGCTCTCCAACTAGCAACCATAGGTTTACCGTCTTGGAAGGCGCATCGATCGAGTCCCTGTTGGGACTGCTTCTATTTCTGATTCTCTGCTCAGCCTTTTTCTCAAGTTCTGAGACGGGCATGATGTCACTTAACCGCTACCGGTTAAGGCACCTGGTGAAAAACCGTCACCGCGGCGCGGTTAAGGCTAATAAGCTGTTGAAGCGCCCTGACCGACTGATCGGCGTGATTCTGATCGGCAACAACTTCGTCAACATCCTTGCCTCATCAATTGCCACCATCATTGCGGTTCAGCTCTGGGGAGAGGGTGGGATATTCATCGCCACTGCCGCCCTGACAATGGTGATTCTGATTTTCGCTGAGGTTACCCCAAAAACGGTTGCCGCACTCTATCCTGAAAGGATCGCCTTTCCGGCCGCCTTTGTGCTTCAGCCATTACTGAAACTACTCTACCCCCTGGTGTGGATAGTCAACCTGATCACCAACAACTTACTGAAGCTGATTGGCGTCAAAGTGACCGCTGGGGAGCATCACCACCTCAGTACTGAGGAACTGCGAACACTGGTTAATGAATCGGGTGCCGTACTCCAGCAACGCAACCAGTCGATGCTGCTGGGCGTACTGGAGCTGGATGAAGTCACCGTCAATGATATTATGATCCCCCGCAATGAAGTGCTCGGTATCGATATGGACAATGATCTGGAAATGATTATTGATCAGTTAAGTAATACCGCTCACACGCGACTGCCGGTCTACCGTGGTGAGCTGAATAAAGTTGTCGGCATTCTGCATATGCGCAACCTGGCACAGGTATTCAGGCAGGAAGCCGTCACCAAAGCGGCGATTCTGCAGGTTATTCATGAACCCTACTTCGTCCCCGAAAGCACGCCGCTGCATACTCAGCTATTAAACTTCCAACAGGAAAGCCGCCGCATAGCTCTTGTCGTAGATGAATACGGTGATATCCAGGGCGTTGTGACGCTGGAGGATATCCTTGAAGAGATTGTTGGCGAGATGTCACTGAATGGCAAAGAAGAAAACCAGGATGTCTATCCACAGTCCGATGGCAGCTACTTTATTGATGGCACCGCGAATATCCGGGATGTGAATAAGTCGCTCAACTGGAACCTGCCCACTGACGGACCAAAAACCATTAACGGGCTGGTGATGGAGATTCTGGAAGCGATTCCCGATGCTAATATCTGCATGGTGATAGGTAATTACCGGATTGAAACCCTGCAGGTCAGCGACAACCAGATTAAAACCATCCGGGCTATTGAGCAATACCGGGAGAGTGAAGAGGAGGAAGAGTAATCACTCTTCCTTGAGCTTTGCCTTCACGCTGTTTATTTTGTCATCCATGGTCTGATCGCGATCGGTGCGGGTGCCGATCCGCATACTACTGCTGATCCGCACAGCACCCAATTCATGCACCGCCTCGTGACAGCGCTTCACCGCAGTAAATACCTCGTCCCACTCACCCTCGATATTGGTACCATAGGCGTGCATCTGATGAGCCAGCCCGGCATCCTGAAGGACACGCTGACAGGCCGTCACATACTCAGACACAGAGGTCCCCACGCCCACCGGCACGACACACAGATCGATCATCACTTTCATATTAACCTCCGGCTCAGGCCTTGCTGTCTTCCGCTTCCCGCTGTCGGATCAGCGCCCAGACTGCTTTTTTCTGTTCATCCGTGAGCACACCCCACTCAGCGATCTCCATACCGCTGCGACGACAGGCGACACACAGATCTTTCTCATCCAGCGCGCACACACCAATACAGGGGGAGCGGATCGGACGGGGCGGTGCAAATTCATTATTCATAATTTAATTCTGTCAGGTTAAAGAAAACACGGTCTATCAGGTGATCGTTTAACGAATACTGTGTTCGGGTCTGATTTTCATTGGAATCCGCGCATCAAAGCCAACATTGAGCAGTTCCACCAGCATATACGCGGTCAACCCCCAGATAATATCCCCGTCAAACTCATAGGCCGGCACATAATGAGTCATCCCCCGGAACCTGATTTTATCGGTATGATGCCGCCGGTCATCGAGAAAAAAGCTCAGCGGCACCCGATGGATCCGGTCCAGCTCATCCAGATTGGGTATCAGTTCGGTATCACCGGGTATAATGCCAACATAGGGCCTCACCTGAAGCTGATGCTTTGACAATACATCACCCAGGGAGCCGATAATCTCAACTTTTTCGGGATGAAGCCCCACCTCCTCTTGCGCTTCACGTAACGCGGTAAACAGAAGGTCCGGGTCGGTAGCATCACGCTTCCCTCCCGGAAACGCGATCTCGCCACTGTGCGTACTCAGATGATCACATCGACGGGTCAGAATCACTTCCGGACCCGCAGGATTATTGGTCAGCGCAATCAGCACACTGGCTTGCGGGCCGCCATTATCAAGCGTCCTCGGGGCGTACCCGACTAATCGTTGTTTCAGCTGATTTATCATGGGTGTTACTGCAAACTACTTATAGCTATGAATGGATAGTATACCAACATCATACCGCTGGTTTAGACGAAAGTTTAGTTCTGATACGTCTCTACACCGCGATCTGGATATCTCAACAGGGTTTAATCAGTTTGACACCGACGGCACGTCACATTGGCACCGCGGGATGAATTGCTTTGTTTGACGGCAAATCCCCCCCCTGAACAGGCGCTTTGATGGACAAGCTTCTGCCGAATGGCTTCCGCTATCCGCGGAGACGGTAGCTCGCGACTGATGGCGAGACGATGGTTCAGAGCTCCGGTCAGACAGACCAGACTTAAAAGGTTCGAATGGGACGGCAGCGTTGATGCATTTCCTGACGCAATGCAGAGCTACAGTTATCAGTTTTCGGGCTGAGGCTCATGTGCAGCTAACCGATCAAGAAAGCAAAAAAACACCACCTGCCAAATAATGCAGGTGGCGGGCATGAAAACAAAAAGTGTTTTCCAATTGCCTACGAAAGTATGGGCTAGATCACTTTCGCTAAGGCATCCTACATCCTGACCACAGGTTTGATGGTAACCCCGGATTCAGAATCCGCTATCGCCTCATTGATCTGATCAAATGGATAGAACCGGACCATCTTATCGAAGGGAAATTTACCCTGCTGATAAAGATCGATCAGTTGCGGAATGAAACTGTCCGGATCCGACTCGCCTTCAACGATACCTATCAGACGTCGACCGCCACTCATGAAATGCACCTCATCGAGAATAATCTCACTACCGGGAGCCGACGCGCCCAGCACACCACAGCAGCCCCGAGGGGCCAGACTCAATACCGCGCCCTTAATCACCGGAGTCAGTCCGGTGGTATCCAGTGCATAATCCACCCCGTAACCGGTGATCTCCATGATCGCAGCAGTGACATCACCTTTAGCGGGATTCAGGCTGTGTGTCGCCCCTACCCCTTCGGCAAAGGCCAGTCGCTCATCATTCATATCAACGGCAATAATGGTTGTGGCACCCATCGCATGGGCGGCCATCACGGCTGACAGCCCCACCGAGCCGGTACCAAAGATCGCAATCGACTTACCCGCTTTCACCTGCAGCGCATTGATAACCGCCCCAGCACCGGTTTGTACACCACAGGCCAGCGGCCCGAGCAGCTCCAGCGATACGGCATCGGTCACTTTGACGATGTTGCGCTCATGACACAGCGCATGGGTGGCAAAAGAGGACTGTCCAAAGAAATTACTCTGTATCACCTCATCGTCCTTTGACAGTGCCGTCGTACCGTCTGCCCGGATGGCAAAGAAGTTGCGCGGAAAAAACTCATGACAGTAGCTGGGCGCATGATCCTCACAGCTGGGGCAACCACCACAGGAGTTATAGGTCATCACTACATGATCGCCCGGGACAACTTTCGTCACACCCGATCCCACGCTCTCAACCACGCCGGCCCCCTCATGACCCAGCACTACAGGCATTGGCGTCGGTAACATGCCATCGCGCACCACAATATCGGTATGACAGACACCGGTGGCAACGACACGTACCCGGATCTCATCGGCACGAGGCTCTTCAAGTTCAAGATGTTCCAGTGTTAGCGGCCCATGTACAGTCCGGGCAACCGCCGCTTGAATCTTCATATATCGCTCCTGTTATTATTATCGTGATTTACAAAACTGAACTAAAAGTCTGCCGCCAGACAGCGGCGATCTCTTCGATTGCCCGACCGGCAGCATCAACCGCTCCCGACATGCTGAGATAACCATGCGTCAGATACGCATATTCCGTCAGATTAACGGGGCTACCGGCTTGCATCAGCGCATCAGCGTAAGCCATGCCTTCATCCCGCAACGGATCAAAACCTGCCACCTGAATCAGTGCCGGCGGCAGGCCTGACAGGTTAGCTGCCTCCAGCGGTGCAAACCGAAAATCGACAGGTTCAGCACTGCCATTCAGATAATGGCCCATAAAATAGGTCATACTCCGGGTCGTCAGCGTATAACCCTCACCATATCTGCCATAGGACTCATACACCTCGTCCACCCCGGAGACGGTAGGATAAATCAGCGTTTGCAGACAGACCGAGGGGCCTTGGTTATCCCGTGCCAGCAGCGCACATACCGCGGCCAGATTGGCGCCGGCACTATCACCGGCCAGGGCAACCTGTCCCGGTTTAACCCCCAGTTCCGTCGCCGCTTCCGCCAGCCAGCAGAGCGCGGCGTAACTGTCTTCGACGGCGGCCGGATAGGCGTGCTCCGGTGCCAGACGGTAATCCACCTGCACAATCAGGCAACCGGACAACCGGCTTAGCTGACTGACAACACCGTCATAATCCCGGGGACAGCCCACCACAAAGCCGCCACCGTGCAGATAGAGCACCGCGCCAGCCAGTTCACCCTGCCCCTCCGGCCGGTAGCAGCGCAGATTCAACTCACCAGCAGGCCCCGGAATACTCCGGTCCGAAATATCCACCCCGTCAGCTACGGCAACATCGGTGGCCGTCAGTATCTGACTGTAAACCTCACGGGCAACAGCGGGGGGCAGGTCAGCAAAGTCCGGCGCTCCCGCAGCAGTCGCCTGCTCCAGCATCCCTTTTATCTGCAGATCAAGCATGACTGTTCTCCTCTGTAAAAGACTGGCTTTTGAGACCACCCGGATGATTATCATTGTGTTCCTGAACTGGCGCACTGCTGTTAACAGGCTGAGCAATCACAGTAGAGCCAAACAGAAAGTGCGCCAGCGCAGGCAACAGAATCAACGCCCCAAGCATGTTAAACAGGAACATAAACGCCAGCAGGATGCCCATATCCGCCTGAAAACGGATAGGGGAGAACACCCAGGTAGCCACCCCCACCGCCAACGTTGCACCGGTCAGCATCACGATCCGGCCGGTCTGACGCAACGCCAGCTGATAAGCCTGGGTTACCGTCATGCCGAAGCGCAGCCCCATCAGCAACACTGACAGGACATATAGCGCGTAATCCACACCGATCCCCACACCCAGCGCAATCACCGGTAGAATCGCCACCTTAACGCCGATTCCCAGCTTGACCATCAGCGCCTGACACATCACCGAGGTCAGCATCAGTGGCAAAACCGCCGCCACTACGCCGCGCCAGGTGCGGAAGGTGATCCAACAGAGAATAATCACCGCACCGTAGACCATATACATCATCTGGTTCATCGCTTTTTTAACCACGATATTGGTGGCGGCCTCAATGCCGGAATTGCCCGCTGCCAGCATAAAGCGAGCCTCATCATCGCTGTAATCAGCCGCAAATCTCTGCGCGACTTCAACCACACTGTTAAGCGTCGCGGCCTTATGGTCCTTCAGATAGACATATACCGATAATAAGCTGCAATCCGCATTAAACAGCTCCCGTGGCGCCCGTGCCTGCACCGCTCCCAGCGCTGCATTGTTGGGAATCAACTCCAGCCATTTAAAGTTGCCCTCGTTGTAGCCCACCATCGCATAGCGGGATAGCCGCGCCATTGAGTTGGTCGATTCAACACCGGGTAGCCGTTCCAGCTGGCCAGTCAGCTCACGAACCTTCGACAAGACTGAGTAATGGGTACAGCTATCCACTGCGGTTTTCACCATCACCACGAAGATATCGGAACTGGCGGCATAGTTATCTGCCATAAAAGCGGTATCCAGGTTATAACGGGAATCTGCCCGCAACTCAGGGGCGCCCGGTTCCAGATCACCGATCTGCAAGCGGCTACCGACCACCGAACCAAACACTGCCAGACAGGCCGCAACTGTCAACGCAGTCAAAGCCCATTTACGCTCAGTAAACAGGGCAAAGAATTTCCACAACCGTCCGGGCAGGACCTGATGAATTTCACGATCACTCCCCGCCGCACTATCATGCTGAACCGAGCGCGCAGCCGCCTTCGGTGTCACACCGATATAGGAGAGCAATACCGGCAACAGTACCAGGTTACTGATAATCAGCACCGCCACCCCCAGACTGGCCGCAATCGCCAGCTCCCGGATCACACCGATATCGATTACCAGCAATACCGCAAAGCCAAAGGCATCGGTAATCAGTGCGGCGATACCGGTGCGGAACAGACGACGAAAGGTGTTGCGGGTGGCCACATAGGGCGCCATGCCACTACCAATATCGCGCATTACACCGTTCATTTTCTGCGCACCATGGCTGATACCGATGGCAAATACCAGAAACGGCACCAGGATGGAATAGGGGTTCAGATCGAAACCAAACAGCTGCAACATCCCCAATTGCCATAGAACACCAATCAGGGAGCACCCCATTACCAGCAGCGAGCTACGCAGGCAGCGGGTATAGGCATACAGTACAGCTGTGGCAATCGCCACCGCCAGTACGAAAAACACCAGAACCTGCTGCATACCTTCAATCAGATCACCGACAATTTTGGCAAAACCGGTGATATGAATCTCAATATTATCACTCTGATACCTGGTTCTGATCTGCTCCAGTTGTCGGGACAGATCACCGTAGTCAAGGGGCTCGCCAGTACGCGGATCTTTATCCAACAGCGGCACATAGACAATACTGGAGCGGAAATTAGCCGACACCAGCTGTCCGATCTCACCGGAGCGTTGCACATTCAGCTTTACCTGTTCCAGACTCGCGGCAGAGCCATCGAAATCACCAGGAATCACCGTACCGCCATCCATGCCCTCTTCGGTCACGGCAATCCAGCGGGTACTGGGGGTCCACAGAGATTTCATATAGGGGCGATCAACCCCCGGCAGCAGGTACAATTCATCATTTATCTTCTGCAGTGTTTGCAGGTACTGCTGATCATAAATGGAGCCCTGTTTAACGCCCACCGCAACCCGCAGCGAGTTACCCAGCCCGGCCAGACTGGAACGGTTGGCGAGGAAATTAGTGATAAACGGGTGTCCGGTGGGAATCATCTTCTCAAAACTGGCATTCAGCCCAAGCTGAGTTGCCTGCCAGCCCAGTCCGATACTGATGATCAGGCAAATTGTCAGCACCAGCCGACGCTGATTAAACACCAGACGTTCAATAACCGATCCGGAATGCGGATCGAACGTTTCCGGCTGCGGGCTCGCTGCACCGGTATCTATATTATTCGCACTATTCACAACGCTATTCCTTCACACTGCCGGACGCACTATCCCTGGCGATACGTCCAGGCAGATCAAATCGGTGAACCCCGGCCAGACTGGCAACAATAGCTGCCCCGTCAGCCGACTGAACAACACCCGCTAACGGCAGTGCTGGCAGATCCGGTACCGGTGCAAAACCGGTGTCATTCTGATCAACCAGCAGTGAGCCACTCTGACTCACCACCAGCAGACGCCCATCCGCCAGCATCGACGCGGCACTAAGCGCAACCTCTTCCCGGGTATCAAGCTGAGTCCAGCTGTCGCCGCTGTCGACTGAACGGAACAGGTGTCCCCGCAGGCCGTAGACGACAAACGCCCCATCCGGCTCAGCAATAATGCCAAAAAAGCTCCCATCATAAGGCGAGTCGATCGCTTCAAAATGCTCTCCGGCATCGGTTGAACGCAACAGCGTACCCTGCTCACCGGCCATCATCAGCACCCCATCCGCTTCGGCCATACCATACAGATGCAGCCCCATCGGGTTATCAACCCGGCTCAGCCACGGCTGCCAGCTCTGGCCACCATCATGGGTGCGATAGATGAGGTTGTAGGCACCGAAAACAAAGCCGTTGAGGGCATCAGTGAAATGCAGATTCAGAAAGGGTTTATCAGGGCCATCGTCTACTAACCGGCGCGCTTCACGCAGCTCACGCTCATCGCCACCGCGCAACTGAACATCCGCCAACAATAACTGTGCCGCCTGAATGCCATTCAGTTGTTTCTGCCAGGTTTCACCGCCATCCGTGGTCGCCAGCACCACGCCATAGTGACCTACAATCCAGCCATGCCGGGGATCAACAAACTGCACCTCGGTTAGCGCTGCAGACACTGGTGACGCAACCTGATTCCAGTGCAGACCATTATCATCCGATAACAGAATAATGCCCTCTTCACCCACAGCCACCAGCCGCTGACCAGCACGTCCGACCGACAATAAGGTCTTATGCGCTGACTGAGCAGAGATCTGTGCTGGTTTGTCCAGCGCAGAAAAACCGGTTTCAGCGGCGGCCACAGCGATCCAGCTCTGCCCGGCCATCAGCAGCAGCAGGCAACCACCCGCCAGCCGGTTTCTTAATATTGAATTGGAAAATCTGACCATCAGAAAACTCCTGATCATCGCCTGATATCTGCTGCTGCGAGTGACAGCAGCAGTCGTCAGACAACGATCAAATACGGATTGTGAGATATTAACGAGCACCCTGGTTGGCCAGCTCTACCGGACTCCAGGTGCCTTCAGATATCGGTTCACGCACCCGGTAATGCGGGGTGCCACCATTCATCGCAGCGTTCAGATAGTACGCACCGGTCTGCAGGTCATATCCCCCCCACATCACATTGGTTACCAGCGCTGGTAGTTCAGGCACCAGATAGGTCAGTGAGTAGTTCATACGCCACAGGTCGCCTTTCGCATCCCAGCCATCGAACAGCACAATTTTCCAGCTGTCTTCGTCGATGTAATAGGTCCGCTTAGGAACGGTGTGACGCAATCCAGGCTTCAGTTCGGCTTCAACAACCCAGACACGATGAAGTTCCCAGCGAACATTTTCCGGATTCAGATAGTGATCCCCCATCAGTTCATCGATTCCCACCTGAGCGGCGTGGTTGTTGTTATAGGGGATAAAGATCTCTTTTTTGCCTGCCAGCTTATAGCTATGACGATCGATTGGGCCAAACATCATGAACGCCTCATCGAAAAGACCGACACCGGAGGTCACGAAATCCGGGGTATCATAAGCCACCGATGGCGCTTTACGCACCCGGCGCTGACCGACCAGATACTGCCAGATAGCCCGCTTTTTCTCGGCTACCGAAGGATCATGTACAAGAATCGCTTCACCCGCTTTGGAGGCCGGTCCGGTCACAATAAAACGACCCAACTGGTTCACACCGCTATAGCTGGCAGCATTACCCTCTTTGTAGTAGTAAGGAAACTGCAGCAGCTCTTCACCTTCACTGGCCAGCGAACGATGCCCGTCGGAGGTCACGATATAGGTTTTCATCGCATACTCGACCGATTGCCCTGACCAGCCTAAACGGTGATTCCACATCACCTCAGCACCGGTTTCAGGTATCGGAAAAGGAATTCCGCCGTAAGCACCACTGACGGATGCCTCATCCGCAGCCAGCGCAGCATTGGTGGCGTTCTTCAGGGTATTGTCATACACCCACTGTGGCGCCGCTGCGGTACGGTGAGTCGGATAGATATTCATGCGAAAATCGGGATTTTTCGCAAACAGGGCTTTAACGCCATCATTGAGCTGAGCACTGTATTGGCTGAGATTGTCCGCAGTAATCGTAAATAACGGCTGTTCACCGGCAAATGGATCCGGACGTGGCTCGCCACTGGTATAGCCCTCTGCTACTTTGCTGTAGCCGCCGCTCCAGGCCGGGATGGTGTTGTCAGCATTGCCCGCTTTTTCTGCGCCCACTGGGGTTAACGTTGTCTTTAACTGCTCTGCCATTGAGGCATCTACAGCGGCCATAGAAGCCTGAGCCGCTATCGCCAGACTGACACCGGTGACAACCATTCTGAGTGTTTTAATGTTAAGTGTGTTTTTCATTATTCTTATCTCCACTGAATTCGGTTAGAAACTGCGCTGGATAAACAGCGACACAAAATCGCGGTCGGCACGGGTCTGTTTGAATGAAAGCGCCGGAGCAGGACTGTTCTGCGGCGTTACGAAGCTGAACTCGTCGCCGAGAAAACGGACATAGCTAGCCCCCAGCTTCCAGGTGTTCTGATAGGTGCCGTTGACTCCCAGACTGAAATCACCGCCATAGGAGGCGCCGCCATTCATATTGGCAACCGCGCCTGAACGGCCCTGAAAGTTATAACCAAGGCCGACTGGCAGCTCGATATCAAGACCGGGCAATACCTGGAAGTAGGCCGGCGAAAAGATCATCCGCATCGCCCAGGCATCACGGGTGGTGTTGGGGTCCAGCGCATTCGGGTTTTTATCAATCGATACCACCCGGTTCCATGCCAGCTCACCCAGCAACGCTCCACCATCCCACAGAGAGTTAGGCTGCATTACATAGATACCGGAGAGGTTGGCATGGGCGGTCTTACCCACCGCATAAAGGATGTTGTTATCGTTATCCGCGGTCTGACCAACAGAGATCTGCGGATCACTGTTGAGCGGTGCGTTGAAGCGCATCGATGCTTCCGCCGCGATATTCAGCTGACCAATTGAGGTAGTGGCACTGGCACCAACGGTTTCGATATCCTGCCCATAGACGGTACGGATAGTCTGTCCTACAGGGTCAAAATAGAAACCTGACGGAGTCTTGGCGTGATAGCGGGCATAGTAAAGACCATACTCAAAATCACTCTCCTCCGGCGCAATCCGCAGCTTTAAACCACCCTGACCGGAATCATCCGGTTGCACATCTGAGATATGGTTCCATATAACCCCGGGGCCAGCGATCAGCGACTCAGTGCCAGGACCGGCCCAGTCGATATTCGACAGGTAGCTGCCAGCCCCCGGCAAACGGGTTTCCTCCCAGGCGAGCTGGTAATAACCGCCCAGCGACAGCTCGGGGTTGATCTGCAACGTACCGGAGAGTTGGTTAACCGGCCGCAGCACTTCTTTAAACTGAGTGCTCGGTACGGTTAACAGTTTGATCAGATCAATTGGTCCCTGAGCATCGGCGATACCGTTAGCGCCAAAGAACAGCGTTTCACCATACACCAGTGAGTGGCGTCCCAGACGCAGATTGCTGCGCATATCACCCAGATCAAAATTGCCGTAGACAAACGCATCCAGCAGTTCCGCTTTACGGCCATGCACATCGCGGGTTTTATCGGTGAATTCGTTGTATTTAGCGCTGGTCGAATTATTGGTAAATGGCGAGTCGTTATCATTGCGCTGGTTATACACCGAGTCATACCAGGCAGCGCCACTCACCCGTACGCCATAATCTTTATAGCGGGCATCCAGTTCGGTCAGCCAGTCGAGCCGGTTAGAGATCAGCCCCTTATCGAAGTTACGATCACCGTCATCGTAGTTAACATCCGTCAGCAAGGTATCTGACTGGTCTTCCACCCTGAACGCCGTGCTGTATTTGAAGGTGTTATCCCAGCGCAGCCTGACATCGGGGTTACCGGTATCAATTTTAAATGCCAGCGCCTCTGGAACGCATAGAACGGTTACCAGTGAGATAGCAACGGTCAGAGGCTTTAAAGGCATCTTTGTCAGAAACAAGGGTTTTAAGCGGGAGTTGTTATTCATATTTTATTCCTTCGCTTTGAATTAAACGTTGCAATGCGATTGACCAGACAGATCGTCGGCAGCGCTGCAAAAAGTATTGGTTAATCGACCAGAGTCCCTCAGAACGGATAGGCCGGTGGGGCATCCTTCACGGTGACCCACTGCCACTGGCAGAACTCATCCCAGTCAGCCGGCCCGCCGATGCTGCCACCATTGCCGGAAGCGCCCCGGCCACCAAACGGATTGCTACACTCGTCATTGACGGTCTGGTCATTGATATGCACCATGCCGGCACTCAGACGTTCACCAATCGCTGTCGCGCGACCAACGGAGCGACAAATAACGGCGGCTGCAAGACCGTACTCAGTGTCATTAGCGATGCGGATCGCCTCCTCGTCATCACGGTAGGTAATAACACTGGCAACCGGGCCAAAGAACTCTTCACTGTATGCACGCATCCCTGGTTTAACGCCAGACAGTACTGTTGGCCGGTAGTAAGGCCCTTCGGGCTCTCCGCCCGCTTCCAGAACCGCTCCGGCAGCAACGCTATCTTTTACAATGGCGTCAACACGCTCCAACTGATTGCGGTTGATCATCGGACCCAGCGCTACATTGCCATCGGCGGGGTTTCCAAAAGGCAGATGACTGGCTTTAGCTACCAGTCGCTCAATCAGTTGTTCAGCAATCGATTCGTGGACAATAATGCGGCCTGAAGCCATACAGATCTGCCCTTGATGGAACCAGGCGCCCCAGGCTACATTGCTGGCCGCCAGATCAAGATCGACATCCTCGGTGATAATCAGCGGGCTCTTACCCCCCAGCTCAAGCATCACTTTTTTAAGGTGGCGTCCTGCCAGCTCACCGATTCTGCGGCCGACCGGCGTTGACCCGGTAAAGGCGATCATGCGCACGTGCGGATCGGTACACAGCGCCTCACCGGCATCCGCTCCGCCGGGAACCACATGTAGCAACCCCTTGGGCAAACCCGCCAGCTCAAACGCGCGGGCAATAATAAAGCCGCCGCTGACCGGGGTGCGCGGGTCTGGCTTAAGCACCACCGCATTGCCCGCTGCCAGTGCAGGTGCTACCGCACGAAGAGAGAGAATCAGAGGAAAGTTGAACGGCGAGATCACACCGATAACCCCCAGGGGCTGGCGCTTCGCAAAGGAAAGTTGCCCGGATGCCGAAGGCAACACTAAGCCGTGCCCCGAATCCAGCAGCATCGCCCCCGACCGGCGCAGAATCACCACGGCCTCGCGAACTTCATGCTCCCCCTTGGCATAGATGCCTCCGGTTTCCCGGGCGATCCAGGTTCTCGCCGCTTCAAAATCCTGTTGCAGAGCCTCAGCAGCACGAAAAAAGATATCTGCCCGCTCACGGCTGGGCATTTTCACCCACTCTGCCTGAGCTTCAGCAGCACTTCGCGCAGCAATGGCGATATCCGCAGCATCCCCCATACCGGTTCGGGTCAGTTCCTCGCCCGTTGCCGGTTCGGTCACTACGGCACTACCACCCTGAGCCACCTTCCAGCTGCCATCGAATATCCGTCCCTCCCAGAGCAACTGATCCAACAGATCTGAGTCACCATGTACACTTGTCACAATAGAACCTCCAGCGTGTTGTCCGCCCAAAAACAGATGGGAATGGACGTTTTTTATTGTTAACTGGATAGAGCAACCGCTATGCCAGATTTCTCCATAGCTCTTTTTATTGCAACGCAGCATCAACAAAACACGAGCAGAGCCCCCTTATGTATGAACAAATTATTTATGCCTAATTGCAGTGCACAAAAATTATTTAAATACTCAACAATTGATAAGTTTGTTAAATACACCAAAACGACTTAATATTTTTGTTAACAATAATGATAACAATGAGTACACCCATGACCTCTGACCCCACTACAGATCAACCGGATCTGACCCAAGCGCGCCCCCCTGAACTTCCCGCTGGCGACAGCGATAACCTCACTGAGGGTTCCGGTCTGGACTTTGGTCAACTCTCTGAGTATCTGCATTTCTCCCCTAAAGACGGGCGGATCTGGCTGGATGGCCAACGCATGGTACTGATGCACAACTCGTCGCTGGGTAGCCTGCGGCGCGAACTGATTGAACGACTGGGGATTGAACGGGCGCGGGGACTGCTGACCCGATCGGGCTATAGCTCCGGCGTCCGGGATGCGCAACTGGTGCGCGAACGCTGGCCCGATGCCGACCCGGAAGCGATCTTCTTTGCCGGCACGCAGCTGCACTCACTGGAGGGAGTGGTGCAGGTGGAAACCATCCACTTTGAGTTCGATCCCCATCAGGGCACCTACGATGGTGAATTTCTCTGGCACCATTCCAGTGAAGATGATGAACATATCGCCGCCTACGGCATCGGCACCGAGCCGGCGTGCTGGATGCAGCTGGGCTATGCCATGGGCTACGTCACCACGTTGCTGGGACGACTGACGGTATTCCGCGAGGTCGAGTGCCGCGCAATGGGCCACGCCACCTGCCGCGTCATTGGCCGAACGGTCGAACTCTGGGGCGATGTCGATGAGGATCTGCGCTATCTCAATGCTGAAGATTTTGTCAGTCATAGCAATACCGGTTCAGGCTCGCTGCCCACTGCCGCGCCGCTACCGATGGCCAATACTGAACTACCGGTACTGGGCGAGCGGCAGTTAATCGGTATCTCCTCCGCCTTTATTGCCGCCTGTCATATGCTACGACGGGTTGCCAGCACCCGGGCAACGGTACTCTTCACTGGGGAATCCGGCGTGGGCAAAGAGTTGTTTGCCCGTATGCTACATGAGATCGGCAGCCGTAAAGATGAACCCTTCATCGCCATCAACTGTGCCGCGATTCCCGAAACCCTGATCGAGTCCGAGCTGTTTGGGGTCGACAAAGGTGCTTTTACCGGTGCCACCACCTCACGGCCGGGACGTTTCGAACGCGCCCACGGAGGTACCCTGTTTCTCGACGAGATCGGCACTCTCAGCCCCAGCTCTCAGGGCAAACTGCTGCGAGTACTGCAGGAGGGAGTATTAGAGCGGGTCGGCGGCACCAGTCTGATCAGTGTCGATGTGCGGGTGGTCGCTGCCACCAACGTCGAACTGAGGGATGCGGTTGCTAAAGGGGAGTTCCGCGAGGATCTGTTTTTCCGCCTGAATGTATTTCCAATACTGCTGCCGCCCTTGCGGGAGCGGCGTGACGATATTCCGCTGCTGCTATCCCATTTTCTTGAGCACTACAACCAACGCCACGAGAGAAGCGTACGTGGCTTTACTCTGAAAGCGATGCGGGCACTGCTGAACTACCGTTTCCCCGGCAATATTCGTGAACTGCAGAACCTGGTCGAGCGGGGGGTGATCGCCGCCGAAGATGAATCGCTTATCGATCTCTCTCACCTGTTCCGGGATGAGGAAACCACCCGGGCGCTGCTGTTTACCATCAGTTCAGACGGGGAGTTGAGTCAGGATAGCGAAGAATCAGCGCTGGAGCAGTTTCGCCGTTTCGCCCCGGCTAACGCTGTCGGCCCCTCCCTCGATAAACTGGAAGCCCGCCTGGTCAGTGAGGCGGTCGCTCAGTCCGATGGCAACCTGTCAGCGGCAGCAAGACTCTTGGGGTTAACCCGTTCACGGCTCGCCTACCGCATGAAGAAGATCAACGAGAGTAATCAGGATGTCTAACGCCTGACTGCGCAGCTTAGAGTCGGTATTTAATGGTCATCTGAAAAACTTCAGAAAATAGTTAACCGATATTCGATTGAATATTTGAGCCAACAGCGGCTATTAGATTAAAGTAAGTGTTAACAGATGCTCCACACACCATGATCTATTTACGGACCGGGACCAATACTGAAGGACACGCTATGAAATACTGCAATCTGTGCGGATCGACCGTCCGATTCGAAATACCGGCTGGCGATAACCGCCCTCGTCATATCTGTAATGAGTGTGGTGAAATCCACTATCTGAATCCTAAAGTGGTCGCCGGCTGCCTGCCGGTGTATGAAGACAAGATACTGCTGTGTAAACGGTCGATTGAACCCCGTGTCGGTTACTGGACTCTGCCCGCAGGATTTATGGAAAACGGCGAATCAACCCGCCAGGCCGCCGCCAGGGAAACCCTTGAAGAAGCCAATGCCCGGGTCAGCGATTTACAGCTCTACACCCTGACCTCTATCGTACCGGTCAGCCAGATACAGCTGATCTATCTGGCACAACTGGACGATCTGAATTTCTCTGCCGGCGATGAAACCACCGATGTGCAGCTGTTTTCCGAAGAGACCATACCCTGGGATGAGCTGGCATTTCAGACCATCAGAAACGCATTACGATTCTATTTTGAAGACCGGCAAAAGGGGGTATTTCCCCTGCATCACGTCGATCTTCATACACCACCCGGACAATTCGTTGAAAAGTCTTAATCAATAAGACAAAAGGAGCTTGCTATGGATAACAAACTGATTCTCATCATTCTCGCGATTCTGCTGCCCCCTATCGCAGTTTTCATGAAAACCGGGGCAGGGCTGCAACTGGTGATCAATATTGTGCTCTGCCTGTTTTTTTACATCCCGGGTATTCTGCATGCGCTCTGGCTGGTGTTAAAATAACCACTCCCCTGTTCCTGTCGTGGTTTCCTTCCCCGACTACAGCTATGAATAACGGCCCATAAGGCCGTTTTTTTATTTTACTGCGCTTATCCGGCGCGGATGATGAGAACCACCTATGACTCTGTTAATCGCTACCTGGATTAAATTTTTCGTCCTCTTTGCGCCCTTTTTTGTGGTATCAATGTTCCTCTCCCTGACCCGCAGTGACACACCGGCAGAACGCCGCAGTACCGCAAACAAAGCGGTTTTTGCCGCAGCGTTAGCATCACTGGTGCTGTTTTTCTTCGGCTCACCGCTGTTTGAACTGCTGGGAATAACGATCGATTCCTTCCGCATCGGAGCCGGGATACTGCTGTTTCTGTCAGCCGTCAGCCTGGTCAAAGATGGTATACGCACCAACGCTCAGGTGCCCGGAGAGGCAAGGGAGGATGCTTCGGTTGTGCCGCTGGCGATTCCCACCATTATCGGGCCGGCCACCATCGGTGCAATTCTGGTGTATGGTTCAGAACTGCATGGTATCGAGGTATTGCTGGGACTCAGCGGAATGTTTCTGGCCCTGATCTGCCTGCTGGCTTTACTCCATGCCGCTACCCGGGTAGAACGCCTGCTGGGGAAAACCGGGCTGAATATTCTCAGTAAGATTACCGGCCTGATTCTGGCCGCGATGGCGTCAGAGATTGTGTTGACCGGGATTACCGGCTTCATGACCCGCATCGGTCACTGAGCGTTATAGCACCAATGACGCAGAATGCCACTGTCACGGGCTCTGCGTCGCTTACCCCAGTGATACCCATACTTTATCCACAACGATATACACAGTTTTTGTGACTTATTTACTGCGATTACAACCGCTCAGTTAATAACCAGATCAGAATTGACGCAAAACTATTTTATTCTATAAAAACAAATAGTTAACACACAGATCAAGCGGTTATCCATACTTAATCAACAGCCTTATCAACAGATTATGTTTATAACATCCGCAGTTATAAACATGCTCATAAATCGCTCAGCGGCCAGACTTCGTAAGCCACCTCCTCGTAGGGATGAGCCTGTTTAAGCGCCCTGACAGCCACCCGGATGAGATGGTCCTCACACACCAGTTCTACTTTCCACTCCTCAAGCTGTTCCAGCAAATGCTGGCTGCCAATATGAGGATTGCTGCCCGACAGAGGCCTGAACTGACCAACTCCCTTTACCTGCCAGCAGCAGCTATCATAGTCACCAATCCTGCCAGCCCCTGTTGCAAACAGCGCCTGCTTAACCGCTTCAAGATTCTCTTGCGGCACATAGAACGCCAGTTTATACATCACCGCCCCTCGCGCTTTGTGTTACAAACAAAAACGGCCGGTGATTACTCACCAGCCGTTGATCATTGAAGCCATCGAGGCTTAAAGCTCTTCGATCTGCCGACGAAGATCTTCCACCTTACGTGTCACCACCTTCTCAAGATGATCAATCTCATCAAGCAGGTGCTGCTTTTTATCTTTTACTGACTTCTCTTCAACAACCAGTTTTTCAAGCTCGGCAACCGCTTTCAGATAGTACGGTGAAGGCTCGGTACTGGCTCGATAAGGCACCAGACCACCTTCCACAGAGACATTGGTGTGCCGCCGCTTAAACTTAAACTTCCTACTCTTGGTCATCCATTCGCCCTGATGACGATGCAGATAGACCTTCAGTACATCAATATCATTTTCTGTACGGGTGGTATATTTCTCAATTTCATAGGGGTCATCAAACCCCATCTCTTTCAGGGTCTCAAATTTATTGGCAGACATTTGGTCACTCCATAAGCCGTTGGCTGTCATCCCATAAATATAGATGAAAATGACTACGGTGGGGGTTGGATTCGTCCCATAATGGGATATTTGTTTAATTGTTCAGTAAAAATAAAAAAACCGCCACATGAGCCGGCCTGTAAACCTGACTCATCTGGCGGCTTCTAAGGCCATATGACCTGTATTAGTCACGCAGACTGAGTACGTCCTGCATATCGTATAAACCGTTCTTTTTACCCGCCAGCCATCCCGCTGCGCGGACAGCACCCTTGGCAAAAGTCATCCGGGAACTTGCCTTGTGAGTGATTTCAACGCGCTCGCCCTCGGTAGCGAACAGCACCGTATGATCACCCACCACATCACCGGCACGAATGGTCACAAAGCCGATCTCGTCTTTGCTACGGGCACCGACCTGTCCTTCCCGGCCATACACGGCACACTGCCGCAGATCCCGGCCTAAGGCATCGGCAACGACTTCACCCATACTCAGGGCGGTACCGGAAGGAGAATCCACCTTGTGATGGTGATGCGCCTCTATAATCTCGACATCGTAATCATCGCCCAACGCTTTGGCGGCTTCCGACAGCAGTTTAAAGCAGAGGTTAACCCCGACACTCATATTCGAAGCAAACACCAGCGGCATCACTTCGCCAAAACTTTTCAGCTCATTGCGCTCGGCTTCACTGAGTCCGGTTGTTCCGATAACCATCGCCTTGCCTTTTACAGCACACTGAGCCAGATTAGCCAGGGTCGCCTGAGGCGCAGTAAAATCGATCAGAACATCAAAATCATCCATCACCTGATCAAGAGCACCGACAATTTTGACTCCCAGTTTGCCTACGCCAGCCACTTCACCGGCATCGGCACCAATCAGGCTGCTGGTTGGCTCAACGATAGCAGCGCCGAGTGTGACACCTTCAGTCGCCTGAATCGCTTCAATATTCGTTTTACCCATACGCCCGGCGGCGCCGGTTACTGCAACTCTTATCATTCTGTACACCTGGTCTGATTACAGGCTGATTATATCAGCCCGCATTTTGAGTCATTTATTCTTTTGCTGACTGACGCTCTGATCCATATCGAAAGCCGGCTTATCACCCTCAGGGCGACCGACGATCTTAGCCGGAACGCCGACCACCGTGGTATGGGGCGGAACATCTTCCAGCACCACAGAGCCACCACCGACTTTAGCCCCGGCACCCACCTCAATATTGCCAAAGATCTTGGCACCGGCTGCAATCATAACCCCTTCACGAATCTTGGGATGGCGATCACCGCTCTGCTTACCCGTACCACCAAGCGTAACAGACTGAAGAATAGACACATCGTTTTCAATCACACAGGTTTCGCCGACGACGATGCCGGTTGCATGATCAAACATCACGCCACAGCCTATCTGTGCCGCAGGATGAATATCTACCTGAAAAACTTCACTGACACGACTCTGCAGATAAAGCGCCATCGAATGTCGCCCCTGCTGCCACATCCAGTGGGCAATACGGTAGGCCTGCAGGGCATGAAAGCCCTTCAGATAAAGGAGCACTGTCGTGAAGCTGGAAACTGCCGGATCCCGCGTCCGCACTGCACTGATATCCTTACAGATACATTTCAGGATTTCAGGATCACCTCCGAGAGCCTCTTCAATCAGCTCACGCATGGTAATGGCAGCCATCACTTCATCAGACAGCTTATTGGCCAGCAAATAACTCACCGCCTCACAGAGACTCTGGTGACGTATAATTGTGCTGTGGAAGAAACTCGCCAGAAAGGGCTCTCTGGCCATCTCTTCACGGGCTTCCTGTTGAATCAGTCGCCACAGTTCCTTCGGTTGAGTGGGAAAGTCACTCATGTAAGACTCCAAAAAGTCGCAGGGGCTGCACTGCAGCCCCCTGAGAATATCAGGTCATATCCTCGAAAAATTTCTTCACGCTGTCAAAGAAACCATGTTTCTTCGGCCCGTGATGTTTCTGCCGCTCATCCATCGCGGTTTCAAACTCGCGCAACAGCTCTTTCTGCTTACCGCTCAGGTTCACCGGCGTCTCAACAATCACCCGCACCAGCAAATCACCAACGGCGCCACCACGTACAGGTTTAATCCCTTTGCCCCGCAGACGGAACAACTTGCCGGTCTGGGTTTCAGCAGGAATTTTCAATTTAACGCGGGATTCCAGTGTAGGAACTTCAAGCTCACCGCCCAGCGCCGCATCAATAAAGCTGATCGGAACCTCACAGTAGAGATGTTTACCATCCCGCTCAAAGATCGCATGATCACGGACATTAACCTGAACAAACAGATCGCCGGATGGACCACCGTGGCTACCCGCCTCACCCTCGCCTGACAGGCGGATGCGGTCACCAGTATCAACACCCGCCGGGATCTTGACTGACAATTTCTTAGTTTGCTGCTTACGGCCCTGACCATGACAGCTGGTACACGGGTCCGATACAACCTGGCCCTCACCATGACAGGATGGACAGGTTTGCTGTACAGAGAAGAATCCCTGCTGCATCCGCACCTGACCAATACCACCACAGGTGCCACAGGTTTTAGCACTGGTACCCGGTTTAGCACCACTGCCATCACACACTTCACACGGCACCAGTGTCGGAACGGTAATGGTTTTTTCGCACCCCTTTACCGCCTCTTCCAGGCTGAGATCCATGGTATAACGCAGATCGGCACCACGCTGAACATGACTGCGACGACCGCCACCGTGTCCCTGCTGGCCGAAAATATCGCCAAACACATCACCAAAGATATCGCCAAAGCCGCCAGCGCCGCCACCAAAGCCGCCCTGACCGCCCATACCATTCGGATCGACACCGGCATGACCATACTGATCATAAGCGGCTTTCTTCTGCTTATCCGACAGGACTTCGTATGCTTCATTCACCTCTTTAAAGGCATCATCCATCGAGTTATCGTCAGGATTACGGTCCGGATGGTATTTCATCGCCATCCGACGAAACGCCTTTTTAATATCCCGGTCAGAAGCGTCCTTAGCAACGCCTAACACATCGTAAAAATCTTTCTTCGACATAATCTGTTTCGCAATCCGGTTAACAACTACTTTAAATCAGCTGAGAATAAAAACAGGACAACGCGGGACCGGCCCGCGCTGTCATTTCAAGCATGATTCACTTAAAGAAACTTACTTTTTCTCGTCATCTTTAACTTCTTCAAACTCAGCGTCGACAGCATCGTCAGCTGGTTCAGCCTGGGCCTGTTCGCCCTCCTGACCTTCCGCCTGCTGAGCCGCTTCGGCATACATCTTCTGAGCCAGAGCAGAGACCGCTTCGGTCAGCGCTGCTGTCTTAGTTTCGATAGCCTCTTTGTCGTCGCCTTTCAGCACGCCTTCCAGCTCTTCGATAGCACCGTTGATCGCAGTTTTTTCCTCTTCAGTTGCCTTATCACCGGCATCCTCAAGGGTCTTCTTAGCGGAGTGAATCATCGCGTCGCCCTGGTTACGGGCCTGACTCATCTCTTCGAACTTCTTATCCGCTTCAGCGTTTGCTTCTGCGTCCTGAATCATCTGTTCGACTTCTTCATCACTCAGACCAGAACAGGCCTTGATGATAATAGACTGCTCTTTACCGGTGGCTTTATCCTTCGCCGATACGTTCAGGATACCGTTGGCATCGATATCGAATGTTACTTCGATCTGAGGCATACCCCGTGGCGCTGGCGGAATATCGGCCAGATCAAAACGACCCAGCGACTTATTCCCGGTGGCTTGCTTACGCTCACCCTGAACCACGTGAATGGTTACCGCGGTCTGATTGTCGTCGGCAGTAGAGAACACCTGAGACTTCTTAGTCGGGATAGTGGTGTTCTTCTCGATAACCGGAGTCGCAACACCACCCATAGTCTCGATACCCAGGCTCAGCGGGGTAACGTCCAGCAGCAATACGTCCTTCACATCACCCGACAGAACCGCTGCCTGAATAGATGCACCGATCGCAACCGCTTCATCAGGGTTAACATCTTTACGCGCTTCTTTACCAAAGAACTCAGTCACTTTTCGCTGCACCAGAGGCATACGAGTCTGACCACCCACCAGAATCACTTCATCGATATCAGAAGCCGACAAGTCAGCATCTTTCAGTGCGATACGGCAAGGTTCCATAGAACGGT
The DNA here is from genome assembly GCA_024397875.1 of Amphritea atlantica. Taxonomy (NCBI): domain Bacteria; kingdom Pseudomonadati; phylum Pseudomonadota; class Gammaproteobacteria; order Oceanospirillales; family Oceanospirillaceae; genus Amphritea; species Amphritea atlantica. Next base: position 3,721,710 of record CP073344.1, read on the forward strand.
CAACCAGTGCTTCAACCAGTGATTCCATCTTGGCACGGCTGATCTTCACATTCAGGTGCTTAGGACCAGTAGCATCGGCAGTAATGTACGGCAGGTTAACGTCGGTAGACTGAGCAGAAGAGAGCTCAACTTTAGCTTTCTCAGCACCCTCTTTCAGACGCTGTAGCGCCAGTGGGTCACTGTGCAGATCGATACCGGACTCTTTCTTGAACTCAGCGGCCAGATACTCAATAACACGGGAGTCAAAGTCCTCACCACCCAGGAAGGTATCACCGTTAGTCGCCAGTACTTCAAACTGGTGCTCACCATCAACCTCTGCGATTTCGATAATAGAGATATCGAAGGTACCGCCACCCAGGTCGTAGACAGCAATAGTCTTATCACCCTTAGACTTGTCCATACCATAAGCCAGAGCTGCAGCGGTTGGCTCGTTGATGATCCGCTTAACGTTCAGGCCCGCAATTTTACCGGCATCTTTAGTTGCCTGACGCTGGGAATCGTTGAAGTAAGCAGGCACAGTAATAACGGCGTCGGTAACCGTTTCACCCAGATAGTCTTCTGCAGTCTTCTTCATCTTCTTGAGGATTTCTGCAGATACCTGAGGCGCGGCCATCTTCTTATCGTTTACCTGAACCCAGGCATCGCCGTTGTCAGCTTCGATAATTTTATATGGCACCATTTTGATATCTTTCTGAACCACATCGTCTTTAAAACGACGACCGATCAGACGCTTGATTGCAAACAGAGTATTATTCGGATTGGTTACTGCCTGGCGCTTAGCCGGCTGACCAACCAGAATCTCACCATCTTCTGCATAAGCGATGATGGAAGGGGTGGTACGATCACCTTCAGCGTTTTCAATAACCCGTGGCTTATCGCCATCCAGAATAGCGACACATGAGTTTGTTGTGCCCAGGTCAATACCAATAATTCTACCCATTTTAATCACTCCAGTAATTCTGTGCCCGTTCAGACGGGCAAAATTCTTTTGAACTTGCTAGCTATATTGGTGCGGATTTATCAGTTTCAAGTCCTGATTTATTCCGCGCCTTTAGAAACTATCACCATCGCCGGACGAATCAGACGCCCATTGAGGCTGTAACCCTTCTGCATCACTGCCATAACATGGTTAGCAGCAACATCCGGGTTAGGTACCATCGACATCGCCTGATGCTGTTCGGGACTGAACGGCTCACCGACAGGATTATGCTGTTCAACCTGAAACTTACCCAGGCCTGTCACGAACATTTTCAGGGTCATCTCAACCCCTTCACGCAGTGCCACAACCGCCTCTTCATCGCTACTGGAAGCCTCAATAGCCCGTTCCAGGCTATCCACTACCGGAAGCAGCTCATTGACGAACTTCTCCAGCGCAAACTTATGCGCTTTCTCGACGTCTTTTTCTGCACGGCGACGGACGTTTTGCATCTCGGCCTTCGTCCGCAGCTCCTGATCTTTCAAAGCAGCGATCTGATCCTGAACCTGAGCCAGCTCCAGTTGTATAGCGTCAACGTCAACCTCGGGGACCGGCTCAACGGATTCCTCAGCGGTCTCAACCTGCTCAATCTCTGTGGACACGGTTTCCGGCTGCAGCTCTTCAACCTGAGACTTATCTTCGCCTGCCATCACTTTCTCCAACCATCTGATATGTGAAATTTCTGTTGAGCTTTTATATGGGGTTATGACATCAGTATTCAAGTGGGTATTTTTAGATTTTTTTAACCAGACTGAGTAGTTATTGATTGCACTGGACTATTTATTAGCTTATACATAAAACACTGTATAAAAACACAGATATACAATTATGCTCACTCAACTCAATATCCGTAATTACGCGATTGTCGAAGAACTGGACCTCGAGCTGGAGAACGGTATGACCGTTGTCAGCGGCGAAACCGGGGCCGGCAAATCGATTATGCTTGACGCTCTGGGTCTGACGCTTGGAGACCGGGCCGATATGGGCTCTGTTCGTAAAGGCGCTGAACGGGCAGAAATTATTGCCAGCTTCGACATTGCCAATATCCCAACAGCCAGAAAATGGCTGAAACTTCAGGATCTGGACGACGATGAGTGCATTCTGCGCCGGGTCATCACCAGTGAAGGGCGCTCCAGAAGCTATATCAACGGCAGCCCCTGCCCGATCAACAAGGTCCGGGAACTGGGCGAATATCTGATCGAGATTCACGGTCAGCATGAGCATCAGCGTTTATTAAAAAAAGATCATCACCGCCACCTTCTTGACGCTTATTCCGGCAAAGGGGAACTGGCGAGCAAAACCCGTAAACTGTTTCGTCACTGGCAGAGCCTCAACAACCGTCTGCACCAGCTATCGGCCCAGAGCGAAGAACAAACCGCGCGACTGCAACTGCTGAGCTACCAGGCAGAGGAGCTGGAACAGCTGGGAGTCATTGAGGGAGAGTATGACAAACTGGTAGAGGAGCAGAGCACACTGGCCAATGCCGGCGAAATTCTGCAGTCCGGCCAGCAGATACTGCAACTCACCAGCGAGAGCGAAGAGGTCAACTGTTTAAGCCTGCTAAACCAGTGCCAGCACCTGCTGAGCAACATAAAGGGCACCTCACCCTCGGTCAGCCAGACCATAGAGATGCTCAGCAGTGCCCAGATTCAGATCGAAGAAGCCTGCCAGGAGATGAGCCACTATATGGACCGGGTTGAGCTGAATCCGAAACGTCAGGCCGACGTCGAAGAACGGCTCAGCAGCATATTTGATATGGCACGAAAACACCGGATACCGGCCGAACAGCTGCCGCAATTCTATCTGGATATCCAGAACGAACTGGAGGGCCTGAGCATGTCGGATCAGGCACTTGAACAGCTACACGAAGAAACTGAGCACGCCCGTCAGGCATTTCTCGGCAGCGCAGAGACCCTGAGCAAGGCCCGTAAAAAAGCGTCACAGTCACTCAGAAATGAGGTCAACAAACAGCTTCATAGCCTGGGGATGACCGCAGCCGAGCTAAGCGTGTCCATCACCCCCTATGACAAAGATCAGCTGAATGTCCATGGTCTGGAAGAGGTCGAGTTCCTGATTACCACCAACGCAGGTCAGCCGCCCCGTCCGCTGAACAAAGTCGCCTCAGGCGGAGAACTATCGAGGATATCGCTGGCCATTCAGGTGATTACCGCGCAGTCCTCCAGCACCCCTACCCTGATCTTCGACGAAGTCGATGTCGGTATCGGTGGCGCTATCGCCGAGGTGGTCGGACGACTGCTACGCCAGCTGGGTGAGAACAATCAGATTCTGGTGGTCACCCATCAGCCGCAGGTCGCCTCTCAGGGACACCAGCACCTGTTCGTCAGCAAGCAGACCGTGAAAGACAAAACCATCACCCGTATCGACCGGCTGAAAAAAAATCAGCGCGTCGGGGAAGTCGCCCGCATGCTGGGTGGCATCGATGTCACCGAAACCTCTCTGGATCATGCCCGGGAGATGCTTGGGCTGGATGTAATCAAAAGCTGATGAGGCTGCCGCATATTCCGGAACAGCCTGTTTGAAAACACAGGCGTTAAACGAAAAAAAACCGGCATCGCCGGTTTTTTTATATTCAGACGTTCTGCCTGACACGCTTATTTTTTACTGCAACCCTCGGCACACTCACCATACAAATACAGGGTCCGGTCGGTGATTTTAAACCCAAGCTCCCGGGCAATCTCATCCTGACGCTTCTTCAGGGCCGGATCACTGAACTCCCGCACTTTACCGCACTTAACGCAGACAATATGGTCGTGCTGCTCATCCTGAGTCAGCTCAAATACCGAATGCCCACCCTCAAAATGGTGCCGTGAAACCAGCCCAGCGGCTTCAAACTGAGTCAGGACACGATAAACCGTTGCCAGTCCAACATCTTCATTATGTTCAAGCAGAAGTTTGTAGATATCTTCTGCGCTGAAATGATCACCTTCGCCAGCTTTTTCAAGAATCTGATAAATTTTCACCCGCGGCAGGGTTACCTTCAGGCCTGCTTTACGTAATTCTTGATTTTCAAGTGCCATAATCTTTCTCTATGATGTTTATCTCAACGAATGTTAGACTTGCGATCTCAATTATCTGATTTTATACGCGAAAGTGGAAGTCATTTACTAATGCAAAAAATTCTTATTAGCGTTATCGCCGCTATTTTACTGGCCGGATGTTCCGAATTCCCCGGCGTTTACAAAATCGACATTCCACAGGGCAACGTGGTCACCCAGGAAATGGTTGATACTCTCCGTCCGGGAATGACACAGAATCAGGTGCGTTATGTTCTGGGCACACCGCTGGTGACTGACAGTTTCAACAACAACCGCTGGGACTACATCTACCGTAACCAGTCCGGTGAAACAGGCGTTATCACACAAAAACGACTCACTGTTCTGTTTGATGCCAACGGCAACCTGTCAGGCATTGCCGGTGACTACCGCCCCGGCGGCGCCCAGCAATAACAACCACCTCCAGACGTTTTTCTGCCAAGAACCGGATGCTATCCGGTTTTTGCATTTCACATAAGCGCTGACCTGCAAGTCGCTTAAATCCCGAGCTCATTAATCCGGGGAACCTAAGTATAAGTACAGGCCCTGAACGATCAGCTACTGGCTTCCCGTTCCGCTTTAGCTTTAGCTTTAGCGGCCCGACGTGCACGAATCTCTTTAGGATCAGCAATCAGCGGACGGTAGATTTCAACCCGCTGACCCGCCTTAAGAATATAACTTTTGGGGTCGGCTATGGCTTTAGCAAAAATCCCCATAGGGTCGTTTTCAATATCGATCTGCGGGAAAATCTCCGCAATGCGCGACTGAACCACAGCCTCATACGCAGAACTACCCTCAGCTACCTGCAGCGCGATAATCTTCTGTTCATTCGGAAGGGCATAGGCCACTTCAACTTTAATCATGTCCGCTACCTTTAAACCTTAAGCTGTTAGCCATACACCTGATCGGCGCGATTAACAAAAGCGTCCACCATAGTTGCCGCCATCTGATTAAACACCTTACTCATCGCCAGACTAGTCAGTTTTCCCGAAAAATCAAACTGCATACTCAGACTCACTTTACAGGCTTCATCGCTCAGAGGCTTAAACGTCCAGAGCCCTGAAAGACTGGAAAACGGCCCCTCGACCAGCTCTATCCTGATCATTTCCGGACGCTTCAGTTCATTGCGGGTGGTAAAGCTATACTTAAGCCCTGCCTTAGCAACCTTCAGACTGGCCTGCATCGTCTCGTCAGTGGACTCTATCAGAGTAGTCCCGGAGCACCAGGGCAGAAACTGAGGGTAACTCTCCACATCATTTACCAGATCATACATCTGCTCTGCCGTGTGGAGCACCAGCGCGCTCCGGTCTACCTGTGTCATACCATCAGCCCAGTTTTTCGATCAGGTTGAAAATAAAGATCGCTGCAACCGCGATCGGCGCAATATAGCGAATCATAACCGACCAGGCCAGATAGTATAACGGATTTGTAACCGCCAGCTCATCTCCGGTAATCCGCTTATTCAGAACCCAGCCAGCGAAGACCGCGACAAACAGCCCTCCCAAAGGCAGGAAAACATTGGCTGTAATGAAATCAAGAAAATCAAAGATATTCATCCCAAACAGGGAGATATTGCTGCCAAAGTTAAACGAACTCAGGGCCGCGATCCCCAATAGCCACACCAACAGCCCCAGCATAGTACAGACAGGCCCCCGCTTCAGACCAAACCGTTCCACCATCCAGGCCACACCCGGCTCCATCAGCGAGATAGCAGAGGTCCAGGCGGCCAGCCCAACCAGCACAAAGAACAGAAAACCAAACACCTGGCCGCCCGGCATATGACCAAACGCCACCGGCAGAGTGATAAACATCAGACCGGGCCCGGCACCGGGATCCAGAGAGTTAGCAAACACAATCGGGAAAATCGCCATACCGGCCACCAGCGCGACAACGGTATCCAGAGCAGCTATCGTCAGCACGGTACCGCCGATAGAGGCATTCTTCGGCATATAAGAGCCATACGCCATAATCGATCCCATTCCCAGCGACAGCGTAAAGAACGAGTGCCCCAACGCCACCAGCACCGCATCCCATGACAGTTCAGAAGGATCAAAATGGAACAGAAACTCCAGGCCTTCGCCAAACGAGCCAGAGCTCATCGAATACCCCAGCAACAACAGCAGCAACACAAACAGTGCTGGCATCATAATTTTAGTGGCGCGTTCAAGGCCCTTATTAACACCGCCCATCAGGACCGCCATCACCAGCACCACAAACACCGAATGCCAGATTAGCAACGCTTGCGGATCGGCCAATAAATTGCTGAAAACCTTACCCGCCTGCTCACTGCCAATATCGAGAAACTCACCATTGCCCATCGCCGCAACATAGGCCAGCACCCATCCGGCAACCACCGAATAAAACGAAAAGATCAGAAAACCCGCTAACGCACCAACCCAGCCGACCATTGACCAGCCCGGCGGGTGACCGGCCTCCATAGCCACTTCACGCATCGAGTTAATCGGGCTCTGACGACCCCGACGCCCCACCAGCACCTCTGCCATCATAATTGGCACACCCACCGCCAGAATAAACAGCAGATACACCAGAACAAATGCACCACCGCCATTCTCGCCAGCGATATAGGGAAACTTCCAGATATTACCCAGGCCAACGGCTGAGCCTGTCGCTGCCATAATAAAGACCCAGCGACTGGCCCATGATCCATGGATATTTTGGCGATCTTTCATGTAAATCTCTTAAAGTAGACTGATATTTCAAATAATAAAACAGCCCGGCATTGTCCATATTTTGGGCATTCAATTCAATGACACCGGCCATACAGCAGGCAAAAAACCGACTATTCGCCTGAAAAACCCGAATCACTACTTCCCAGCTCTGGAAGTGATTCAATTTTCTTTCATTGCACTGAAGGCCTCTATATAATCCCGCACCATGGCAAAGAAGAAAGCAAAACCCAGTGGCAATACCATCTGCCAGAACAAGAAAGCCCGACACGAGTATTCGATTGATGCTAAGTTCGAGGCCGGACTGTCTCTGACCGGATGGGAAGTAAAAAGCCTCCGCGAAGGTCGCGGCCAGCTTGTAGACTCCTATGTAGTTCTGCATAACGGCGAAGCGTGGCTTGTTGGCGCCCATTTTACACCACTGAAAACCGCATCCACCCACGTTGTTGCTGAACCTACCCGGCAGCGTAAGTTGCTGCTGCACCGGCGCGAAATCGATCGCCTTATCGGTGCCGTACAGGCCAAAGGTTTCACCTGTGTCGCCCTCTCCCTTTATTGGAAGAACGACCGGGTCAAATGCGAAATCGCCCTGGCCAAAGGTAAGAAGCAGCATGACAAGCGGGACTCTGAAAAAGAGCGCGACTGGAACCGTCAGAAACAACGCGTACTGGCGGCAAAGTAGAACGGTTGTTAAGATAAAGCTATATTCTTGCTGTAAACCGGCTATAATGCCGGCCCGTCTTACATAACAACCTGAGCATTGCTTTAACAGAACTATCAGGGCATTGTGTGGTCGGAAAGACTATGGGGGTGACTTGGCTTCGACGCCGATTGCGAACCCTTTGGTGCATGTCGTGAGTGTAGTGAATCACGTAAATCAATTACTACACAGTTATAGTTGCAAACGACGATAACTACGCTCTAGCAGCTTAAGTCTGCTTGCGCTGCTCCTATAGGTGTCTATAACTAAAGGATTTTGCAGTGTCATTCGAGATAGAATCGCCCGGAAGCTTTGTCTCAAGACGAAGGGTTAAAACTAAAGAGGCTCGCCCTAAACGCCCTGACCTTCGGGCCGTGCTGGGTTAACTGAATAGAAGTGTCTAAACATGTAGATCTAGAGGCAGAGGATTGGCGGACGCGGGTTCGAAACCCGCCACCTCCACCAATTACATGTAAGCCATTGTTTTTAATGAAATAATGACTTACTAAAAGCTTCGAGTGGCACAATGGACGATTCCGTGTGCCACTCGAGGCTTTTTTTATGTCTGCACACATCCCACATCTGTTACGCCGTTCGTCTGGTATTTATTACATTCGACTGACCATCCCCAAATCAATACTCACTGAGTTCCCCCTAAGCTCTCGAGACATCCGGCTCGCACTCAAAACAACGAATAAAGCAAAAGCATGCACACTGTCATGTTTATTAAGATACCAGTGTCCTCAGATACTTGACTGTATATGTAATGATCGCTTTACTAGTCCTGAGACCAATATTGCTCAGTTGGTCACATTGAAACTCAAGGAAATCATTCTCCGGTATTACCTTCAGGATAAGAATTACATGACGGACGAGTTACTTGACCTGCCACAGCCTCACAATAAGCAGCGGGATGACAACTCGCCTCAACCGACTGCTGGAACAAAGCCCCACGAAGACGTTGTGCATCTGACGACGTACATTGAAAAGCAAGCTCCCAGAAATAAAATAACCATTGATGTCAATGGAATTCCGGTCACGTTTGATCATCCAGATAACCCTGAATTAGAATTCGAACAAGCGGAAAGAATGCTCGTACGGCACGGTGGCAACGGCGGAAACAATGGCGGGGGCGCAATACCCTTCCATTCTGTACGCACGGTATTTGATAAGTACATTACAAACAAAGTACGCAAAAACCTCAAAGCAAATGAGCAAACGCAGAACGAGCATATTCAAATGCTAGAGACCTGTGTAAAGCTGTTAGGGCCAGAGGAAAATTACTATACGCTGACGTACGATGACGGCGAAGCGCTCAAAGACCAGCTATTAAGGTTGAAAGATGGTCGAGCCAAAGACACACAGACCGCTCAAACGATTCAGCCATCACGGGCCAAAAAAATACTCGACAGATTCAAGAGGCTCGCGAAGTTTGCGGCCAAAGAAGGCTTTAACCCTAGAGATATCAGTGACGACCTAGACATCTTGTTTAAGAAAGAAGAAAAATCAGATGATGATAAAGTCTACAGCGAAGAAGATCTCCAAAAACTATTTCTAGGCTATCCCTATACTCAAGCAACACTCAGCCGCGCTAGAGACCTTTTTGATTATCACTTTTGGCTCATTCCTGTGCTGTTGTACAGCGGCGCACGTTTAAATGAAATATGCCAACTTCAAGTAGGCGATATCAAACAAGAGACACCAAAGAAAAAGAAAGACTCATACGAGATCCCTGTCCCCATTCATTACATACACATAAAAAATGAATACGATGATGCTGGCAATAAGGTTCAGGTAGTTAAAAATGATTCATCCAGACGCAAGGTGCCGATTCACAGCACCCTCATTGATCTGGGCTTTTTAGACTTCGTGGCAAAGCGCAAGCGAGAAGTGGCTGATTCTGAGCAATTGTTTGATGGTCTGTATTACAGCACAAAAAATAAGTGGGCCAAAAAAGCCAGTGACTGGTATAACGGCAACGGAAAAATGAAGTCTTATCGGGAATCGTGCAAAATTGACAATCCTAAGGCCAAAAACCTCCACACATTCAGGCACACACTCATTGATAAAATGACGGATACCGTTGGTGTTGAAATAGCATTGATCTCTCGTATAGTTGGCCATGAAATCAGCCTACAGACCGCGAAATACGGGAAAAAGCAAGTCGCTTTACCCCGTTTAAAGTCAGAAATCGAACTACTGGATTATGACATCGAGCTTTCCCATCTCAACTATGAGTCTTTCCTAGAATACAAAAAAACGGACGGTAAAGGATGACTATTTATTGAAAGGTCTAACATATAGACTGGGTAGCTTTCACTATTACTCCGATGCCCAATACATGGCGTCCTGTCGGGGAGGCCATACATCTTTTTTATCTTCTATTTATCAATAGCTTAGCAGATCCTTAAATTTCCTGTGCCACCATCGTGCCACCTGTGAAAAAGATTCATGCATCAACCGCCTGTTTCACCCCATTCCAACACGTAAAAGACTCCTTAATCTAAACATAGCGTCAATCCCCCTATCGCTTGACGGACGACTACTGTTTTTAAGGAGAGCTATGGCTACCTTCTTATAGTTCACTGTGCAGAACTTTACTCAGAAGGACGCTTTATCTTCAAATTACCTAGACAAATGAATAGCAGCTATTAGAAGAGACATTAGGAAAAGCACGTTAATGATGATTAACGTGACTATGTTCTCTGGCCGAGTAGAAGCAAGGATTCCAACTTTATCTGTCACGGAGTTCGTATTATTGAAATGCCAGCCTCCTGTTTTTCAAATGCTTGTGATCAAGCATCACTTTCATAAGTCAGGCACTGTCCAAAACAGAGTATTTTTACTCGATTTAATCTGTATTTAACCAAGTAAAAGCTATCATTGATTCTCTAAAAACCATTGAGCAGAGTAGCGGCCATCCCATCCAAGCGAACTTTCACAACTTCCCAATTAGGCATCACCTGTTTCATCAGCCGATAAAACCCCTCACCATGGTTGTGTTCCGCAATGTGGCAAAGCTCATGCAGAATGACGTAGTCGATGCATTCGCGAGGGGATTTCACCAATTGCGGATTAAGTGTTAACCGACCATTTGGGGAGCAGCTGCCCCATTGGGTTTGCATGGTCAGTATACGTATCGGTGGTCGTTCATCCACCCAAAGCGCCTGGTCTAGCATCGCGTCCAAGCGTCGAGCGAAGACTTCTTTAGACTTCGCTTTGTACCAGTCTTCCAATAGGGCTTTAACCTTGCTTGAGGACTTCTTGCGTACAGAAACTTCCAACTTGCCGCGCAGCAGTTTAACGCCCTGAGTCTCGTTGGGTGCTTCGATCACCTTGAGCAAATACTGCTTGCCCAGGTAATAGTGACTCTCCCCGCTGATATATTGCCGAGGGGTGATATGTGCCAGCTGGGCTTTGAACTCTTTTAATTGTAAGTAGATCCAGCGACCGCGTTTCTTAACCGCCGCCAGTACTTCATCATCAGTTGCGTGAACGGGGGCACTTACCCGCACGCGGCAGTCAGGGTGTACCTTGATCAGTATCCTGCTGATTCCTTCAGTACGAGGCGTCCGGTCAAAGAAAATAGCCTCGTCGCCGTACTTAAATGAAAAGCCTCCTTCGGCCTGGAGCTGATCTGGCGGTGTAATCGTAACGTTCATTGCGCTATTCATACGCCAGACAGACCGACTCGGGTAACCTGCACCACCCACTCAACAATAGCCTTGGCCTGATCCATACCGCCGCCGATGGCTTTGCACTCTTTAAACATCATTGGCAGCAGTTTCTTACGGATATCGGCTTCAATGTTTTGAGGGTTGATAGAGTTCTCAGCGACGGATGTTTCAACACTCTCATCGATGGTGAAAGCGAGTTTTATCCATTTCTCCTGCGCCTGCAGATCTGTAATCGCAAACACTTCGGGTAAGGTCTTCTTGAAGATGCCGAAGTAGGCCTGTGCATGCCGGTTACCATGGAATGCATCAGGGATGTCATTGAGCTTACGCTCCTGTACCTGCTCTTCAAATTCGCGGAACAACATGTATTGCTTCAGCGGGTGATCAAACAGGCTTGTTGCTTCGTCGATCGCCTGGCGCAGTAGTTTGGAGAAAGCCTCCTGCGCATAAGGGTCGTTACGCAGTTCCTGCTCGATCATCTTGGTAACACGGGTCTTGATGATGTCGGTTTCGTTACGAGTCTTATCTTCAGACCATTCTTCAGGCTTCTGCTGTCCCATTTTGCCAACTTCGTAAACACCATCCGGTTCTTTTACTTCCACCCCGACGACATGCTTATCCATTAACTTTTTAACCTGCTCGGCATACTCGTCGTAGCTAATGGTTTCACCGGCATCCTGTTTTGCTAACTGTCGCAGGCTGGAGAACTGCTTCACGGTCTCCTTATAGTGACGGCGGTCCTCATCGCTAAAGCTCGTATCGTCAAAGAAGGTAGCGGATTGCAGGGCAACTTTGAGGCAACTGGCGAATTCGGTCAGCGCCTCGTAAAAGTCTTCACGTACCTTGAGGTGTACATCGACCAGCTCGCCCCTTTCTCCAGGGGCTGAAGGCTCTTGCTCTTCAATCCTGGGCACCAACACCTGGCGTAACTGCTCAATATCGTTTTTGTTCTTCACGTCCGCAAAGATACCCCAGAGAGCCTTATACAGCTGCGGCAGACGCTTATATTCAGTACTCATCTGGTTGTAGAGGCCTGCAATATCATTGATATCAAAACCGCCCTGAGTACGAGAAGCCAGATCCTGATATTTAGCGATGGTAGTATCCAGCTCGGCCAGAATGCCGCGGTAGTCGATTAGCAAACCAAATTTCTTTTTCGGATGCAGGCGGTTAACCCGAGCAATGGCCTGAATCAGGTTGTGCTCTTTAAGCGGCTTATCGATATAGAGCACCGTATTCTTGGGCTCATCGAAGCCGGTTAGCAGCTTATCCACCACGATCAGCATCTTCAGGGAGTCATCCCCAGTGTCCTCAGAACCAAAGCGTTCTATCAGGTGTTTGGTATAAGTCTGCTCATCATTGCTACCGACGTTTTCCTTCCACCACTGTGTAATTTCTGGCGTGGCTGACTCATCTACAGCGGTATTGCCTTCGCGGCTGTCAGGTGGGCTCATCACCACGGCAGACTCAAACAGCCCAGCTTCATCCAGGTACTTCTTGTACTTGATGGCGGAGGCTTTGCTGTCACAGGCCAACTGCCCCTTTAACCCATCATCGATGTTTTTCACAAAGTGGTTGGCGATATCCAGCGCAATCAGGCGAATACGATCATCGGCGCTGTAGACCTGGCCTTTCTTGGCAAACTTGCGCTTCAGATCGGTGCGTTGCTCGTCGGTCAGCCCCTCAGTAATTCGCTCAAACCAGCTATCGATAGCACGGGCATTAACATCCAGATCAGGAATACGCTCCTCATAAAGCAAAGGCGTCACCGCCTTGTCTTCAACCGCACGCTGCATGGTGTAGGCGTGAACGATGGGGCCAAATTTATTAGTGGTCTTATCGTCTTGGAGCAGAGGTGTGCCGGTAAAAGCGACGAAGGCGGCATTGGGCAGCGCCTGCCTCATGCGGATGTGGTTTTCACCACCTTGGCTACGATGCCCCTCATCGATCAATACAATGACATCGGCGCTGTGGTTAACACACTGCGGTAGCTTGGTCGCGCTATTAAACTTCTGAATCAACGAGAAGATAATACGCTCAGAGCCTTTGCCTATCTGCTCCGCCAGGCGAGTGCCAGACGTCGCCATTGCACCTTCACGATCCTTCTTACCGGACAGCTCACCGCCGGAACTGAAGGTTTTACTGAGCTGGGTTTCCAAGTCCACACGGTCTGTGACGACGACAATCCGGCACTGCTTCAGTGTGTCATGGAGAATCAGTGCCTTACTTAAAAACACCATCGTGAAGGATTTTCCAGACCCCGTGGTATGCCAGATCACACCCCCTTCGCGTCCGCCGTTAGGACGTTTGGTGTTGATGCGGTCAATCAGACGCTTGATCCCAAATACCTGCTGATAACGCGCGACAATCTTGCCGACCTTCTTATCAAACAGGGTGAAGTAGCGCACTATTTCCAGTAATCGAGCTGGAGATAGCAGACTGATCAGCAGTTGATCCTGCCCGGTAACGGCCAGCTCTCCACCGGCGATAAGGGTTTGATACCAGTCCAGGTCCTTAGCGGGCCTATACGAGAACAGGTTAGTTACCTGAGCCTCATCCAGCTTCCTGTTCTTGATGGCAACCATCTCGGCATCGGCGATGTCTTCCTCACGCCATACAGCCCAAAACTTGGCAGGCGTACCACAGGTGCCGTAACGCCCCTCTGCACCATTAATGGATAGCAACAGTTGGCTATAGGCAAACAGTAAGGGGATCTCGTCATGGCGCTGATTGCGCAGACTCTGCGATACACCTTCGTCAATGGTAGGGCCTTTCTTGGCGTTGCCATCGGGGCGCTTGGCTTCGATCACGACTAACGGAATACCATTCACAAAACAGACGATATCGGGTCTGCGGCTTTCTATACCTGCGGTGCGCGTGACACTGAACTCCTCGGTAAACAAAAAGCTGTTCTGGCTCAGGTCCTTCCAATCAATCAAGGCGATAGTCGGGCTGATCTTCTTACCGTCTACAAACTCAGTGACCGAGATGCCATACAGCAAATGGTTATACAGCTTCTCATTGGCGGTATTCAGCCCCTCATTGAGTGCGGGGCTACACACCTCCGCTATCAGGTTATCGATCGCCGTATTGGAGAGGGCGTGTTCGCGTCCGGCGAAGGTAAAGCGCCGCCCGGCCAGCTGCTTGCGAAGTTCATCACGTAGCACGACCTCATCCAGCTTGCCGCCACGAGCAGCCAGTGCTTGCTGAGGAGAGAGAAACGACCAGCCCAAATTGGTCAATAACGCCAGAGCGGGTAGCTTAGCGCTGTATTCTTCCTGAAATTTGGGTGTGTATTGAGTCATTCCGTTTATCTCTCAAAGTTACGAGTAGCAAAGGCTATGTATATCAGACGGCACATCAATTCGATGTACCCTCTAGTTCTCTCCTGGAGGAGCTATATAGTTAAGCGATGTGAGTAGTTCTCGAAGAGATGGGATAAGCTCATCTAAAGCCTGCAGCGTGTTGATGTACATATTAAATAAACCGCTAGAGACCCCCTCCTCGCTGTTCGTATGACGCATTAAAATTGAGGAGCCAAGCTGAAGTTCTACCTCCAGACAGAAAGCCAATATCAATGGTTTTGACATCACATGCCGTACAGGAAAGGGAGTTTCTAACAGCCACTCACGCACTACCTGATCAAACTCCAATTCTTGAAATTCAGTACGATTTCTCTTCTGACTGGCAAACCTTCCTCTCAGTTCTGAATAGAGGTCTGACGTAATATCGCGCAAACTAGCTTCAACACTATCGAAAAAGTCATTAACTGCGGTTTCAACACATTCCTGATCTAACCTGTCATTCGTACGGCATATCATCCGAACCAGAGCTCGCTGGTCACTGAAAAGCACCGACTCTATACAATAGCCATCATGACTAAACGCAAACGGTGTACCGCGCCCCATCTTCCTTAAAAGGCTCTGCCTGAGATCGGCATCGATTTGATCCGTGGAAAAATCACGATCAAAAATAGTACCCCACCGCTTATCTTTAAACAGGCTTGATAGGGTTCTCTTATTGTATTCAATTTTAGAAAGGATGTTGTCCTTTCCCCTTAACGGGAAAAACGTATTTTTAGAACCTAAAGCGCTGCCGTTAGTAATTTCTGAAACTTTAGCAGCCAGGTCGGTGATATAAGTTACATCATCAGAGCCTTCGACAAAGACAACATTTTCGGAGCGATTGAGTTTCTCAAGCGAGAGGACGACACCGCCTAAGCTGTTCTTAATGATATCGAAACTGTCAGAATTGATAGCCTTTAGCTCATGTTCACGTTTGGCGTCATCATTCAAAAAAAAGATCTCATCATCTCCAGCATTTGTAACAAATTGATCATTATGGCTTATGACAAAAAATTGATTGTGATCAATTCGACGCAAGTGTGAAATCAGGTTTTGTTGCAGCTTACTGTGTATGTGGGAATCGGGTTCATCTACAAGTAGCAACTTAAGTGGGGCGTCCACAAACTCAATAGTTGATAGTATTTCAACAATTTGGAGGAAACCGCTACCTTGAAGATGAAGGTCATGCTTATTTCCGTCATCTAAGCTTACTTTGAGTGATACATATTCGTCTTTCTTTTCCCTACCTCTTGCCGGCAGTTCAAATTTAACTTCCCTTTCTAAAATTTCAGATATGCTGGCACTAAGCTGTTCTATGGAATCTCTTCGAACAACAATTTTATTGCGTAACACCTCGTGCGACAGTCCTCTTTGTATTCGTTTCTTAACCTGCGCCTCATTGAAGTAAGGTTCAAATTGATGGACACCAGATACAGGGCGAGTTTGATAAATAAACACAGCTTCATCAAGAAACCGTCCGGCCCCAGTGAAGGCCTCAGCAAAAGAAGAGAACTGATCTTCATTGATAGGCTGAACGCGCAAAAATGCATTTTCAATAGATGTCGGTCTTGAAATCTTGAACCCTAGCTCATAGTCGTTCTCACCAGAGCTTAGGATCAGTGAAACTTCTGCACAGGTACTCGTGCCTCTGCCGGGGTGAAAAAAAAGGTCATCATCTTTTGTGATTCTAAGAAAGTCTAACTCTTGATAATTTACATACCGATTATTGGTTCCTCGAACCTTATAAAAGCCCTTTCTTGAAGACAGAATGTACGTCTGATAGCACTTTTCCCAGAGATGTAGAGCCTCAAAAATAGTGGATTTGCCCGCGCTATTTTCTCCGATGATGATGTTGAAGGCGCTGTTGGGATGAATGGAAATCTCTTCAAAAACCTTAAAGTTCTTGATATCAATCCTGCTGATTCTTAAATGCATTATGAGTCCCCACCCAGTTGGACTCTACGCTTACCTGTCAGAAGCTGCTGCATCAGGGCTTTTTTCTCTTGCTTCAAAGTATCGAGCTTTTGTTTCAGGGCGGTAATTTCCAGATCGGCAGTGGAAAGTACGGTGGCAATACTTTGTTGTTCTTCATATGAAGGGATAACGAACTTTAAATTAAAGAAATCACTGGGCTTTACATTCAAGAGACCGTGCGCTCGGCCTCCTTCATTAGCTATTTTAGATAGCCCTTTGATCATTAACCCAGACTCAAATAGGTGCTCAAAAAAATCGGAACAACACTTCCCGTGGTCAGAAATCTCGAAGCATATATACAGAGTGGTAACCACTCCATCAGGATATCTATTCAACCGCTTTATGGCGCCCATTGGATATCCATTGGAATAACTTTTGTTGTATGCAAATTGCCCATTTTTAAGAAGGAAATATCCATCCAAAATATCGGATGCAACACTTTTCTTGAAGAACTCTTCCTGCCTTACTAATCCTTGCTGTGCCGAAATAGTGACAACGTTTGCACTGTGTCCATTGTTTTTAGTTGTGACTCTCTCAAAATTATCACCTAATCGCTGTGGCCTCCACTCCCCACTAAACCTAACTCCGTTATCATCCAGCAGGCGTTTTTTGCCGGAGAGCAGTTGTTGCATCAGGGCTTTTTTCTGCTGCTGACTGTTGGCGAGCAGTTGTTCAGTGGTGGTGGTCGCCTTATCCCAAGTGGAGAGGATTTGGGCGATTCTTTTTTGCTCCCCCATAGAAGGCGTTAAAATCCTGTACCTCTTTAACTCCCCTGAATTCAAGTTCGATTTGCCACCACCGGCACTTAACCGGTTAACCTCTGCTAATCCCCTATCTGAATTGATGTGTGCTGAAAGATAAAACGGATCAAGCAATCCCATTTTTGGGCGAGCAATGAGAGTCGTAAAGGTTAGCGCGCCATTGAATTCTGCCGGAACAACGCATGCCTCACCAATGTTAGAACCTGTACGAACAGCAACAACATCGCCAGGTTTCACCTTTTTACTTTTGTTTCTATCCGCAAATTCTGGATCTATATAAACAACGGAATCAGAGTTGAAATAATTTCTTTTGATGTTCTGATTTCTAATCAGTTTGACACCAGCAGACCTCATGTAAGGTGTTACTGATATTGCTAGGCCAACAGATATTTTTTCACAGAGATCACTTAGCTCGCATAGCTCCCATCCATTAGGCACCATAACCTAGCTCCTCAAGATACTTAGCCATATCACTTTCAAGGTCATTAAGCTGAACTTGGAGCTGCTTACGCTCGGTACGTACTTCCATAAGATCGATTTCATCCTCTTCTTCAAAGGTATCAACATAACGCGGGATGTTGAGGTTGTAATCGTTCTCTTGGATCTCCTCTAGGCTGGCCAGATAGGCATATTTGTCCACGTCCTGCCCCGCTTTGTATGTGGAGAGGATTTTGGCGATATGATCTGTGGTCAGCAGGTTCTGATTTTTACCGGCTTTAAACTCACTACTGGCATCGATAAACAGCACCTTGTCGTCGTGCTTATCCTTGCGAAACAGCAGGATGGCTGCAGGAATACCAGTGCCATAAAACAACTTCTCGGGCAGGCCGATTACGGCATCCAGTAGGTTTTCGTCGATCAGTTGTTTACGAATTTTCCCTTCGCTAGAGCCACGAAACAACACGCCGTGCGGCACCACGACGCCCATGCGGCCGCTGCCGGGCTTCAGAGTTTCGATCATATGTAAGATAAAGGCGTAGTCGCCTTTGCTTTTGGGCGGCACACCACGGCGGAAGCGCCCGAACTTGTCGTGCTCGGCTTCGTCGTGACCCCACTTGTCCAGACTGAACGGCGGGTTGGCGGTGACGATATCAAATAACATCAGGCCGCCGTTTTTATCGAGCAGCTTGGGATTGCGGATGGTGTCGCCCCATTCGATCTTATGGTTGTCCTCGCCATGCAGAAACATGTTCATCTTGGCTAGTGACCAGGTAGAACCGATCGCTTCCTGGCCATAGAGGGCATACTGTTTGCTATCGTGGTTTTGACGAATTTTGTTGCCGCACTTCATCAATAGAGAGGCCGAGCCACAGGCTGGATCACAGATGCTGTCACCCGCTTGCGGTTCTAACAGTTCGGCGATCAAATCAGACACTTCCGGCGGGGTATAAAATTCACCGGCCTTCTGTCCACCGGAGGCCGCGAAGTTTTTGATCAGGTACTCATAGGCGTTGCCGATCACATCCAACGTACCGACACGGCTGGGCTTGAGGTTGAGCTGCGGCTTGGCAAAGTCTTCCAACAGGTGGCGCAAGATGGTGTTCTTTTGCTTCTCTTCGCCCAGCTTGTCAGTGTTGAACGAGATGTCCTGGAATACGCTTTTTCCGGCGTCTTTGAGCTTGGTACCGTTGGCTTCTTCGATGGCATGCAGCGCCTGATCGATACGCTCACCATTGCCGGGCTCGTGACGGTGCTCCCACAGCGTATAAAAGCTGCCGCTTTTGGGCAGTACAAAGCGCTCGTTCTTCATCATTTCGTCGATCAGCTCCGGCTCGTCACCGTATTCGGCTTTGTAACCATCGTAATGGTCCTGCCACACGTCCGAGATGTACTTCAGGAACAGCATGGTGAGGATGAAGTCTTTATAGGTATCGGCGCTAATGGTGCCGCGAAAGGTATCGCAGGCGCCCCAAAGCGCTTTGTTGATGCTGTCTTGGTTGATCTTATCGCTCACGGGGCTATTCCTTGTCTGTTTTGTTGGCCAGCTTTTTTGCTGCTGATTCGAGCTGTCTAATGTTCTTTTCTGGTGTAGGAAGGTTTTCTGGCATATCTCCCCCAAGCTCCTCAATGGTTTGGCGGACTTTCTGCCCTACCTCAAAATGCGTTTGGTTGGCTTGCTTTTTATCCTGGACGTTGTCGCGCTTTAGCTTCTCTTCAGCTTGGGTGGCTCGGAAGAGGTTAGCTGCAAGTTCAGTTGACCCCATGTGGTCGAGGATTTTCTGGCTCTTTTTCAACCCCTTACGAGCATGTATCGCTTTGGTGTCCAATCCGCCATATAAGCCCTTGTAACCATGATTCTGAAAAATGGCAAAATCCAGGCTGGATTCCACTCCCGCCTGCTGCGCTGCTTCCACAAGCTGCTTGTTGTGCTCTTTAAGCTCGTTGCGCAAAAACAGGCGCTTCTCATCTTCCTTAAGTTGTTTAAAGGCTTCGTCGTCAGCCAGCTCTTGACGGCGGGTTTGTACGGCAAAGTAGGTTTGCCCTGCGGCAATCACTGGTTTGTTAGGATCACCGTTTTGCACGACAAGATAGCAAGCGTAGCGAGACAAATGGATGTCATCTAGCTCCCTCTGTGCACCAGATCCAAGGGAGACCTTTTTGGTGGTTTCAACGAAATGGTCTGAAACCTCGTGGTTACTGGATTCGCAGGCTTGTATCGATTTTCTGACAACCTTAAGGAAGTTACGCCAATCTTTGTAATCCAGCAGCGGAGCTAGATCTCTAGCAGACCAGAACTCTTGTCCTTGCTCTGCCGTGTGCTTCAGTCGTTCGAAAGAATGATGTTGTTCGTTCATGGCTAATAACCCTCCTTGTTATCCAATAAGTCTTTAGCAATCGAGCTCTGCAGCCGCTCACCATTGCTTATCAGTTGTTCTGCTATTCGTTGTTCCTGTCGCACCGCACGAGCCAAGCCAATAATGGTTTGCTGCTTGGCGAGTGGTGGGACGGCTATAGGCGCTTCTTCCGCGACCGTTCGGCGAATGCTCTTAGTTAACGAACCTTCGGCATTTTGCTCAAAGTAGCGCTGACAGGGCTGTTGGTTTAGAAACCACACCAGATACTCCGGCAGCACGTTATCTTGTTTGCTTCGTACTATAAAAAACTGAGGCGCTGCGACTGCTCGTGTTCCGGCTTGCAGGAGCTGGTCCGTGATCAGTGCCGCATAGTTATGGCCACCACGAGCAGCAACCAATATATCTCCAGGCTTAAGCCAATCGGGTTCGCGCTTACCAGTCAGCTCGGTTTCCATACAACCTGACCACTGTATCCCTTCGCGCTCCGATACATCCTTCATCTGAACCGCGACCACGCCAGTACCTGCCGACTCGAGGATTTTGCCCCGAAACGGATAGCCTGCGCTGATGGTTGCGATTTGTTTGAGCTGCATTCTGGTACTCTTTACATCGTTGATGATGCATATAATCGTAAATTATCAGACCAGGGTCAATGTTTCATTGTCATTTATGCAAAAAAAACAAACAAAAAGACCCTGTAAAGAAAAGCAAGGCCTGCTTATTGGTTGCCAGAGAAAGGGGCTGAAAGGCGATGTAGAAAGGTCTATTGTGAGCAAGTGTTAAATAAGACTTATTACAGGAAAATAATTGATAGTCAGAACAGTTCAGCTGGCGGCGCACTGCGGAGCCTTTTCTATGAGTACTCCGATTTTGATGACTCGCGCCCTAGAAAACCTTCTGATGTTCACATTGCCGTGCAGGCAGCTTGAAAAAGTTCGTTACTTCTCTGCGCTGCCTTCTTTACACCTGACTGTTCTACTGTCTGTAGATAGCACGATGGGGTGTGCTCGCAGGCTCCCTATCTGCCCTCAAAGTACTTTTCAATCATTGTTTGTTAATAATTATTAACATGGTTCTTTGCAATATCAGCATACGAAAAGAGCCACAATTGAACATGTGTATGCTACGTTAAACAGGAATGAATTTTTTGAATGGATAACTGACTTAATAGCATATTCCTTAGGATTTTATGTATTTCCAAGTAGCTATGACGTTATCTTAGGATGTTGCTGTTCATCTAACTGAAGACAGGATCATAGCTTTTGGACTGGAACAATATATTAAATTTTCACAGCCTTGCTCGTGAGTTCATAACACTATTCGTTGTGATAGATCCTATTGGCACAATTCCAGTTTATCTGTTTGCAATATCCAGTGTTCCCGAAAAACTACATAGGCGCTTTGCTGTACACGCGGTAGTGATATCGATGATTGTATTACTGGCATTTTTAGCTGGTGGCCAGATCCTACTAGCAGCCCGTCGGACTAGCGTCCGACTGGCATAATTTAAGGTGAGACACTGATATGCCTATCAGCAAATGCGTCAGAGCTTGCTTGTCTTATTGTATTTTAAGACCAAAGCTCGATATTCAACTTATCATTCACCGCTACACTTGCGTGAACACTACAGTTAGCCTGAACTCCACCTCTTTGTTATGCCATTCTTAGCACATTCATTCGTTTCACATTCCATGCAAGCGTCACCAACGTCCACTCGCCGGTTACTTTGTCTACCCCTCGCATCGAGAACTGCCTGAAGCCCATCACGTGCTTGATAATACCGAAAACCGGTTCCACCGTTTGTTTTCTCAACCCATATAATGCCCGCCCCGTCTTCGTTGTCAGTCGGTGTTTCATGAGAGACAGAGAATCATCTGTTTCCGGCGCAGGGAGGTCAGGTGCGAACCGTTCAAAAACGGAAAGATGGTGTTGGTCTCGCGCGATGGCAAGTAAGGGATCAACATTAGCCTGCGTGCAGAGGCTAACATTGTTGGCACTAAAATAACCGGTATCCGCTAACAGGTCCGTCACTTTACCTAACTTCACCGGCAAGGCCGTCAGGGGTTTCAGCGCTGGTTCTATTTGCTGTTTGTCGTTCGGGGCCTGAGTTACATGTGTACTCATTATCAGCATCGTCTCTGTATCGACGCTGGCCTGTGCATTGTAGCACTGCTCGAAGCCGCCACCTGATACTGGCATGATGCGCGACTCGTCATCGGTCAGGTTAACCTGATCTTTATCTTTAGGGCCGGGCTCCGGTGGTATAGGCTCCCGACCTTTAGGCTTTTTTCCCACGTCCCTCTGGGCCTGCCGCCTTTCCTGCTTACGCTGATATTCGGCTTGTTCACGTTCAAATCGCTCTTGGGCGCGCACCTCAATGGCGACTTTCGCAGCAGCCAGTGCCTCCAGCCGAGTTTCACGGCGTGCAATCTCCGCAGGAATGTCCAGACCATCAACCACGGGTGTTTGATCAGCTTCCTCAGCCAGCGCAGTCAAGGCTTCCACTTCAGCATGGAGTTGTTTTTCAATCCTTTTTGCATGAGCATAAGACAGCGCTTTATGCTTGCTGGCATTGGCTTTAATCTTGGTACCATCCAGTGCGATCCGGCCCAGTTTCACCAGATTCATCTCTTGGGCCAGGAGCAAAACCTGGACAAATAGCGCTTCAAAGTGGGGTAAAAACCGACGCCGAAAAGCCGCGATCGTATCATGATCAGGGTGGGTGTTAGCCGCCACATAGCGAAAAGCGACCGAGTCATACGTAGCGCGTTCAATTTTTCTGCTGGAGAAAACACCAGTGGCATAACCGTAGATCAGCAAGCCGAGTAAGACTGCCGGGTGGTGTGCTTTGGAACCCCTGCCTGTGTATTGTTGAGTGAGTTCAGAAAGATCGAGCTGATCGACAATCTCAACGATAAAGCGCGCTAAATGGTCTTCGGGCAGCCAGTCTGATACCGAGGGAGGGAATAAGAAGACGGTATCTCGATCAGCAGTGACAAAACGACTCATAGTCATTATCCGGATGTAGTCAGGGAAGCTCATTATCTCACAGGAGCTTTATTCGATTAAGTCCGACGGGCTGCTAGAATCCCTTGGCCTCAGACTAGGCTCATTCCAAATTGCGGGAGGGATTGTTCTTTTTCTATTTGCATTGAGTATGATTTTTGGTGATTCAAAGCCTGAAACGGAAATTGAAGCTGCAGGTAAAAATCATCTTGACGGGGCAGTGTTTCCTTTGGCAATTCCGTCGATTGCCTCCCCTGGTGCTATGCTAGCTGTTGTTGTGCTAACTGATAACCATAGCAATTCAATCGCAGAGCAGGCCGTTACGGGAGCGCTGCTTTTGATTGTGCTTATTATTACACTTGTATTACTGCTGTCAGCAACTCTTATCTATAAGGTGATCGGAAATGCTGGGGCGAGTGTAATCAGTAGAGTAATGGGTATTGTGCTGACAACAATTGCCGTCGACGCGATTCTTGGCGGACTTGGAACTCTAGGAATAATTCAATTGTGATTGTCATACAGAAATAGGAGGTACTGACAAGTTAACGTCTCAACGAAAGCCTAATTCCGTACTATACTGTTAGGCGACAGCAGCCACAGATGATTTACGCATAGAGTCAATACAGATCACTGGTTCCATATGGCGGAGTGTATTTGTTACCGTAGACAGGCAACAAACCGTGCTGCGAGATGTTTGTTATTTAAAAAATAGGCTAATGAATCTAGAAGCAAAAACCTGCCAACATCTGCATAGCAGAGCCATTTTCCGTTGTCATCAAAAAGACATACTTGCACTCAACCGCTCTAACCATACTTGCAATTGCAAGTATGGGGGTGTTCGGCAGGTACTGTCGACGGAATCCCCCGTAGCGACGAAGGAGCGGAGAGGGGTGAGAACCCCCTGCCCTAATGGAAATGATTGCGGAAAGGGTCAAGCTGGAACGGAAAAATTACGCAGTAATTTTGAGTAGAGCTTGACGCTTGGAGCAGGCATTGGAATGACGGGCGCACCTTGCAAAGGTGCTGATTGAGTGCAACAGATTATTGAAGACAACAAGTTTCGAATGAAGTTGTCGACTACCATTCTATATTGCAGCAACAACTATGACGGGCGCGGCAAAGCGAGCAGTACTGCACAATACCGGTTATTGATGGGCTATTAGTCATATCTACTTTCATAATATTAATGCACCGGTTTCTCTAATATATACTCAAGCATCCGCGCATTGATCTCATCAACATCCAGCTGACCATGGTCACAGCCATTCTGAACAACTTTATGTTTGCCGCATACTTCACATATTGCGACTGACCCCCCTTCATCTGATAGCCTCTGATCTGTGATATCTCCGGTGATGAGTACCTGAGTAAAGATAGCGCCAGCGTCTTTTCCTCGGAAGGCCAGCCATTCTCCTTTCCGCCTCGATACTGGCAGATTATGTCTTTCCTCACGGATCGACATACCGACTAAATCGGTGGCTACATTGTTACCGGCTCCCCACGTCCGGGTAGGGAACGGTTGGTGAAACAACCGGTTTCGTCAGGTAGACATACCCTGCGAAACAGAAATACATGCGACTTCAGGTCGCACGTCCAAAATGCCATTCATTGCTTTTTTTGGTTTGATGCATCTCTGGATCACGCTCACCTGTTTTGTTCTTTGTTGAGGTCAGAGCTTCAATAATCGTTGCATCAACCAGCGTACCTTCTTTTAGAAGAACGCCTGCTTCAGTCAGCCACTGATTCACTTCCTTGAATAGCTTTCGCGTTAACCCTCTTCGCTCCAGTAGATGACGAAAGTTCATGATGGTTGTGTGGTCAGGAATGGCTTTGTCCAGAGATAAACCTGCAAACAGGCGCATGGAAGCAATTTCATATAACGCATCTTCCATTGCTGGATCACTCAGGCTGTACCAGTTCTGCATGCAGTGAATTCGTAGCATCGTAGAGAGTGGGTATGGCCGACGACCCTTGCCCGCTTTGGGATAATGCGGTGTGATAATCTTCTCAAGACGCTTCCAGGGTATGAGATTATCCATGCGTCCGAGAAAGATCTCTTTACGGGTTTTTCTGCGCTTTTGATTGAACTCGCTGTCGGCGAAAGTAAGTTGATGATCCATGGCTTATCTCTGAGAAGGTTGCATCGCAGATTGTCTCAAGAGGAGGGACTTATTCGCAACTTCCCTAGGTTTATTACCAATTGAAAAGTCGATAGCTATATGTAACGGATGTTTACTTAGGAAAAGGCAGCGCGGAATCCTGCGCTGCCCGGGTCATGTTACCTGTTTTGCAGGCTATCATATTACGCGTCGAGTCACTTTGTGTTTCGGCAGAAGAAAATAGGACAAGGCTGGGATTAGTATCAGGGCACCCAGCATATTCCAGACGAACATAAAGGTTAGCAAAATGCCCATATCAGATTGGAATTTGATTGGTGACCAGACCCAGGTGACTACCCCAGCTGCAAGAGTGATGCCTACAAGTGCCACGACTTTACCAGTGAAGCTGATCGCATGCCGGTAGGCATCTGATAATGGTAACCCTGAACGCTGGAATTGCAGTTGCACACTCAATAGATACAGGGCGTAATCGACACCGATCCCCACCCCGAGAGCGATAACTGGCAGTGTCGCTACTTTCACACCAATGTTCAGCCAGACCATCAACGCTTCGCAGAGGATGGAGGTCAGCATCAGTGGCAGGATGGCAACCAAGGCCGCGCGCCAACTGCGGAAGGTGATCAGGCAAAAGATACTGACTGCAGCGTAAACATAGAACAGCATGGTGTGATTAGCATCGCGCACCACGATATTGGTGGCCGCTTCTATACCGGCATTACCTGCTGCCAATAAGAACTGCTGGTCTTCACTACTGTTTTTTTGGGAAAACTCCTCGGCAATAGCTACCACCTCATCCAGCGTTTTTGCTGTGTGATCTTTCAGAAACGCGATCACTGGCATCACTGAGCATTCGGTATTGAACAGTTCCGGCCGGTTGACTGAGGCCTGCTGGGCTCCGTAGTTCAACACGTTCTGGTTGCGCAGGATACTGTAGAACTTGGGATTGCCCTCGTAGCTGCCTGCGGTTATCTGGCGCATTGCATCGGCCAGAGAGGTTGTTGTTTGCACTTTTGGGTTTTGCCGTAACTGCCAGGCCAGACGGTCGGCCAGGATTAGTGTTTTGTAGTTAAGGCAACCTTCTGGAGCAGTTTTTATCATGACCGCAAATAGGTCGCTGGATAAAGCATAGTGCGTTGTGATGTAGGCGTTATCGATATTATAGCGGGCCTCAGGTCGAAGCTCTGGTGCTCCTGCATCCAGATCGCCGATCTGTAGGTCACGACTGACGCTTAAGCCGCCAACACCTAGAATGATCGCAGTAAGCACCGCTAGGGTTGCCCATTTCCGGTCGGTAAATCGGTCTAGAAGATCCCACAATCTGCCGATACCCTGGTGCTTCGATGCCGTGCGAATAGCTCGCAGTGAACGTTTGGCTGCAGCCGGACTGACACCGACATACGATAGCGTGACAGGCATCATCAACAGTGTGGTGAAGATTAGTACTGCTACACCAATACTGGCTGTGATTGCCAGGTCGTGAATAACCGGTATATCGATCAGCATCAATACCGCGAAGCCTACAGCATCAGAGAGCAGCGCTGTGACACCCGCCAGAAACAGACGACGGAATGTGAAACGCGCTGCGACCAGTTTATGGGCACCACGGCCGATATCCTGCATGATTCCATTCATCTTTTGAGTCGCATGGGAGACGCCGATGGCAAATACTAAGAAGGGGACAAGAATCGAATAGGGGTCGATTGTGTAACCCAGCCAGGAAACGATCCCCAACTGCCAAACAACTGCCAGCAGAGAACAAAACACCACCAACAAGGTGCTGCGTAAACAGCGGGTGTATAGGTAGATAATGATCAGTGTAACGACGGCCGCTATACCAAAGAAGACCATGACTTTCATCAGACCATCAATCAGGTCGCCAATTAGCTTAGCGAAGCCGATTACCCGAATCTTGATTTTGCTATGCTCCTCAGTGGGAATATTTTCGAAGAATTCGTATTGGCCGCGTAGCTGTTCGAGTTTTTTGGAAAATTCAAAATAGTCGATACTCTGCCCCGTGGCTGAGTCTCGGTCAAGTAGTGGCACTGTGAGCATGGTTGATTTGAAATCATTGGCCACCAAACTACCAACGATGCCGGCACGGCCGATGTTCTGTCGTAATTGTTCAATTGCTTCCGGTGAACCGTCGTAACTGTCTGGCATCACCGGACCTCCCTGGAATCCCTCTTCAGTCACTTCGGTCCAGCGTACACTGGGAGTCCAGAGTGATTTCATCCAGGCACGATCGACACCTTTGGTAAGGAATAGCTCATCATTAATCTGTTTCAATACTTCCAGATAATGCGGATCGAAAATATCCCCATCCGTATTTTCAACGACCACCCGAACAGAGTTTCCCAGTCCGCGTAGCGCGCTGCGGTTTTCAAGGAAATTACGGATATAGGGCTGACTTTGGGGAATCATCTTCTCGAAACTGGGTTTAAGTTCCAGCTTGGTGATGGCCATGTAGCCAAGTATCAGTGTGATAACTGCGATGACTATGATAAATGCCAGGCGATTATTGAAAATGATGCGCTCAAAAAAATTACCGCTGTGAGGATCTAGGTCCTTCAGCTCAAGAATCTGCGGTTTGTCACCTTGTTTGAGGTTAGCCATACGTCGTTGCCTTTGTTCGTGTGTTCGCGTTATTTAACCGTCAATAGATGTACGCCCTGAGCGCCTACGAGGACTAGATATTCGTCCCTTTCAACAGCGACACCGGCAATGAGAGGGAGCGTATTTGATGCTAACGAAGTGAAATTGAGACCGTTGTCTTCGCTCATCAGTACCTGTCCGTCCTGACAGAACAGGAACAGGCGACCCTGTGCGTCCCGAGTTGCAGTGGTCAGGCTGGCAGATGTACCGGTGTTTATCGTGGTCCAGGTTTCACCTTCATTGGTACTGAGAAATGCGTGGCCCCGAAGACCGTAGGCAACGAGTTGTGTCGAGTTGCCCAAAAGGCCGAAAAAGCTGCCTTCGTAAGGTGATGGCAGAGTAACAAACTGCTGGTTGTGGGGCTCTTTCTTCAGCAGCAACCCTTGCTCTCCGGCTATATAAAGGCTTTCACCAGCTTGCGTTATCGCATTCAGATGGAGAGCATAAGGGTTATCGACGAGGTGTTGCTGAGGAGTCCAGGTTTGTCCGCCGTCA
Organism: Amphritea atlantica; assembly: GCA_024397875.1. NCBI lineage: Bacteria > Pseudomonadati > Pseudomonadota > Gammaproteobacteria > Oceanospirillales > Oceanospirillaceae > Amphritea > Amphritea atlantica. The sequence goes on from CP073344.1 coordinate 3,749,950, forward strand.
TCGGTACGGAAAATAAGGTTGAAGGCACCAACGATGTAACCGCTGGTTGAGTTCTCGAACCAAACATCAAGGAACGGTTTGTCAGCTCCTTCTGCCATAAAACGATGAGACTCATCTATCAGTTCAATATAACGCTGTTCACCCGGGTGGGCGGATGCTTGAGCGATATAATAATTAAGCATCAGCGTGCCTATCTGACGGCCATCTAGTTGCTTTACCCAGTTCACACCACCATCTGCACTGTGCAGTACTAAACCATCATGGCCGACCGCCCATCCTTGTTGAGGTGTTGGGAAAGATACCGCAGTCAGGTCTGAGCTTGCTGGTACGTTGCCTTGCTGCCAGTTATGTCCTTTATCATCAGAGTAGATGATATGACCTCGCTGGCCGACAACTATGAGGCGCTCTCCTGCGTGTGTTACATCGAGCATCAGGCTACGACTGCTAAGTGTTGAGTGACTGGCTGGCCGATCCAGAACATCAACGAAATCGGTATCCGATGCATAAGCGGGTTGCAGTAGAAGGACAAGACTTAGTGATACTGATATGAGAGTGCTAACTGTTTGCATAGGACTTCCTCGAAAAACTTGGGCACTGGCTATCTATCGCCCAACGAACGGCAGAACCTCCCAGATGGGAGGAATCTGTGCCGCGCTCTCAGGGTAGAAACACCACCCTGAGGGCTCGGGGCCTTAGCGCAGACCTGCGCCCGCCAAGGATTGTGGTGACCACTTGGCTGGGGATAGTGGATCTATATAGCGGATACCGCCGTAAGGTCCGACAACGCCGTTAATGTTGTAGGTACCTCCAATCAGGTCATACACCATGTGAGGGGTCGTATCGGGAATCGCTTTATCGTAGCTTTGGGTGAAAAATGAGAATGAACCGCGGTAAAGCTGGTCGCGCGCATCATATTCATCCGAAGCGAGTGCACCCCAGCTGTCTTCGTCCAGATAGAAATTACGTTTGTGATAAATGTGGCGTTTACCCGCGGCAAGTGTGCCCTCAATGATCCAGACACGATGTTTTTCCCAGCGAACATGCTCTGGAGACAAGTGGTTTGGCGTGGTCAGCTTTTTTGGATCATCGATGTATGTGAGATCGTAAGTATTGTAAGGTACATACATCTCTTTCTTGCCAACCAGCTTCCAATCGAACCGATCCAATGCGCCACTGAACACAAAGACGTCGTCATAGGTGGAAGAACCTGCTGTGCCCGGATTTGGAGTGTCATACGCCAGACTCGGCGCCAATTTGACACGCCGCTGACCTGGTAGATACTGCCAGGCGCGTCGAGGTTGTTTCAGTGGATCGGCGGCATCCTGCACCATGATTGCTTCACCGGCCCGACGAGCGGGGCCGCTGTAGTAGAGTTTGGTGCGGTAGTAGATATCCTTACCAGATATTGTACGGGACATATCATGGTAGATAGGATAGTCAATAAAAGCGGTGCCTGTCGTGGCTAGGGTAGCGACGCCTGCTGCGTCAACGTTCCAAGAGTCATATTTGGTCTCAATGGTCTTCCCCTGAAAACGAAGCAGATGATTCCACATTGCTTCTCTGCCAGAGTGTGGAATTGGGAAAGGCACGCCTGGCAGTACATTTTCGAGCACCAATCCATCGTCGGTAGTGCCCGCGTTGGTGGCGTTCTTGAGTGTGTTATTCAGGTTTGCCTGAGGCAGTGCAGCTGTTCGGTGAGTCGGATAAACCTCGACCTTGAAAGTTGGATAGCGGTTGATCAACTCCACTGTTGTTGCAGTCAGTTGTTCCCGGTACTGCTCGATATTACTCTGATCGATCACGAGTACCGGTTGTTCATCGGCAAATGGATTTGGGCGGAAAGTGTCGCCAGCTTTAAAACTCGCTGGCGGAGAAGTCAATCCGCCGGTATAAATTGGAATTGAGCCGTCAGCATTGCCAGATTTTTCGGCACCGACGGTAGTTAACGTGGTTTCAAGCAGCGCAGCTTCCTGAGAGGAAACCGCAGCCAGTATGGGGGTCGATAATGATGTTATCAGAGTTGCGGCAAGCGCACCCTGCAGCAAAGTCTGTGTATTGAAGTTCATTATTATTATCTCCTTCAGGTGAGCGGGATTAAAACGTAGTCTTGAATGAGAGCATGACCATGCCGCGATCTTTCAATAGCGGAGCCAGGCCTGCCTGAGATGTAATCTGTCCGGGGATACAGGCGTAGCTGCCGGATGTGCCTGGAGTATTATTATCGTTCCCAGTTGAGCAGGTTTTGTCAGGTCCGAAGGCATCAATATATTGCAGGTCGAATTTGTATTTCTGATGCAGATCGCCGCTTAGACCGATCGAATAGCTGCCAGCATCTTCATTGCCTCCGAACTGCACTGCTGAATTACCGGATAAACCGAAGTTAACGCTGATCGGTAACGACAAATCCAACCCTGGTGTGACCTGATACCAGGTGGGGGTGAATTTGGCCGTCAGGGAGTAAGCGTTGGTTGTGACTTTATCAATACCACGGTAGCTCGCAGCTCCTTTGAAACTCTGCTCACCGTCGGTGACTTTCACCAGATGAGTTAACGCACCTTCGACGGCCAGTACTGAGGAATCCCATAACGGCGTATCACCGAAAATTACCATGCCGTTGACGACCGCGTGCAGGGTATCACCCCGGGCTAGCCCTGTTTCACCAGTGCTGGGTTTGTTGGCAATGATGTTGGCACCGTTGATGACGCCAGCCTGACCTAAATTGTAATACGTGGAATTGACCAGACCGAAGTTACTGGCAAGGGTCATATTCTGACGATAGTTGATGTCTACACCGACGCTGACCGGACCGACACTTGTTGCCAGGCTGAGGCCATACAAATCTATATCACTACCGTAGGTGGTGAAGTAATTGGCACTTCCCAGACCGTTTGAGGCATCAACTAGCAGGAATGGTAACGAATCTGACGTCCTGCGATAGTAAAACCCAAGGGTGCCGTCCAGCCATTGTGGGCTCCAGGACGCCATCAGACCAAAATCCCCGGTATCATCAGGTGTAACATCCTGTCCGCGGGGCACGCTCAAATAGTTTGCAGGAGGCATTGGCAGGAGAAACTCAGAACCTCCATCCAGCGCCATATCATAAGGCCCCCAATAGGTACCACCTTCGGGGAAGCGTGAGTGATTGAATGCCAGAAAATACTGGGCACCCAGTGTCAATTCAGGGCTTAGTGTCAGTGAGGCGGATAGTTGGTTACGGGGAATAAAAAGCTCTTTGGTCGAGCTACCCGGCACAGTGTAGAGTTTGCCAAGATCGAGTGCTGACTGGCCGTAGTTGATTCCGTTGGCCGCATTAAAAAGAGTTTCGCCCCAAAAGAGCGTGTGTCGACCAAGTTTCACATTGAGCAAGGCATTGCCGACTTCGGCGTTGTAAAATACGAAAGCATCCAGCAACTCGCCTGACGGGCCGTGGTAATATCGATCGGCAAAATCACTCAGTTCATCGCTGTTGTCAGCGTAAGCATGATCGTACCAACCTGCACCGCTGAGACGGAATCCGGTAGTATCTTTGTAGACGACATCCAGTTCCGACAGCAGGTCGAGGCGTTGATTAACCGCATCGCCGGTCGCGAACTTGAGGTCGCCATCATTATAATTAACAGTTTGAGCGATTGACGCATCGCGGTTTTCTACGCGCTGACCGTAACTCAACCTGACGGTGTTATCGAATCGAATGGAAAGATCTGAATTTCCAGTTTCGATTGCCATAGCGTGGGCTTGAGAAACGCCCATACTGATCAGAATCGCAGAAGACAGCAGACTTCTGCGAAGGTTGTGAGTGACGAGGTTCTTATTTTTCATATCGCTTGTTCCACTTATTGTTATTGGATGTGGGGTTGTTGATAGTGAGCTTCGGGTTTAGGTGATCTTTTAATCCTTCGCGTTTGGTTTCAATGACTCTCGGGAGCATAACTCGTCAGCCTAAGATGCCGGTTTCATTTATCAAGTGCGGTGATAAGCGCGCTTGCTTGGGGCCAGTCACCGAATCCTGAAGCCGGATTGAGATGGCCAACAGCACCGAGATTGACCAATTCGCCTCCCCAATCGTCAGCCAGGGCTTTGACGGATGCCAAACTTGCCAGGTGGTCGTTAGTGCTGGCGGCAATAATGCTTGGAAATGGGAGCTTTTGTCGTGGAAGAGGGCTCCAGCCATTGGCACTCAGGGTTTCTGATGTGGGGTAGTTTTCCGGCCAGGTAGCATTGAGGTCGGGTGGCGTAGCTAACAGTGCTCCCTTAATAGAATGCTCATATTTGGCTGCCCAGTGTGCGACCATGAGTACACCGGCACTGTGTGCCACAATGATGACCGGTCCATCAATCTGCTCTAATTCTCTTTGGATGGCCTCTACGCGAGCGGTACAATTGAGCTTATCAGCTTCCAATGGCGCTACAGTACGGACGTTAGGTAGCCGGGTGGCCAGAAGTGTCTGCCAGTGATCGCTAACATAATCGCGTAGGCCCGGAACGATAAGAACTGTTGTTTTTGGCTGTTGAGTCACTTGGTTTTCCTTACAAAATGTTAGAGGAATATTTGTTATTAAAGACTCTATGACATACATAGTAATTTCCCTTTATGGTTGCTGTTTTTCATATCACGTCAGCAACTTTTCATTTGATGACAGTCCGTTTGTAACTAGTCGAACCTATCTCTACCGGATAATTTAAACGTGCCAAATTTTCTACCAGGGAGGGTTCTAAAGACTGGGAAACAAAAGTTATGCAGAGAAAAAAACGGTGCCTATATCAGTACAGGTTAAATCTGTATGACGGCACCGAAGGAAGGAAATAGGTAAGAATGAAACAAGCCAGTTAGGGTTAACGGTTAAATCTTTCGACCAGCTTATGCAGAGCATCGGCGGTATTATTGAGATCGCGACCTACGGCCGAAGAGCGCTCAGTCATCAAAGCACTATCGTCGGCGCGTTGGGCGATGCGAGAAATCTGTGTAGATACCTCGCCAGCCACATGTGCCTGCTCTTCTGACGCGGCCGCCATCTGTTCTGACATCTGATCGATATGCACGATTTTCTCACCGATAGCATCCAGTGCCAGTTGCGCATTGATCACCTGCTGTACGCTGTCGTCTACCTGAATGTTGCCTTGACGCACGATCTGAACTGAGGCTTCTGCTATCTGCTGAAGGTTGCCAAGGATGCGCTGGATCGCATCGGTTGAGTCGCGGGTTCTTGCCGCTAGCGCTCGTACCTCATCGGACACTACGGCAAACCCTCGGCCCTGATCGCCAGCCCTGGCGGCTTCGATAGCAGCATTCAGTGCCAGCAGGTTAGTCTGTTCAGCGATTTCATTGATCATGTTCGCCGCTTGATGGATGGTTTCAGACTGCCGGGCGACATCGGACACCGAGTTACCAATCTCCTGCATGGTGCTGGACAGTGCTTCAATGCGATATCGGCTTTCTTTTGCCTCTTGCTGACCTTTCTGTGCCAGCAGATTGACCTGCCGAGCGTCGTCGGCGGTGCGTAAGATGTGGCTCGATACCTCGCCAATCGACTCCGCCATCTGCTGCATGGCCACTGCAACCAGTTCGCTCTCTTGCCGCTGTTCTTGCACTGCGTGGTTGGCCTGTTTGGACAGGTTGCCGCCTTCCCCAGACAGGCGGGCGGTGCGAGTAGCGTAATCCTGTAAGCGGCTGAGCGCTGTCCGCAGGCGGGCGCGCTCACTAATTAAGACCATTTTTAACCGCCCCTCAAACCCACGCTGGCCGCAGTAGATGCGGGCACTAAACTCATCGTCAAAGACTCCGGCTGCAGCTCGCCGAATCCGCTCCAACAACTGCAACTGCTGGCGTCGATAAATCAGAGCCTGAGCGAAGGGCAATAGTCCCAATGCTGCAGTAAACAGCACTGGACTGGTCTGTATCTGAAATGCAAGGGCAGTTGTCGCCACTGCAGCCGGTAGCAGAGCAAGGCGGAAGCTGTTGATCACACGTTCGCCCCCGCGCCAGACCAGACTGTTGCGCTGCAAATGGTGATACAGTTTCTGTGCCCGCTTCACTTGATCCGGGGTAGCACGAATCCGGACCGATTCGAAACCCATCAGGTGGCCACCATCGATAATGGGAGTTACATAAGCGTCGGCCCAGTAGTACTCCCCATTTTTGCAGAGATTTTTGACAATACCCATCCAGCTATAGCCGTGGGTTAGATGGCCGAACATACTGTTAGCGATGGCCTGAGGCATATCCGGATGGGTCAGGATACGGTGTGGCTGACCGATGAGTTCCTCTTGAGAATAGCCGCTGAGTGCGGCGAAATCGTCGTTGCAGTAGGTTATGACCCCATCTTTATCAGTGACTGAAATTAGTTTCTGGTCCGCCGCAATAGGGCGTTCCGTGCAGGATGTCGGAGCTGCGTCGTTCATTCATGCCGTCCATTGTTTTTATTCTTTTTGATTGGCGCCTAGAGCTAGGCGTCTATTTACGGAACTCGCCACAGGCGGCTCTGGAGAGAGGCGCTTTACTAACAGCTGCTACTAGAAACCATAATGCATGAGTGTCAGCACCAGGGTTGCCAGAAATAGTGTTTCGCCGACCATCAGCAGGATAGGTTTGAGACCCACAGAGGCCAGTTCCTTTAGACGTGTTTTCATACCCAACGCACTTATTGCGATGACTAGACACCAGCTCGACAGATCGCTACCGAGATGCTGCAGAGCCGAGGGAATCCAGCCGGTACTGTTGATGCTGGCGAGCAACAGAAAACCAACCGCGAACCAGGGCAAAAGTGGCGGTTTTTTTCCGTCAACATTGGCGCCTAATCGCCGGGTAATCATGGAGGCACAAAGTATCACTGGTAATAGCATGGCCACTCGCATGAGTTTTACAACGGTGGCAATATCGCCGGTCTCAGTAGACATGCTGTACCCCGCCCCCACGACTTGGGCGACATCATGAATAGTGGCACCCAGAAAGATACCGGCCAGATGCGGGGATAGATCGAAGGCGTGTGCAATCATGGGGTAGATGATCATTGCCAGAGTGGATAATGCAGAGATTCCAATGACGGTAAACAGCGTTGCCCGTTCTTTTTGAGGGTGCGCGGGCAGTGCTGCTGACAGCGCCAGCGCTGCTGAAGCGCCGCAGATGGCAGTGGCGCCACCGGTCAACATACCAAAAATGCGCTGAAAGCCGAGCGCTCTTGCCGCGATAACGGAGAGCAGAATCGTGGCGATGACGAGTACAACCACTAGTACCACAGGTTTCCAGCCAAGGTCGGCGATTTGCGATAGGGTGATACGAATGCCGAGCAGCGCGACACCCAGACGCAGGATGCTACGGGCAGTGAACTCAATACCCGGCTTGCATTTAGTGTCATCAGCCAGAAAGTTCAGGGCCATTCCTAGAAGTAATGCGAATAGCATCACCGGCGTACCATAATGTTCAGACAGGAAACTGGCCGCCGCAGCAACAATTAGGCTGATAGCGAAGCCTGGCACCAACTCGCGGATGCGACTAGGCAGGCTGACAACAAGGGTGGCATCCATTCTTAAGTCTCCTCTGGGAATATAATAAACACTCGTCCATCGGTCTTCTCGACGTTGAAACGAGACAATTTGACGTGTTTCGAATTGAGCATGTAACCGGTCCTGAGATTGAATCGCAGACCATGAGCACAGCACTGGATAGTCTCCTTTTCGAGGCGACCACCGTACAGGGAAGCGCCCTGATGTGGGCAACTATCATCGATGGCATGGAGCTGTCCGTCGATGTTGAATAGTGTCACCCCCCGGCCCTGATATTCTACGTAGCTGCGCTGGTTTTCTGCGGGAACCTGTTCGGGGGACAGTTTGTAGCGTTTAATCATGGAAGGATGTTTCCGCAATTATCGGTGACTGTACGCGTAGAAAGGCCTCCAGCAGTACTGAGGCAGGCTGGGCTCCGCTTAGCCCGAGTTGGTTATTGATCTCGAAATAGGGAACGCTGTTGGTGACATGTTGAGTAGTTGTAGGCGAATAGCAGCCGGAGTCCCTCAGCAAGTCGCAGGGGAATTCTGAGAGGCTATAACCACATTCTTCGGCAATTTCGAGCAGTACTTCGGGGCTACCCAAGTTTTCTCCCCGGTGGAAGTAGGCTGTGAACAATCGTTTCAGCAGAGTGTCTCTGCGTGGCGTTCCGCCCAGGGCTGCTGCCTGACTGAAGAGACGATGGGCAGCAGCGGTGTTGGGCATTGTTTTGATCATTGCAAAATCGATTGTTATGCCTGTACTAGTTGCAGCCTGTTGCACCTGCTGTTGACGTTTGTGCACGGAGAGAGTACTGCCAAGGCGTCGCAGGTAAAACTCATCGAATGGCACTCCTGCAGTAGGTAGCTCTGGTAATAGCTGAACACCATGCCAGTTAATCTCAGCAATAAGGTTCGGATTTTCGTTCTGCCATTGGGCCAGAGCGGCATCAAGATGCTGCTTGCCAATCAAACACCAGGGACAGATAAAGTCAAAATAGACGTCTATTGTCAGTTGTTGACTCATACATGCTTCTCCTGAGCAGGGGCCACAGCGGAAGTGTGATCGTTTGAGCCGCTAAGCTGGGCGATATCGTTCAGGTAGCTATGCCGGGCATAAAAGAACACTGCTGCAGCGGCGATACTGATCAGGGGCACCAGCTGAAAGGCTGCCTGCAGTCCGATCAGGTCAGAGACCTTGCCAGTGATGAAGGGGCCTGGTGCCAGACCTAATATATTGTTGGCGAGAGTTAGTGTTGCGAATGCTGTGGCATGTATGGAGTGGTGTGTTAAGTTCGCGACCATGGCGCTGGCTGGGCCGCTGGTACCAGCAGCGAGCAGCATACCAATGCAGATCAGTATCAGTTGTGCGGTTCCATGTGAGAGACTGAAAGCAATTGACAGAATGATGCAACTACTAAGGCAGTAAACAATGGCAAGCGATATCTTGCGAGATGGAGATTTGAGGCAAAGTCGGTCGCTAAGTATGCCACACAGAATCATACCTATTCCGCTACAGAGTAGGACGACAGCGGCGACCGCGCCCGCTTTATCGGTGCTCATCGCGTAGTAACGGTTCAGATAACTGGGCATCCAAACGATCATGGTACCGCCCACGAATAACTGCAGCCCGCTGCCAACATAAGCGCAGAGTACAGAGCGACTGTTGAACAGTGTACGTAATGATCTCCCGCGTATATCGGTTGAAGGCTGAGCGGTATTTCGTTGCGGTGAGATACGTTTCTCACGCACGATGATGGGATAAAGTATAGCTAGTGTCAGGCCAAAGAGTGCCATTCCTGTGAATGCACCCCGCCAGCCAAAATGGGTGGCGAGTATACCACCAAGGCCTACGCCCAACACCGAACCGAACATGCCTCCGGCCATGAAAGCACCTGCCAGCGTAGCACGCAGGTGTTTAGGAAATACCGACACGACTACCGCTATGCCGACACTACCATATGCAGCCTCCCCGACACCGACGAGAAAGCGGGCGATAAACATCTGTTCATAATCTTGTGCCAGGGCGCAGCCCAGGGTGGCCAGGCTCCACAGTGTTGCCATCAGGGCCAGGCACTTGATCCGCCCCCAGCGGTCGGCTAAGAGGGACAGGGGGAATGTTAGTAGGCCGACCATCAGCGCGACAATGCTGCTGAGCAAGCCTAGTTGATAATCTGATAGAGACCATTCGCTTTTCAGCAGAGGGAATACCGCATTTAGTACCTGCCGCGACATATAGTCTGAAATTAGTAGCCCAAATGTCAGTGCAAAGATGACCCAAGCATAAGTGCGTGAAATGCTGATCGAATTATCGACTTCATCTGAAGATGAGTGATAGTGTGACATGGTATTACCTTATAATTATTGTTATTGGTTAAACTTTTATATTGAGCAGGTCGGGATCAGGTGCATAGCGTCCCAATCCCGACACTGCCATAAGGCTACGTGGATGCTCGGTCGTTACAATCCCCGCAACGGGACGTTTTTCTCACCCGGCAGACGATTAGGTGTCAGGCCGTTTGCGGCCAATGTTTCATCAACACTATTATACCAAGTATTGATCCGGTAGATCTCACGCGCTTCCTGACCATTGGCAACTTCACGGCCCAGTTCGTGAGCCATGCGTACCAGCTGCTTGATCTGCTCGACAGACGTCATGCGGTTGCCATGCTGGTCAATCAGGGTGTCCTCAATACCGCAACGTGGGTGCAATCCCAGAGCCATGGCCATGGTATTAATTGGCAGCACGTTCTTCATCAGTGATTCAAGAGTCAGGCAGGCTCCGTCTGGTGCCCGACGAATGAATTCCATGAAGTTGTATGGGTTGGGGCCGTCGAAACCTCCACCGATGCCGACCCAGGTCAGGTTCAGAGGCCCGCGATAGATCCCTCTTCTTACCAGTCGCTCCAGGGTTTCCAGAGAGTGCATGCCGGTTAGCTGAAAGTGAGGTTGGATCTTCGCATCCTGTAGACGCTTCAGGTGCTCTTCAACCCAACCAGGCCCGGCAGGTACGGTCATCTCGCGATAAGCTTCCCAATATGCGGGCTGACACAGGCTGGTGCCCGTGACTTCGTCCTCGGCCATCAGTTCGGTGATGTTCATCTGGACGGTGTTGATAGCTATGGTGACCTGATCCGGTTTCGGCGTCAGCTCTGCGAGCATATGGCGAGTGTCATCAGACAGCCATTTGGCAGCTTCGCCTTCACCTTCAGGTGCGAAAGAGATGGATCCACCAACCTGGATTATCATATCGGGGACGGCTTCACGTACACCGGCGATCAGTTCGTTGAATTTGGACAGACTTTTTGATCCGGTACCGTCTAACTCACGAACATGAAGGTGAAGCACGGTTGCACCGGCTTCGTAGCAGTCAACTGCTTTTTGTACCTGTTCCTCCATGGTAATTGCGATATCTTCAGGAAAGTCCTGCGGCGACCATTCTGGTCCATAGGGGGCTGCGGTGATGACCACCTTGTCTTGATTCTGTGGGTGCAGGGAATCGTCTAAAAATTGCATCTTATTATATCCTCAGTGCTTTTTGTTATACCCGCTGCGCTCATTGAGTTCGCAACGGGGGTTGGGCTTACTGCTGAATTAGAATGGCTGGTCGCCAATAATCCCCGCGCGCTCCATCTTACGATGGCAAGCCGGGTAGTCCATGACTGCATAATGCTGGGTTGAGCGGTTATCCCAGATTGCCATGCTGTTGGGCTGCCAGCGCCAACGTACCTGGTATTCTGGATTACAGGCCTGACGGATCAGATACTGTAGTAGCTCGGCTCCACCGGGGGCATAGTCCTGACCGAACCGCACATTTTCGGGGGTGTGATAGTTGGTAAAGTGGGTCGTAAAACTATTGACGAAGAGTATCTTTTCCCCGTTTTCCGGATGCGTACGTACGACCGGATGTTCAGCATCAGGATACTGAGCTTTCAGCGCGTGGCGTTTATCTATCGGCATTGCTGCACCGAATGTCGCTTCTATACTGTGGCGTGCGCGCAGGTTTTCAATTTTGACTTTGATGTCCTCAGGCAGCATTGTGTACGCCAGAGCCATATTCGCCCACATGGTATCGCCACCGACCGGTGGGCATTCAATGCAGCGCAGTACACACCCCAGAGGTGGTGCTTCGCGCCAGGTTGCATCGGTATGCCAAGAGTTCTCGTAGCGGTCGTTTGGTGTTTCCGGTGATTTGTAGATACGCACCAGACCCGGATGATCAGGATCGCTGCCAGCGACGGGATGATCTTCCAGCTCACCAAAGCGGCGGGCGAAGGCTACATGATCTGCGCGACTGATTGACTGGTCACGCAGGAACAAAACTTTGTGCTCAAGCAGCAGTGCTTTAATCTCATTGAACAGCCCGTCGTCCTTGATAGCGTTAGCCAGATTGATGTTGAGTAGCTCGGCGCCGATACTGCAGGTCAGTTTTTCTACTTGCATAGTCAATCTCCTCAAATTACAAAAATTGATGAGCCCGTTAGTTTTCTTGACTCTAGATCGCGATGTGCCAGAACGGCATCTTCGAGGGCATAGTGCTGGTTAATATCGATTCGGATATTACCGCTGCCCACCTGATCAAATAGCTCTTTGATCAGCGCCGACTTCTCTATCGGGTCGGCGATATAATCGGCCAGAGCGGGGCGGGTCATATATAACGAACCTTTCATGGCGAGGATCTGTGGATCAAATGGCGGAATGGTTCCTGACGCAGTACCCAGGCAGACCATCAGACCGCGACGCTTGAGTGAGTCGAGTGATGACATGAAGGTGTTTTTGCCAACACTGTCGAAGACTACATTGACGCCAACGCCATCAGTCATCTCGCGTACTCGACTGGCAACATCTTCGTGGCTGTAATTGATGGTGTAGTCACAACCGTGAGCCTGAGCAATCTCAGCTTTGGCATCAGTGGATACTGTACCGATTACGGTGAGTCCCAGACGTTTGGCCCATTGCGATACGATCAGCCCAACGCCACCGGCAGCAGCGTGCAGCAGGATGCTGTCACCCTTCTGAAATGGATAGATACGGCGCATAAGGTAAGATGCTGTCAGGCCACGCATGGTCATTGCCGCAGCGGTCTCAAATGAGATCGTCTCCGGTAGCTTTATCAATGGTGCAGCGGGAATAAGACGCTCAGTACTGTAAGCTCCTAAAGTATTGATAAAGCCGGTGTAAGTCACACGGTCACCTTCGGCCACGTTGGTTACACCTTCTCCCACGGCTATTACTATACCGGCCGCTTCAACCCCCATGCCATTAGGCATAGGAACTGGGTAGGTACCGTTGCGAAAGTAGGTATCAGCGAAATTCAATCCGACCGCTACGTGGCGAATACGCACCTCTCCAGCCCCCGGATCTCCGACCTCTATGTCTTCATAGCGAAGCACTTCCGGACCACCGGTTTCGTATAAACGTACAGCTTTAGCCATACCAATTCTCCAGTCGTTGTTTATTATTAATGGTGAAAATGATGTCTCACCGTTGTCATTCAATGTATGAGAGGCAACCGATTGATGCTTTTCATTGAACGACAGAGACTTCTCATTACATGACAAACTACCTAAAGTCGGATGAGTTATGTATTGAAAAATGGTAAAGATGATCTTCTTAATCGCAGAATTTATATAATAATAAGGTCCATGAAATGACGACGATGACACGTGCCGGGGTTTTAACTAACTACATAGAAGTCGCTAAACATTTGGGATTAAATCCTATTCCGCTGTTGCGCAATGCTGGATTGAGTAGGTCATTGATTGAACAGCCAGAGCAACGTCTGCCCGCTTCTTCAGCGGTAAAGTTGCTGGAAGAGTCCGCACGGGATAGTGGTTGTATGACGTTTGGATTACGCATGGCTGAATCACGTCAACTCTCTGATTTTGGTGCTATCAGCCTGTTACTTATGCATCAGCCGACGTTACGTGATGCGATCATGACCACGGTACAGTACCGCCATCTCCTGAATGAGGCTCTGGCTATTTACGTGGAAGAGTTTGAAAAGACCATCGTTATTCGAGAGGAAGTTGTCACCGATATTCCGATGATTTCAAGGCAGGCGACCGAGCTTGCGATTGGTGTGATGTTTCGTCTGTGTAGTGCGTTGCTCGGGGTTTCCTGGAATCCCCGAAGTGTCAATTTTACCCACGATGCACCACCTAACCTGCAACTACATCGCCGACTTTTTCGGTGTAATTTGGTTTTTGGTGCCGAGTTTAACGGCATTGTGTGTCCTGCTGAAGATCTTGATAAACCCAACCCCATGGCCGATCCGGCACTGGCGCGCTTTGCCCAACATTACGTCGATACACTAGCGACAGATAAAGAACACTCTGTTGTGCTTGATGTGCGCAAGGCGATTTATCTGTTATTGCCAATGGGGCGGGCCAGTATAGAACAGATAGCAGAGGCGATGGGGACTAATGTCCGCACCTTGCAACGGCGTCTGGAAGAGCATGACGCAACGTTTTCCGACCTGATAAACAGTGTTCGACGTGAGCTGGTAATGCGTTATATTGAGAATGAGCACTATTCAATAAGTCAGATTGCTGATCTGCTGGGCTATGGTATGCCAAGCTCCTTCACACGCTGGTTTGCGGCGCAGTTTGGTGAGTCGCCAGCACGTTGGCGTGATTCACATAAGCAGTCAACGGAGAGTAAAAAACGTTGCTGAAAACAGTGGTTCAAATAAGCTGTTGAACAGTGCCCTCTTGAAACTAAAAGGTGTTGTTATACGTCAATGTCATGAAATGTAAATTTGATGGCATCATATGTTAAGCCAGAAATCATGCTCTTTTATAGATTCATTAAACCGGCCTATTGTATATAGGCGAGAAAAAATGAATTCAGGAAAGACGCATGAATACAAAAATAATAGAGTCATCTTCCGATGCTTACCAATACCCTTTACTGATCAAGCAATTGTTGCTCTCTGGTCGGCGATATGGCCCCATGAATGAAATTGTCAGCGGAGATCTGAGGTATAACTATCTTGACTTGAATGAGCGTGTTGCCCGCTTGGCAAATGTATTGGCCGATGCCGGAATAGGTGCGGGTGATACTGTGGCGGTTATGGATTGGGATAGCCACCGCTACCTGGAAGCGTATTTTGCGGTACCAATGATTGGTGCAGTGCTACACCATATCAATGTGCGCCTGAGTCCCGATCAGATCGCCTATACTATGCAGCATGCAGAAGACCGGTTGGTGCTGGTTCACGACGATTTTATACCGATCGTTGAGCAACTGGCTGAACAGTTGCCTACGGTGAAAGGGTATATTCAGCTCACCGATGCTGATGCGCCAGGGCAAACCACCTTCGATATTATCGGCGAATACGAGACGCTGCTGGCATCAGCAGATAATCACTATGTCTTCCCCGATTTCGATGAAAATTCCACTGCTACGACCTTTTACACCACTGGTACTACCGGAAATCCGAAAGGCGTCTTTTTCAGTCACCGACAACTGGTACTTCACACACTAAACGCTGCCACTACGTTTGCCGCTTACGAGGGCGCGCCCTTGTTGCGTTCGGAAGATGTTTACATGCCGATGACGCCGATGTTCCATGTACATGCCTGGGGTGTTCCCTACGTAGCAACGCTGCTTGGCGTGAAACAGGTCTATCCTGGGCGCTATGAGCCGAACCATTTGGTACGTTTGTACCGTGACGAAGGGGTGACCTTCTCCCATGGTGTCCCGACTGTGCTGCAGATGGTATTGGACAGTGATGAAGCTAAGACCACTGATCTGAGTCGCTGGAAGCTTCTGACAGGCGGTGCTGCTCCGACTGAAGCTCTAGTGAGGAAAATGATGGAACGCGGTATCAGTTTCTACACCGGATATGGTATGTCAGAGACTTGCCCGCTGTTAACTATTACCCATCTGAGCCCCGAGCAAGCTCAGTTGCCGCTGGATGAACAAGTAGTACTGCGTATGCGCACCGGTACGCCGATACCCATGGTTGAGCTGCGTCTGATTGATGATGCTGGCAATGAAGTTTCGCGGGATGATACCAGCGTTGGCGAAGTTCAGGTGCGTACTCCATGGTTGACTCAGGGGTATTTCCGCGAGCCTGAAAAGGGTGACGAGCTCTGGCAGGGCGGCTGGTTACATACTGGCGATGTAGCTTCAATCAATGATGAGGGTGTGATTCAGATCCGTGACCGGATGAAAGATGTAATCAAAACCGGCGGAGAGTGGATCTCATCATTGCTACTAGAGAGCCTGATCAGTAAGCATCCGGCGGTGAATAATGTGGCCGTGGTTGGTGTACCCGATGCTCGCTGGGATGAGCGTCCACTGGCTCAGGTTGTTCTTTCCGAAGGTGTTGAAGTTAATGCCGATGAGCTCAAGGCCCATCTTATGCAATTTGTTGACGATGGTCAGATCAATAAATGGGCGATCCCTGAACAGTTTCACATCGTCAAATCCATTCCTGTGACCAGTGTCGGCAAGATAGATAAAAAACGTATTCGTGCCGAACTGGCCAACCAGCTTTGAGGAAATTAGAAATGCAGAAACGAGAAATGCAGAAACGGGACGTCGTCATTGTTAGTGGTGTCCGTACAGCAATCGGTGGTTATGGCGGTAGCCTCAAGGGGCATAAGCCAACAGAGCTGGCGGGGATGATGGTTGCTGAGGCTGTAAAGCGGGCAGGTATCGCACCTGACACTATTGGGCACAGTGTATTTGGCAATGTAATCCATTCTGAGCCTACTGATATGTATATGGGACGTGTAGCAGCCATCAAGGGAGGCTTACCGGAAGAGATCCCGGCCCTGACACTCAACCGACTTTGCGGTAGTGGCCTGCAGGCGATTATCACTGCAGCACAGCAGATTGAATTGGGACTTTGTGACACGGTTGTTGCCGGGGGCGCTGAATCAATGAGTCGGGCGCCTTATCACCTACCAACCGCGCGCTTTGGTCAGCGTATGGGGGATGGTCAGATGATTGATCCAATGGTCGCTGCACTACACTGTCCGTTTAACCACATTCATATGGGCATTACTGCTGAAAATGTTGCTGAGAAATATAACATTAGCCGTGAACAGCAGGATGAGCTGGCGGCCCTGAGTCATAACAGGGCTCAGAATGCAATTGAACAGGGCTATTTCAAAGCGCAGATCATGCCGGTGGAACTGAAAAGTCGCAAAGGTACGACGCTGTTTGATACCGATGAGCATGTGCGAATGAACTGCACTATCGCAGAGATGGCGGCCCTGAAACCGGTATTTAAAAAGGATGGTACGGTCACTGCGGGCAATGCTTCTGGGTTGAATGATGCCGCCGCCGCCCTCGTGATGATGGATCGGAAAAAAGCGGAAGCCGAAGGGCTGTCAGTGATGGCTCGGTTAGTGGATTACACGGTTGTAGGTGTTGACCCTAAGCTGATGGGCATTGGTCCTGTACCGGCGATTAAACAGATTCTTGAGCGCAACAACCTATCGGTCACTGATATCGATGTTTATGAAGTCAATGAAGCTTTCGCTGCACAGGCGGCTGCAGTAGCTCAGGAGCTGGACCTTCCGCGTGATAGACTCAATCCAAATGGCAGCGGTATCTCCTTGGGCCATCCGATAGGCGCAACGGGGGCGGTCATTACGGTTAAAGCGTTATATGAGCTAAACCGGGTTAAAGGTCGTTATGCGATTGCCAGCCTCTGTATAGGTGGTGGTCAGGGTATTGCAGCATTGTTTGAGCGGGTTTAAGCGCTCTCTATAACTCTTACCGGAGTCGTCGCTTCGGTAAGAAGTAAATCATTACTTTGTTTGCACTCCAGCCGGGACTTTGTCCTTTCGGGCCCAGTGAGGCTCTTTTTGCGCAGGAAATATCAGTTGAGGGTTGAGTTATGTATAAAGGTCAGGCGGTAAGCTTGCAAAATCTGGGTTCAGGTCTGGTTGAGATGATCTTTGATCTGCAGGATGAGTCAGTTAATACCCTGAACAGCGTTGCACAGTATGAACTTTCTAAAATTACGGCGTTATTAGCGGCAGACGACAATATTAAAGGTCTGCTGATCAGCAGTGCTAAACCTGCTTTTATTGTTGGTGCTGATATTACTGAGTTTCAGCAACATTTTACCCTTGCTTCTGAAGATCTAAAGGACTGGATCAATGAAACTCACGCCATATTCTGCGGTATCGAAAACCTACCATATCCTACCGTGGCAGGCGTTAATGGCATGGCTTTGGGCGGGGGATTTGAGCTGGCTTTAAGTGCGGATTTCCGTATTCTCGCGGATGATGCACAAATTGGCTTGCCCGAAGTAAATCTGGGGCTCTGTCCTGGTTGGGGAGGGACAGTGCGCCTGAGTCGTTTAATCGGTGTTGATGCAGCTTTGCAATGGATGTTGACCGGCAAGCCTCAAACCGCCGCATCGGCTCTTGAACTAGGGGCCGCCGATAAAGTCGTAAAAACCGGATCCTTGCGTGCCGAAGCGCTGAATTTTCTCCGGGATGCTATCGCAGGTAAACAGAGTGCAGAGCAAAACCGGCAACGTAAACAGCGCCCATTACTGGATTGTACGGCAGTGCAAACTGAGTTAGCGGATCTTTACGAAAAGTATGCGACCAAACTGGTCCCCAATTATCCGGCCGCAGGCGAGATTCTCAATACCGTTTGTAAACATGCGATGCTGCCGTTTGATGCGGCTCTGAAAGTAGAAACCAATGCATTCACGGCGCTGGCTCACTCGGATGCAGCTAAGAGTCTGGTTGGATTGTTTATGAATGACCAGGTGTTGAAGAAAAAATCCAGAGCGTGGTGCAAGAAATCAGACAGGGTTGGCAAAAGTGCGGTACTGGGTGCCGGTATCATGGGAGGAGGGGTAGCATATCAGTCTGCGTCTACGGGTACTCCTATTGTTATGAAAGATATTCGTGAAGAGGCGCTTGAGCTGGGTCTGAAAACCGCCTCAAAACTGCTGGACCGCAAGATTGAAAAAGGTCAGTTGGATAATGCCGGAAAATTAGCGGTCATGAATGCAATTACCCCTGCTTTGGATTTTTCCAGTTTTGATGATGTAGATCTGGTTGTTGAAGCGGTAGTTGAGAACCCTTCCGTTAAGGCTACAGTACTCACGGAGGTAGAGGCTGTGGTGAGAGAAACAACCGTATTAGCGTCTAATACTTCTACCATTTCTATTGATACACTAGCTCAAAGTGTACAGCGCCCTGAGCTGTTCTGTGGTATGCACTTCTTCAATCCGGTATCTCTGATGCCACTCGTTGAAGTTATTCGAGGAAGTAAAACCAGTGATCAAACTATAGCGCGTACTGTTTCATATGCGACCGCGATGGGTAAGACTCCTATCGTTGTCAACGACTGTCCAGGATTTTTGGTAAACCGGATTCTGTTTCCTTATTTCAACGCCTTTAACCGCCTGCTAATTAATGGTGTAGATTTCCAGCGTATTGATCAGGTAATGGAGGCGTTCGGCTGGCCGATGGGACCGGCATATCTAGCAGATGTAGTGGGGATTGATACTCTGGTGCATGCAGACCATGTAATGCAGAACGGCTTTCCTGAACGAATGGGGCATGACGATGAAGTTATCGCCGAGTTGCTTCTTGCAGCAGACTGTCTGGGCCAGAAAAATAGTAGAGGCTTCTATGAGTATGGCGTTGATGAGAATGGGCATCGATATAAGAAGCAGGCAGATTTGGCCCTAGAGCTGATCACTCGACACGCGAAGCAGGCAAAAGAGATCAGTGATCAGGAGATAGTAGACCGGATGATGGTTCCTATGTGCCTGGAAGCTGTCCGCTGTCTAGCGGATGGCATTGTAGAGACCCCAGCGGAAGTGGATATGGGGTTGATTCTGGGACTTGGCTTTCCACGTTTCCGTGGGGGTGCATTACGATTTATTGACTCTATTGGTCTGTCAGAATTTGCAGCAATGGCACAAGCATATAGTCAGCACGGCGCGCTCTATACTTTGCCGGCAACCTTTAAGGATATGCAAGATAGAGCGCAATCATTTTACTAATTTAAAGAATAAACATGTGGGTTAACATAGATTAGAGATACCGCTCAATAAGCAGGACTTAATCACAGAATCCCTAATCGGAACACCGGTAAAGTGGCAGGATATTAGATAAGTTAAATATAAATATCTGGTCTGAGTTACTACAAAGTTCAGCTATGGCCATGTATGACTAACCAACATACTTTATTGAATCATTCCGGAAGTAGAGAAGCTGATAATTAAGTCCTTGCTTCATGTAGATACTTCAGACAGCATGGGCGATTCTTAATCGACTGATAATGTTGTTCGCACCTCCACGGATTGATGATTTTTTAACGAGGAAAGAATTGAGGATGATATGGTAATAAGGTTTAAAAAAGGTTTTATTGTAATATTTGTTAAATTATCAACCATTCATTCTCAGGTTATTTTTAATTCACAGAATTTTTACAGTTAGTTCTCATAGATATAAGATTGGTAATGATATTGAAGGAGCCTATATACAACACCTCAAAAAAGATACTTGTAGCGGACAAATCACCACTATACAGGCAAGGTGTAAAAATAATTATTGAGACATATCAAAACAGTTTCATTCTATTTGAAGCCGATAATTCTTCTGCTATTTTATCTGAATTTGAACGACACTCGGATCTAGATCTAATTATTGTAGATACTGGGATACTTGATCATAACTACTCTATTAAAAATTTTATATCTAATAACTCGAAGAAAGTTATATTGTTGTGTAATCAGTTAACGTCTCATGTAGTTGAACAGGCGAATTTCATTGGAGTCAAAAATATTGCTTTGAAAAAAGATACATTATTTGACTTGAATAATGATATACAGACAGTACTCGATGGTGGTTGTTGTTGGCCTTTAATAGAGAGCCAGGCTATTATAAATAATGCAAGGAAGATGGTTTTTGATAGAATTAATAACCTTACCGACAGGCAAAAAATGATATTGAGCTATTTATTAAAAGGCATGAACAATGATCAAATTGGGCATTGCTTGGGAGTTAGTAAAAATACTGTAAAATCTCATTTTCGCAATATATTTTGTAAGCTTAAAGTTACCAACCGGACCCAGCTAGTTGCAGTTTTTTACTCTCGGGATACAGATGGTTTCTCTTTATCTTAAACTCGCCCCGAGAGGATGGATGGGGTTTTTATTTAATTAATGAGGGTAAATCCAACGCGATATCTTCTAAAGCATCCTGATCTAAACCCGCCGCCGTAAAGTAAATTCTCAAGGCATCCCACTTCTCTTTGATCTGGCCGATCTGAACATCGTACACATCCAGGCGTTCCGCAGTTTGTGCAAATTCGATTAGCAAAGGCACCCAGCCGGGGCCACACTCAAATCTAAAGATCGTAAAAGGGACTTCATTATTGGGGTTCTGCACATAAATATGGAAACGCCTAGCTAACGCTTTTTCCAGTGATTCTTTCATGACTTTGCCCCACGGAAAGTCTTGTATTCGAATAATGGTAAGAACAACGGTTGGTCAAGTCTCCACTCGCCTTTATACAGATAGTCATCTAAGAATATTTGATTTTGAATATAATTTGATTTTTTTATGTCTGACAGTGCCGGTAGCTTAAACTGATATCGATCACCTAAATTCATCAGTTCATTTGTTAAGGCAAGAAGAGTATATATTTCCTTAGAACCGTGTGTACCTTTGCTTAATTTAACAGCCAGGCTCATAAACCCGGTCATTTCCTGTAACGTTAGCCCTTGGTAGTTTTCACAACGCCTGATAGAGTTACTCGATGAATATCGAGTATCGCCGAGTATTCTGCAAACTTCTTTTGCAACATGATCAAGCTCAGCAGACATGGCATCACAATAAAGCCCATATAGTTCAGCACAAACCCTATTTTTAGCCGGTAACTTGGCTTTTTTTATTTTCTCCGTAAGATCCTGCGTATATGACGCATCAATTCGCTTAACCAATGTGACAGTGCAATCTTCGTCCCGCCAACGACGCTCTTCGTACATTGCATCTTTATAATGAACAATACCCAGTTTGACCCCTTGATCGACGAGTGCATCAATACGCCGCACAAAGGGAGAAATATTCCTGTGTCGCAGTTCATGTAGTGTTAGGCACAAGTTTTCAGGGCCAAAAGCCCTCAGAAGTGTCAGTTCGTTAATCTGATCGATCAGTTTTAACTGCCTAGTACTCAATGACTTCACCCTAAATTGCTCCGATAACGGAGCAATTAAAGCAATAATTACTGCGACAATCAAGCTCCGCAATCGGAGCAATAAAATGAACATTATCGGCCCTAATGTACGAAAGATCAGAGATCAACAAGATTTGACACAGGATGACCTCGCTGCACGCTGCAATGTATCTGGATGGGATATAAGCCGAGGAACTTTAGCGAAGATTGAAGCCAAAGTGAGAAAAGTCAGTGATTACGAAGCACTTGCCCTAGCCCAGGCATTGAACGTAGATATTGCTGATCTATTTTAAGATAAGGTACACAACGTCCCCATCACATCATCAATTTTACGAAAAAAGCCGCATCAAAAAAATTCCAGTCTATACTCCTGATACCGACTCATGGAAGAGCTATTAAAATCAATTAGTTACCAAGGATGATAGAGATGAATGAACAAACAAAATCCGAGTATAGAAAGCTTGCAAAACATTTCTACAAAAAGAACGGCATCGACACACCAACAGCAAAAAAAGTGTCTGATGCGCTTAAGGAATGCGCCCAGAACTATCGGCCGGATTATTGGCGTCGATTACGGTCAGCACTAGTATTAGCGGCGATGGATGCCGGTGCCTATAAGGCCGCTGACACTATACGAGCGACCAAAAACCCCGTCACTTCACACCCTAGCAATCGCGATCAGATAAAGCCGAAACAACACAGACAAAAAGCGATCAACCTGACTGACGAAACACTGTTGATGGATTATCTGTTTAAGAACGAGGAAGCGACAGTATTTGCGGCGATCACACTGATTAGCCATCTAGGTTGTCGACCTGCTGAATTAATCGACCTTGTTTTTCTGAACGGTCACTCAATTATGATCCCTTCAGCTAAACAAACCAGCGATGGTAAACGAGGTCTTGATCGCATTATAGAAATCGAAGACACCGCGCTATTTAACGGTCTTATAATGAGTCACGAGATGCTAGTCTCGGCCCCCTACACTAACCCTATTCGTTATGTTCAAAGGCGGCTTGATGTACTGACGCAACGCCTTTGGCCTAAGCGTAAGACTCGGCCATCACTTTATACATGGCGACACCAGCTAGGGTCAGATCTCAAAGCGAGTAATATAGACCCTAATGCCATTGCCGTGATTATGGGGCATCAGTCGACTGAGAGCGTAAAAATATACGGCAACGCAAGAAGCTACCGCAGTTCTCGCGATTACCTCAAACCAAGCCAAGATTTTGTTAACGATGTGAAGCGTAAAAATACGCATCGACTCAGTGAAAAGAAACCAAAAGAAACATTCACATTCAATGGCCTTAGCCAGCAGATCCAACAACACTACTCTGGCAGACAAGCCAAGTCCAAGCGATAGAAGAATATGAATGGGCTGCGACTCTAAAGCATCTGTTAGTTTTGCCCCCCCCCTAGGTGCCGATTTTAGAAAGAGGGAGCTAGCTGAAATACACATTATCCGCGGTTCTTAGTCTCAAAAATGTAACCATCGTGAAAGGTTTGGAGTAACAACATACGTACATAACTGCCTTTTATAAACCACCCGGCCTCATCATGAATCACACTACTTGAAAATAAAAAAGCGGGTAGTAAGCAAGCCGATTGTATCTGGGGTGCAAATTTCAGGTGTCATTAGCTATCACATATTGACTATATAGTCATAATTTCCAATAATAAGCATATATATGTTTATATGGTCATAATTATGCAAGGCAGAAAGGCAATAGGGAAACAGCTTTCAGAGGCCCGAAAGCAGAAAGGGCTCACACAAAAGCATATGTCAGATTTATCTGGTCTAGATCAGGCAATCATCTCAAAGATTGAAAATGGTCGGTTTAATGGTTCACTGCGGATCTTTGAAAATTATCTTTACGCGCTCGACTTTGAATTGGATATCTCACCTAAAAAGATTGTATTGCCACGATTTAACGAGATAGAGGAGCTATATGGTGAAGACTGATTATTATTTTCCTGAAAAATTATCAGAAGATAAGATGGGAGTGATTACATACGGCACTTTGCATCCCATCTTTCGTCAGGAGCTTTTGACTCCGTTTATCACTTGCGACCATTTTTCTTCAGTCACATCAATATCAATCCATCCACACCCAATTTTCGACGGAATGCTCTTCTTACATATACTCTAAGCTACCTAAATGAAAAATATAGTCCGCTTCCTTAAGAGAAACCGAACATCTCTTCCCCGTACCGATTAAACAGTACACAGTGTTCTTAGTCTCAAAAATGTAACCTTCGTGAAAGGCTTGGAGTAATGAGGTACGTACATAACTACCTTTTATAAACCGCCCGGCCTCATCATGAATCACACTACTTGAAAATAAAAAAGCGGGTAGTAAGCAGTTTTGGTCTCCCCTTATCACTTGCGACCACTTTTCTTCTGTCACATCAATATCAACCCACACCCAATTTTCGACGCTACAGACATCTTTTTTCAGTTCAAGCCCATGAATCTCTTCATGTGCCCTATCAATGGAATCATGATGCCACCCAGCATCAAATTCATGCCCGTTTTTCAATATATCCATAAGGTAAAGGTAACTATGCATAATAAGATCGCCGGGACTTGAAATGTTGGGAAAGTGGCTTCAATTCGCTGATTAGCTTTGGCTGCATATACTGGTAGATGTCTTCGATATGCAAACACTGGATCTTTTTCATATAGAGCTCTCCTGTATGTTGACGAATACGTTCAAGATGCATCGGTTCAAACACATAAATCGTATCAGCCCACTTCAACAATGCTTCAGTACACAATGCAGAGCCGTTACGAGTGCACTCTTTCTCACTCAAACCCGCAGAGCGGAAAACATGCTGTTTAAACTGGGGACGAAAAAGATCTTCCGCAGTACGCGATCGTTGTAAATTAGCAGTGCACAGAAAGAGGATATTCATCGTTAAAACCATTAATCCCGCTATTAAGCGATATTTGTATCTTCAAGATACAAAGCAGCCCACTCGATCAAAGCGTCTTCATTTTGACTACGTGGATGACACACATGTGATGGCATCAAGAATTCCCCACAACCCCCACAGAGACTGAAGGAAAGCTTTTCAATATTTTCTTCGAGTGCATCTAGCGCTAAAAGATCTTTTTCTGGGCCTGAGCATTCAGCACAAATGATCAGCTGATTGAACTTTTCTTTGACCTGAAAAAGAACCAAATCTGATGGCTTTATCTCATCAAGCTCTTTAGCAAACTGAACAATCAGCGGGAACCAACCGTCTGGGATATCGAAGCCGCCATAGCCAAAATCGGTGTTTGGGTAGCATTTCCGATCCATAAACGGGAAGCGCTTAACAATCAGTTTTTCCAGCTCATAATTCATTTATGACCTCACATCAATCGAATGCAACACTCATTAGCATACACAAAAATGAAGCAATAAAAAATGAACCCACGGTTCATAAGCCCTTTTAATACAAAGAGTTATTAGCATCGAACTAACGAAATTAGTTTAGAGTAGTGTACGGACACTTGGACAACGTAAGTTTGCAAAAATTCTTACTGCTTCTTCAACAAACAAATTGCATCAATAGTGAGTCCTACACTTCATTTATGGGGACACCTGAGGGGGGGGGGAAGAAACGATCTATTTTTCTTCAATAACGCTTCGACGAACCTAACATAACTCCAATGACAGCACGCTGAAAGACACGAAACCTGTTGATGAATGCACTTTTTAGCGGGAATACTTGGCTTAGTCAGAGAAACCGACCACCCGGCCCTGAAAGAAGAGCCCAGAGGCCCCTCATTTAAGCATACTCTAAACTCTTGATTCGAAGCCTTAAACCACTACCGAACCAATACGACTCCTACCTTGGGCAAACATCAATTTAGGCACGCTTTTATGAAAAATAATTGTCCCAATATCGATCACGCTGAAACAATCATTCACGTATCGAAGATATCTTGATTTGTGCCACTCAAGTGTGCCATTATTTAACCATCAGCCTTGATCAAATCAAGGAAAACAATTAGTTAGCTACACGGGTTCGTCACCCGCCACCTCCACCAAATGCAAAAAAAGGGCTGCCCTCTGGGCGGCCTTTTTTGTTAGTTAAGCTGTATAGATAAGCTCCTAAGCTAAAAAATTTTCCACAAACCCCACCTCTACCACACAAATACAATCTGATAAGGATGATCCATCATGGAAGTACGACAGAAGCACAACCGCCGCCTGCGCAAAAAACTGTACCTGGGTGAATTTGCAGTTAATCTCTTTGAGATACATGTAAAGCTATCCACCAGCGCAGAGAGTGATCTGGACGCATTCATTGGTAGTTTTGTTGACCAACTTGAAAAGCAGGGTCTGACCTACTTTGGCTACTCTGATCCTGACGGAATTCAGGGACATGTACTCTCTCAGCAACGCTACGAGTCCCCATCAGAGGGCCAGAGACAGGAACTGTCTGAGTGGTGTGCCGCTTACCCCACTATTGAAAGTGTCGAATTGAGCGAGCTGATGGACATTAATCAAGCTTAGTGTTTTAACTCCTGACCGATCAAAAGGACAGGCTTCTACAGCCACCTATCATGTGGCAGGGTCCAAAAGCATACCGTAAGACAGAAAGAGCCCTTCAATGGGTGTCGCAATTTACGACACCCATTTGCAAGTAGCAGACGGGTTCACCAAATTATAGTAACAACTAGCTCAAGCCTCGAGCAATTAAAAACCCCCTCCCAAGGCAAGCAGCTAAGAAAACAAAATTCTTAACCGTTTGATGATAACAACTATCATCCTCACGAAGCCCCAAATTCTTTCAAGAAATCTCCTCAAATTGTCATCTATAGGCAGTTATTTCTATTTATAGGGATTGTTAGGTGCTATATTAATGCCGAATTCGTCACTTTTTGACGAAACATAGAAGTAAACGAGACTCCGCCATGATTATTGATTTGACTGTAGAGAATCATCTTTCCATCAAAGAAGAACAAACGTTCAGCATGTTTGCAGAAGGCGCCTTACCTGATAACAGCAAACATTCCGATAACATATCGTTTGTTGATGGCAAGATCGGAACATTAAAGACTGCTGGAATATTAGGAGCAAATGCTAGCGGGAAGTCTAACCTACTTCATGCATTTAAAGCTCTGCAATACATGACAACGAAAAGTAGTCAGCTCGAAGGGGGTGATGAGATACCTCCATATGAGCCATACCTTCTATGCCCTCATACAAGGAAAGCACCTACCAGTCTTGAAGTTGAGTTTTGGCTAGCAGATATCCGCCATAGCTATAAAATCCAGTACAACCAATATGAAATAACTTACGAGTCTCTTTTCTTCTATCCAAAAGGAAAACCCGCAAAGATTTTTGAAAGAACGAACCCAGATAACTGGGAAACAGATGAAGG
This sequence comes from Amphritea atlantica, assembly GCA_024397875.1. Lineage (NCBI taxonomy): Bacteria > Pseudomonadati > Pseudomonadota > Gammaproteobacteria > Oceanospirillales > Oceanospirillaceae > Amphritea > Amphritea atlantica. The sequence continues at coordinate 3,776,985 of CP073344.1, forward strand.
AATTTCTTTTGGAACCTACTTCAAGGGAGGCAAAAAACGAGTACCTTACTTTTCTTGCAACTCTTACTTAGCGGTAGCTGGAAAAAGAGCAGATTCTCCTGCATTTCTGAGAGCGATATATAACTATTTCCGAAAGCAGTGGGACTTCATCTTCCGTACTAACGAATTCATGTTTAACTTTTGGAAAGACGACCCAGAATCATTGTCTGCTATGAAGTGCCTTATTCGAAATACTGATCTCGGTATTGCAGATTTTGAATTTCGCAGCAAAGAGCTCTCTCCAGATCAGCTTGAGATATTAGAGGAAGTTCCTGATGAATACCGCAAGCACATGATTGAAACCCTAAAGTCAGAAATTGTGTTTATGCATAAATCTGAGAACGGGGAGCTTATTGAGTTTGAACCTGGGCTTGAATCATTAGGTACAAAGAGGCTGCTAAACTCTCTGCCTGTCATTCTTTTTACCCTTCAAAAAGGTTCTGTGCTGTTCTGCGATGAATTGGAGACTAGCTTTCATCCTCATGTAGTCGAACTAATAATTAAGCTTTTCAATGACAAGCGAACAAACCAAAATAATGCTCAACTTATTTATACCACTCATAGCCTGACCACTATGAAATCTAAGAGTATGCGTAAAGATCAAATTTGGTTGGCTGAGAAGGTCGGTGGAAAAACTACTTATGTATCACTTGACCAATTTGATAGTTCATTAAGAGACTCAAGTCCGTTTGAGAAGTGGTATGACGAAGGAAGATTAGGCGGTATACCGAGTATCAATTTTAAAGACATTATTGATAGCATCAGCTCAGTTATGGAGAAAAATACATCCAATGCCTAAGCCAAGGAAGAAAGGAAAAAAAGTTAAACGTGTAAACTCAAAGTTATGGATATATTGTGAAGGCAGCAAAACAGAAATTCTTTATCTCAATGCTTATATTCAATTGAAGCATGCGGACTGCCGTTTGATTGAATTTATTGACGTTCAAAACATTAAAGAAACAACTCCGAAGTCAATAATCAACAGAGTAGTCTCAGATAAACAAACAAGTGACCACATCTCAACGGATGACTATTGGGTCGCATATGATAGAGAAGACGAAAATGATGGTGCCTACAGGCTCCATCCTGAAGCGTTAGATTGCGCAAAACAACATAATATCAATGTTACTATTTCAAGTGTTTGCATCGAGCAATGGGTGTTGCTTCATTTCATGTACAGTGCCAGACCTTATAGCAACTTTGAAGACTTGCTAGCCAACAGCCCTCTTAAACAAGAACTAAGAAATCGCGGCATTCAAAATTACGATAAAGCATCTGCTGATATAGTCTCGATACTTATGCCACTTGTTGAGACTGCAAGGCAAAATGCCGACCGCTTGAACAAGGCTACACTTGCGGCAGCACCAGTAAACGCACAACGATATGAACACAATCCGTATACCGACTTTCATGAAGTTCTGAATGCTATCGATACTTTTGTCGATGAGTTAACTTAATCATTCTAGATATAGATACCTACATCGAAATAAGCGAATCTATTTGAGCTTATTTTACTACATCAAAACAGGGGCCTTACAGGGGGCCCATAAAAATAACCACATAATAATACCCATAAAAATCAAATAATTATTATTTAAATTCAGTAGCCGCCCCCCAAAAATGCAAAGAAAAAGGGCTGTATCCAGGTAAGTTTGCAGTTAATCTTTTTGAGCTACATGTAATTCTATCCACCAGCGCAGAGGCGAACCTGGACGCATTCATTGGTAGTTTTGAAAAACTGCGGGAAGAAGCGTACTGCTGTCGGCAGTTAACCAGCGCTCTCCCTTTAACAAAAAGTGTCGCACTTCTGGTATGAATCCCCGCTATTACTTAGCGACAAAAGGTTTCGCCTCTAAACCAAGCAATCGATCTATTGACAGAACTCCCGGGCCACGCGCAACAATAACAAGCAGGGAAACGGCCCACCAGGATGCGGGATTAATCCAGTGATCCCATGTTGGGAATACCGCCAGTTGAATAAACATTGTCATGCCCAGCAGACCGAACGCGGCAAAGCGAGAAAACAAACCAATAATGAGTAAGACTGGCAACACAACTTCCGTTATACCCGCAAACACGGCCAGTAACTCAATCATTTTCACTACAAATGAGCCTTCAACATACTCAAGTGTTTCAGGGTTACACAGCTGTAATGCACCGGGTCTAACCGGATCCGGGCAGAAGAATTCATACATGAACAGATCATACTTCTCGACATTAAACGTTAAAAAGCCGTCCCACTTACTCAGCCCGGAATCCAGGAAGACTTTAGCCACCATAAAACGGAGAAAGAACAGTGCCAGAGGCTCTAAAAATCGTGACAACTGCACGCCCAGTTGTACGTAAAGTTCACGTAGTTTTCCGACCATACCCATATGTATTCCCTAGTGCTTATAATTGTATTTAGCCATATCAATTTCTAATATTTCATTTTGCAGGCAGGCTGAGAAAACATCACTGACCTCAAAACCAGGATCTAAAGCTAAAGCGGCATCAAAGGCCCTCTCAAGTACGCCGCCCTTTCCCTGTAACGTTGCCATAAGCGCTATTTCAGGCGCGGAAAGCGAGCGTGCCTGAACGGCATCCTGTACACGCCAAAACATCACAGTATCAACAGCTAAAACGCTATCTTCCCGCATTAACTCACTGATGCTATTGAATTCTCCCTCAACAGTACTGTTCTCTATCGACTCCGCTACACTTGCGTTAGTTTTTAATCCGATCCATTGATTCAAAGTACCGGGATTGACTCGAAGAAGCGCAACACTGGCGTTTAATTTCACCACGGCTTGAGTAAAATCATGTCCCTCTTCCACCAGCCATGAGATCTTTTCTGCTGTCAGCGTCTGCGTCGCGTCTGCACTCATCAGACTCATTAACCATGCGTAATCCAGACGCGCTAAGTCGACCAAAGCCGGGGATAGCTTTACCGTCTCGGGCTGTGTTTCTAACTCCGCAATAAAGTCACTGAGAAAGCCAGGAAAGTTGTGCCCATAGCCCACCAGCGTCCCTTGTTCAGGCGGAAAATGATCGACATAAACACAGGCGATACGTTTGAAAGTTTCGCTCCCAACAAACTTTTCGCACATAGGAAAGTTCGCGGCTAGCGCATCAACACAGCCTTTATAAAAACCATTTCGATACACAGACAATCGTTTCGTATGCTCAGGATTAAGGCAAAAGTCGTTCATACCACTGGCATCACCGGTACGCAGGTAATCTGCAAATGCATCAATGTAAGGACTCAACGCCATCAGCGAGCCTCCTTTTGAAAGCCATTAGCCAAAGCGGTATGACTTCTGCACTGATCTAAATAGCCCTGTGCCGTTTGCCGCTCACTCATCAACTCAGCAAACGGCGGTATATTAGCATCCCGCTCGATTAATACCGGCCGATGCCCAAACAGAGACAACGCATGCTCCAACAAAGCCCATACCGGCCCATCAATGTCTGCGGCATGACTATCAATTAATAACGCCTGGCCTAATTTCGGGTCAGGGTCATGCCCTGCCATATGAATCTCGCCAACCAGCTCAGCAGGAATCTGCGACAAATACTGTGCTGCATCGATACCGGTGTTTTTACTACTGATATATAAATTGTTGATATCGATTAATAAACCACAACCACTGCGCTGTGCAGCTTCGACTAAAAACTGAGGTTCATCCATCTCGCTGGTGAAATCCAGATAGTTACTCGGGTTTTCAATTAAAATACGCCGGCCTATGCCTGACTGATAACGGTCAATCCCTTCCACTAACGACTGCAGTGCGTCCTGGGTTCTGGGTAAGGGCATCAGGTCGGCAAAATATGCACCGCCAGAGCGAGACCAGACCGCATGCTCGGATATCAGCGTTGGCTGAAACTCATTGATTAACGCTTTTACCTGTTGAATATGCTCAGGCATAGACTGATGATCATAGCCTAGTGATCCCCCGACGCCATGAAAGCTCAGGTCATAGCTCTCACGGATTGACCGGAGATAATTTAGCCGGGGGCCGCCCGCAACAAAGTAATTCTCTGTATGAACTTCAAACCACAGACTATTACCCGTGCAAGTTTCTTCTCCCACAGGTAACGTCAAAATATCATCCAGGTGTTCAGCCTTTAACCCCAGGCCAGCACCTAAATGCGCCCCCGCAATCAAAGACTGCCGGGGCGAGGAGCATTCATGAACCTTCAAGAGAACCCATTCCATTTGGTGTCACGATTGATTCACAAGTGCCTTTAGGCGCATAGGCCCAGGCATTCGTCTGAAAATCTGTAGTAGAGGTACCTTCACAGCTAGTACCGGCACCTGCTGCACAATTATTCTCACCGGCGAGTGCAATACCAAAGCACTTATCTTTACGACCGCTAATTGTCTCACCCGCTAACCAACTGTTAAGTTTAGCCTGAACTTCAGCAGACGCTGTTTCAGAAACCTTCAATTGACTGCTGGGGCCGGCAACGGTGCCCGTGCTTAAAAGTGCAGTTGACGCGCCAAGAAGTAGTGCTGTCGCTAAGCTTGCTTTGTTCATTTTTATTGCTCCAAATTAAATCGATAGCTTTATGTTTAGTTACTGCTGCAACGAGTCATCGCTGTCTGATGTTAGCTACTGTAAAGACCCAAACTGAAATAAAGCTGAAACGAAACAAAAAACGCGAAAAATGTAGACGATCAATATTCAGTGTGTGTTCTTGTGAACGCTGATGGCAGCATAAAAGCTATCAGAAAGGCACAGAAGATTAAAATTCGGGGGTTAATAACCTAAAAAAAACAGGCACCGGATCGCTCCGGCACCTGTTTAACACTTAGCTAATTGCGCGTGTAATTATTTAGCCGCAGGCCGGTAGATCCCGTCAAACAAGGCGGCCAGTTGCTGATAGCCATCCAGCGGCAGAACCTGGGCAATATACTGATCGGGTCGTACAACAATCATACAGCCCTGTTCACGGTTGATACCGCGCATATCGTAGATATCGCCCAGTCCCTTGTGATCGACACAGAAGACTTTCTCATGATCCTGAAGACCGAGCCGGCCTTTGGTCGGGCAAAGCAGCGCTGGCATATCCTCGTAGGCAAGGGCGTCGAAGGTTTGCTGGAACACCGCACGCAGATCGATCAGGCCATCGATATCCTCATCCCTGCCGGTGAACTTCATCACCGGGGAATCTGGATCGTTCTGCAGCCAGTCGGCCAGTTTATGAATCGCCGAACCGGGGGCCGAACGGTCCTGCTGACCGGCAAAGGCATAGATGCGCCAACGGGTATCCGCCTCGGCCACATGACCCAACTGCATCTGTTTGGCATCGGCTAACCGCACCACCGGGGCCGAATGGAAGCGGCGGCCGATCTCTTCGCCACTGGCCAGTACCTGATAATCGGCCGTGCCAACCAGTGCGGATTCACCGTACTGCACCGCCAGCCCACCGGTAAACTCCAGGTTCTCTTTGAACTGACGCATAAAACGTGGCTCATCACCACGGTCGAGCTCAGATTCACCCGCCGGGGCCGACATAATACGCGCCCATTCGTGATCGGTATCCACCAGGCGTTTGGCCTCAGCCCAGCGCTCGGCAGAGTAACTGCGCAACAGGTCCGGCGCAGAACGCCCCTGAAGGACATGCACCAGTTTCCAGCCAAGGTTAAAGGTATCCTGCATCGACACATTCATTCCCTGTCCCGCCTTCGGGCTGTGGGTATGGCAGGCATCACCGGCGGTGAATACACGGGGATTACGGCTGGCAGATTCCCCTTCCGGCACATCGTCGAACCGGTCGGTCATGCGGTGACCAATCTCATAGATCGACCACCAGGCCACCTCTTTAACATCGATGCTGTAAGGTTGCATGATGCGGTTAGCCCCGGCGATCAGATCATCGACTGTAAAGTTGCGGCTAGCGACCCGCTCATCAGGGTTGAGTTTATCCAGCTCCACATACATGCGGAACAGATAGCCCCCCTCCCGCGGCAGGATCAGCACATTACCCTCATGGGCAGAGGTGATCAGGCATTTCTGACGCACATCCGGGAAATCTGAATTCGCCAGAATATCCATGACCCCCCAGGCCTGATGGGCCGCATCACCATGCAGTTCGCCACCGATCGCCCTGCGCACATTGGAGCGTGCGCCATCGCAGCCGACCACATAGTTAGCCCGGACAGTTTTGGTTTCACCGGCATTGATACCGGTGTTTTCCAGCGTCACCGTCACCGGGTAATCATCGGTTGTCGTGTCCACCGCAACATCAATCACAGACCAGCTATAGTCAGGTTCCAGCCGGGTCGGCGAGTTGCCCATCACCTCAAGGAACAGCTCATGCACCCGCGCCTGGTTAATCAGGATATGCGGCATCTCGGAAGAGTCATCAGCCACATCCTGCACCCGGCCGATGCGTTTTATGTGCGCCGGATTCTCCGGATCGGGCATCCAGAAATTGGTCTGGTTTACCCAATAACTTTCGCGCTTAACCTTATCGGCGAAGCCGAACGCCTGAAACATTTCCATTGTGCGGGTGTTGATGCCGTCAGCTTTACCCTTTTCCAGTGGCCCCGGAGCCGGGTCCACGATCATAGTGTCAATCTCAGGGAACCGGGACAGCTGCGCCGCCAGACACAGACCCGTCGGTCCGCAACCGGCGATTAAAACGTCGACCTTTTCCGGTAACGGCGCAAACTCGCTACGGTCACGACGCGTCGCTGTCGCGTTTTTGATATCGGGATCACCCCCACGAAAACCATCCACATAATACTGCATCGCTTACACCTTCCGATCTTCTTGTTATAAAGAGATAAGCACTGTAAACGATCACAGATATAGATAATAATCGATATTTAACGCCAGATATAAAGATTACGCATATATAAACTCTAACCTGCTGATAATACAGAAAGTCGCAGTGAGACGGGGAGCCATCAGAAGCGCCGCTGTTCCGTCAGACCTTCTGTCAAACCTGCTTAGTTAAGGTAAGGCCTCAGACCTCAAACATCAGCGGCTGCCAGCTCTGAACCCACTCCGACCTCTCTTCTTAGACCAATGTTTACAATGAGTGCATTGACTCTGGCTATATTTTGAACTTATATTAGATAAATCTAATAAATATAATACTTAAATAGAGAGGAATCTCTGGAGGAAGAGCATGGCGCATATCATCATCCTCGGTGCCGGTCTTGGCGGTGTTCCGATGGCCTACGAAATGAAGGACCTGGCCGGGCCAGACGATACAGTCACGATCGTCAGTGATAAGGATTACTATCACTTCGTCCCCTCCAATCCCTGGGTTGCTGTCGACTGGCGCAAGCGCGCCGATATTACCGTCCCTCTTGGCCCTCCTATGGCAAAAAAAGGCGTCGAGCTGGTTGTCTGCGCAGCTAAACGTGTACACCCAGAAACCAACGAGCTGGAGCTGGCAGACGGCACAAAGCTTATTTATGATCACCTGATTATCGCCACCGGCCCCAAGCTGGCTTTCGATGAGATAGAGGGGCTCGGCCCGGAAGGCTTTACCAGTTCGGTCTGTCACATTGATCATGCCGAGGTGGCCTGCGATAAATGGCAGGCCTTAACGGAGCAACCCGCGCCGATCGTGGTTGGCGCTGTTCAGGGGGCCAGCTGTTTCGGGCCCGCCTATGAAACCGCCTTCGTTATGGATTCAGACCTGCGCAAGCGCAAAATCCGTGATCAGGTACCGATGACCTTCGTCACCTCGGAACCCTATATCGGTCATCTGGGCCTCGACGGTGTCGGTGACAGCAAAACCATGCTGGAAAGCGAGTTGCGCAAACATCATATCAACTGGATCTGTAATGCGAAGATCGACCGGGTCGAAGATGGCCTGATGCATGTTATTGAATGCGATGAACTGGGCGAAGAGAAACAGCGCCACGCGCTGCCGTTCGGCTATTCCATGATGCTACCTGCATTTACCGGTATCGATGCAGTGCGCGATATCGAGGGGCTGGTGAACCCCCGCGGATTTATTGTCATCGATAAACATCAGCGCAATCCCGCCTATCCAAATATCTGGGGTATCGGTGTAGCGGTGGCCATCGCCCCGAAAAAACCCACCCCGGTGCCAACCGGCGTGCCGAAAACCGGCTTTATGATCGAGAGTATGGTGACCGCCACCGCCCACAATATCCGTGCGGTGCTGGACAACCAGGAACCGGAAAGCGAAGCCACCTGGAATGCGGTATGTCTGGCCGACATGGGCGACACGGGGATTGCCTTTGTCGCGATGCCACAGATTCCACCGCGCAACGTCAACTGGATGCGATCCGGCAAATGGGTGCATCTGGCCAAAGTCGGCTTTGAAAAATACTTTTTACACAAGATCCGCAGCGGCGTTAGCGAACCGATTTTCGAGAAGTTCCTGATGAAAATGCTGAATATAGATAAGTTGAAGAAGTAGCTGGAGAACAGAGCCGCCCGGAGAATTCTGGGCGGTTATATAAATCGCGCTAAGAACACTCGCAAAGTTTCATAAAAATAGCCTGTAAGGCTTTTCAAACTTATGAGTAATTTACTCTTCCATCTTAGGTAGGCTGTTACCTTCCAATGAAGCTATCTTTTTTCGCTTCCGCATACTGGAAAGATATGCTCCAAAAGTCATCAAATACGCAAGGCCTTGTCCACCAACCACATAGATCAAAAATTGCTTTACGCTAGCGCCACTCCAGCAAGCCAAGCCTAGAGAGAAATATAAAATTACGGCAGAAAGCCAAAAGGAAACAATCAGTTGTACTAATTGAACCTGATCTCTCTCTTGCTTAAGATCCGTTTCCTCGTCCTCATCGGCTTTCTGTTTATTTATATCATTCATCTTATCCTTCAGATCATAGGAATCTGAATGAACCGAAGCTACAAACAAATTTAGTAAAACGACAGGTAAGGTTATGGCTAAAGACAAAATAATCAATTTGATAGAGTCTAGGTCAATAAAGAGATCACGATCAAAATGAAAGATTATCAATGCTCCAGGAGAAACCGATCCTAGAAAAACAAACAAAAAAATGAAACTCTGCCTTATCGTAACTCCCTTTAATTCAGAAATCATATAAATCCTTTTAAATTAACAGCTTAAATAAAAACGCAATTTGAAAATAATATTCACACCACTCTAGCCATATACTCAGATGGCCGCAAATCACATAGTTCCTCTAAATTCCCCTGTAACGAAAATAACTTGGGATCTGCTCGATATTTAAATACACGGTACAAGTGGTAACGCTTGGCATTTGCTTGTGAAAAACGCAGCTCATTTGGTGTGACATAAAATGGCGTATTCTTACCGTTCTTGGTTGTCTTCGCTTCAATATAACGGTCTGAACCATTTTCCTCAAAAGACAGAACATCGAAACCTGCAGATGGTCCTTGGGTTACAGAAACCTGCTCTACCCTTTCAGCCAATGACTCTTTACCCGCCCGAATAAGACGCGCCCTTTCAAAATTCATAACAAACTGTTCACCTGCATCGCCCAATGCAATGTTATTCGCTTCTATTTCTAAGAAATTAACCTTCTCTGGTACATAAATAGCCTGGGGCTCAGCTACAGAGTTTGCACTAATATCGACAGGCTTAGGAGCTTCTTCATAGGCTGCCAAGAAGTCCTTAACGGATGGGATAGTAGGAGGGGCTTCAGCATCTTTTTTAAACAACTCATAAAGATCACGATTTCGAGCTAAATAACTGAAGACTTCATTAAATAAAGCACCTTGATAATTCCCAAGGGGTTTATAGCCTACGATACCCTGAATATCTTCCGACATGAGCACTGCACTAATGTTTTGATGCTTCATTTCAACAGAACCATGAGTACGATTGCTGAGTTGTTGAATAAGAGCACGACGATGCTCAGCTTTATTGTATTGCTCGCCCCTTAACTCAAGGCGGAGCATATTGAAGTAGTCTTGAACAACCGCCTCAATCTCAGATTCTGACCAATTCTTAGCCATTTACATCCCTGAAATCTAAAACTTATATCCACACTCTGCCTCTATTTATCCAAACTTTCAAACAGTTAGAGTGCATTTATGAAATAATGCTACATCCCCTACGGGGGCTTCCCACAACTCTGATGCTCATGCGCTACACAGCGCTCAGGGGTAGTCATCAGTAAAACGGATAAACGATTCGACGTTTGCTTAGCTTCCTCTGCAATACGCCCTCACAGGGGCTTAGCCGGCCTGTCACTCCTGTTGAGCAGATAATAGGCGATCGCATTCAGATCCCGTTGCTGCAGGTACGCAGTGCCTTCACGAACCACTTCCGCCATGCTGCCGCCGAACACATCGCCATCCGCTTTGACCCCGGTTTTCAGGGCGTACCCCAGATCCACCTCGCTCCATCCGGCCTCGGTTAAAGCCGTTGCCGTGATCGGTGGAATCTTGCCATCGTCTGCATCTGCTACGTCTCCACCGCTATAGAGTGCACTGTCATCCAGCGCCCCTAGCCGGTTTCTCGGGCTGTGGCAGGCGGCGCAATGGGTTGCGCTCTCAACCAGAAACTTCCCCCGGTTATAACGTTCATCTTTGTCAGACTGCGGCGTAAACCGCTGCGCCTCAAAATACAGTGATTGCCACAGATAGACGCCCCGGCGCAGATTAAACGGAAACTCCAGCTGATGTTCTGGACTGTCCTGAGCGACCGGCGGTACGGTCTGAAAGGCAGCCCAGAGATCGGCAATATCCTGATCACTGAGCCGGGTATAAAACTCGTAGGGAAATGCCGGGTAATAGGGTTTGCCCGACGGTGAACGCCCGTGACGCAATGCGGTGGCAAACTGCTCCAGATTCCAGCCACCTATACCCGTTTCCACATCCCGGGTCAGGTTGGGTGGATAGAAGGTACCAAACGCTGTTTCCATCGGTGCACCACCCGCCAGTGCCGCACCAGCGCCTTTGCTGTCGGTATGGCACGCGATGCAACCACTGGCTCTGGCCAGATAGGCTCCCCTGGAGACATTGCCCGTGCCGGTAGTCAGTTGCAGTTCTGGAAAAGTGGCCAGCAGTGGCAGACTGAACCAGCCGCCTGCTGCTGTCACCAATAGCAACACAAGCAGCAACCCGGGCTTCTTCATAAGCAGGCTCACTCTTCTTCGCGATAGCGCTCGTGGCAGGATGAACAGTTATCAGTCACCATCTGGAACACCATGCTGGCGGGCATCTGAGCCAGTTGCTCCGGATCATCCATCATATGCTCAGAACCACCCATCATGCTGCCGGACCCCATCATGCTATCTGAGCCCATCATGCCACCGGAGCCGCCCATCATATGGCCGGTATCACTCTGTTTATTAGCTGCGGCCCGGTACAGACCTTCCGCCAGTCTGACCTGTCGGTCTGCCAGATTTTTAAACCGCTGCCACTCGTCCCAGATCAGTGGCTTAGCTTCAGAGTGGCCTGACAGGCTGCCTTCGGGGAACAGTTTCGTCATGGCATCCCCTGAGTGCATTTTAATGATTTCGGCGGCGTGGCGAATGGTGTCTGCGTTGTAGCCGGTCTGGCCTTTAAAGATAGCCGCCACCGCCTTAACAGAATCCTTCATCTCTTCCATCAGATCCATCCGCTCTTTAACGATACCGGTGGCGCCACCATGGGCAGCAACCAGTTGCGCCGTAAGCGCCGTCACAGCCATCAGACATGCGGATAATATGATTTTTTTCATCGTAACAGGATTCCCGTAATCAGTAAGAATATAGCCTAACCGTTTGCTGTATGGATCAGAATAAAGAACCGCGAAGAGGGAATAATCGCTTTTACCCTACCCAGGTACACCCGCGACAGTTGACGCAACGCTGCCAGTATAAAGGTTCCGATCGGTGGCATGTCAACCGCACGGGATGCCCCGGGAGAATCTATCTATCTGCTGCGCTTTTTAATCGCCAGTGCGGTTCTCAGCCGTCCACTGCCGAAGGCGGACATTTTATCAAAATCCTCACGGGTGATGGGCAGATACTGGTTGTCGATCGCCAGCTGACTATCATCCCCGGCATCGGGATCGTGAACATAGAAGCAACGCTCATCAATCCCGGTCACCGCCACCCAGTGGGGGGCTTTCTTACCATCCAGCCGGAAGGTACTGATCAAAATAATCACCGCATATCCCTCCTGCAGCCAGTCTGAGATGCGCTGCTGACCGATCTCAGCATACACCACACGTATATGCGTATCCTGCCCGGTTTTTTCCACAAACTGCTGATGCACAACCCCCAGCACCTCTTTCTTATGGGCCGAACGGACGCCCTCGACAAACAGCGGGCCTTCGGTGTTAATCAGCACGTCAACGGAAAATCCCCGCTGACTGGCAGCCAGTGCCAGCCCCAGTGGATGGCAGCCGCCATGCCCGGTGGTCATAAAGATCGTGGTAGCTTCGCGCCAGATATCCAGCTCCTGCTTCTGATCCACCACCAGCGTTTCATCGAGACTGGCCATCGCCATCATCAGCGCAGCCGGGCCACAGGTAAAAGGGGTGGTTTGCTGATACCAGGGGGTCAGGTGCTGGGTCTTATCGATGCTCAGATAACGGATGGTTTTCTGCATCCGTAACGCATCGGAGTGATCTTCATAATAATCATGGTATTCACCAAATACCCGATAGCCACTCCTGCGATACAGCGCCACCGCTGCAGTATTGGATTTAGCCACCTCCAGCCGCATAAACAGATAACCCCGGGCGGCGGTGGCCGACCCGAGCTCACTCATCAGTCGGGCTGCTGTGCCGGACCCGCGCATCTCTGGCAGAATCGCCAGAGAGTACAGCCGCGCCAGACGGGTGCCTTTATGACACCAGACCAGCCCGTAACCCACCACCTTGTCCTGCTGAACCGCGACTATAAATTCCCCATGGGGTGCTTTTATCCAGTTGCGCAGACTGCGGCGGTGCAGACGATCACCGTCAAAACAGCGATTTTCTATCTGTTCCAGCGTGTCGAGATCATCGGCGGATGCCCGACGAAAGGTCACGGCCTGGTGTTCCTGTGTGGCGTTCATCAACGGTTATCCTGAATCATGGCCTATCGCCCCCGCAGCTCAAAGCGACGCAGAAACTCATACATAATCTGCATATACAGCTCTTCACCCAGATAGAGATCTTCCACACCGCTGTCGATACTGGGGTTATCATTGACCTCTATCACGTAGGCACATTTATCCACCTCTTTGATATCAATACCGTAGAGACCATCACCCACCACCGCAGCCGCTTTTAACGCAGCATCCAGCACTACCCGGGGTACCTCAAAGGTCGCCAGGGTGTCAAAGCCACCGGAAAAGTTGCGCTTCGATCCATGGTTATAGATCTGCCAGTGGTTGCGCGCCATATGGTAGCGGCAGGCATAAATCGTCCGCCCGTTCAGCACCCCGATCCGCCAGTCGTAGTCGGTAAACATATATTCCTGAACCAGCAGTAGTGCAGATTCCTGGAACAACTGATCCAGCAGGGTTTTCAGCGCTTCCCGGTTTTCTGCCTTAAACACACCTTTTGAAAACGATCCCTCCGGGAGCTTTAACACCACCGGAAAACCGAACTCAGCGGCAATACTGTCCAGAGTGCCCTCACTGGCTTCGGTGATCACCTGAGTTTTCAGACTGGGAACTTTCTTGTAGTTAAACGCATCGTGCAGATAGACCTTATTACAGCAACGCAGTATCGAGCTGGGGTCATCCAGCACCACCAGACCATTCTCTTCAGCCTCACACGCCAAACGGTAGGTATGATGGTCTATGGCTGTGGTTTCACGAATAAACAGGCCATCAAACTGGTTCAGATGGTTTAGCTCATCCGCAGTGACGGTTTGTGCCCGGATGCCAAATTTTTCTGCCGCTTTAACAAACCGGCCGATCGCCCGTTTATCACTGGGTGGCACCTTTTCCTGCGGATCGACCAGAATCGCCAGATCCCAGCGGTATTTTTTACCGGCGCCTTTCTTATGCCAGCTTATCCGGGCGTATTCATCCATCACGCCAAGGGCAAAACTGAGCTGTTCCGTGGACAGGGATGACAATGAGCAGCGAATCAGGCGGATATCAATACCCGACTCACTGGCACTCAGCGTCATCTCCAGCAGGGGCGCCGGGAACTGCTGAAACGCTTTACTGGCAATTTTTTTCAACCGCGGGTCTTCAACCATTCCCATACAGATAATATGACTGTCTGCCGAGACCGGCTCTTCAGCCAGCCCGGCCAGCAGAGCGCTGCTTAGCCACAAACCGGAACTCCCCCGGCTGCGCAATGCGTTGATCACTTTAACGCTGGGTAGCACCTGATGCTGCCGGGCTTCCGCCAGCAGAGAACAGTAATAGCCCTTACTGAGATAACGCTCGGTATCACACAGGTTAATGATGCGGATTTTGGGCTCACCCAGTTTGGGGTAGTCCCGCAGATAGGTTTCAAATGTCAGAGTATTTGCCGGCAGACCCGACAGGGAAACGTCATCATCCACCACGAAAAGAGTTTTATACATATGTCAGTCCAAAGGGTTTGGGGCGATGCTTGAGCACATCAGTAACTGACGGTTTGGGCACCCCACATTCACAGGGTTATTAAACAGTTTTTAATTCAGGGATATCCCTGAAGCGTTGTTGTTACCGCGCCCTTCGCAGGTTTTTTATCCACAAAGAGCGCACTATAAGAGCGATTATTGTTCAGCAGCCGTCAGCGTTGTTAAGACACCGGCCAGCAGAGCCATCCCCTGATCTACCTCTTGTTCGGTGAGCGTCAGTGCGGGCATAAACCGCAAAGAGTCTTCCCTTGGCGCATTCAGTAACAGACCGGCATCTCTGGCCAGCTCGACAATCTGAGGGGCTGACAGCTGGCCGGTGTTGATCGCCAGTAACAGTCCTTTGCCCCGCGTAGTCCCCAGGCCAAACTCTTTAGCCAGAACGGCCAGCTGCCTGCAAAAATAATCGCTAACCCGGTTAACCTGCGCCAGAAAGCCCTCAGCCAGTACTTGCTGCAACACGGCCGCTGATACCGCACACATCAGCGGATTGCCGTTGTAGGTGCCGCCCTGATCACCATAATCAAAACAGCTGACCGCTTTGTCGATCACCATCGCCGCAATTGGCACCCCCCCACCCAGACCTTTACCCAGGGTCATAATGTGCGGGGCAGCCTGATATTGCTGATAGGCAAACAGACTGCCGGTCCGGCCAATACCGGTTTGCACCTCATCGACAATCAGTAGCAGATTATGCTGTTTACACAGCGCATCCAGTCCGGCAACAAACTCAGCAGTGGCAGGAATAACCCCCGCTTCACCCTGAATCAGTTCAAGCATAATCGCGACTGTCTGACCATCAATTGCCGCTTCAGTCGCTGCCAGATCATTATAGGGTACCTTGGTAAAACCACTCACTTTCGGCTCAAACAGCGGCGCAAACGCTTCTTTACCGGTGGCCGACATGGTGGCCAGTGTCCGGCCATGAAAACTGTGCTGGAAAGTGATGATTTTAAACGCACCACTTTTGTTTTTCTGACCCCATTTCCGGGCCAGTTTAATCGCACCTTCATTGGCTTCTGCACCACTGTTGGTGAAGAACACCTGATCAAATTTTGAGTTCTCACACAACAGTTCAGCCAGTTCCAGCATCGGCTGATTAAAAAAAGCCGGGCTGGGGTTAATCAGCTGTGCCGACTGTTTGATCAGCGCCTGCTGCATCACCTGTGGACTGTGGCCCAGTGTATTGACGGCCCACCCCTGAACCCAGTCCAGATAGGCTTTGTCATCCTGATCGAACAGATAGTGCCCCTCTCCGCGCAGAAAACAGAGTTCAGGCCGTTTGGTAATCGGAATCAGGTAGTTTTGCTTCGCTAAAACATCATTAGCAGATGGAGAAATCATTCGGGTATTCCTTCAAAAAATAAAATTCGGGCATCACCGCTCTTGCACATCCATGCGCCCGCGGCATACCGTACGTCCTGTACAAAAAAAAAGCCGCAGGGGTTACCTGCGGCTCTTTGAGTATCTTCCTGGCTCAGACGATCATCGTCGTCGGACCACCACACCCAAACAGACACAGGGATACGATACATGGCGTCGCAATGTATTGAGGTAATCTGTCGCGGATACGAGGGTGTTGATAAGTAATGTCATAGTGAGCGGAGTATCGGACGAATTACTTTGCCGGTCAATACTCCTTATTAACTTTTCAAATGAAATATTGGGCCGTCATATTGCCAGCCAAACCCGAATCAAAAACAGACTTCCCGAAGACTTAACACTGCTGAGTTTTGACACTGTGCTTGTGGCGGCATCGCCTGAAAACCACTGGCCGTAATCCCCCCCTGTAACCCTGTTCAAACGTTCAACATCTGCGCGGTTATCCCATTAACTGCTGATCCAATACATCTTTCATCAGTTTTTCAAAATCTGACTGTGGGTAATAACCCAGCGCCTCGGCGGCAGCTCCCAGTGAGCAGTTTTTTATATGTGCCTGATGAACAATAGCGGAAGCGACATCGTAGCCTATCTGTGGAGCCAGCAAGGTGATGGTTGAAAGGTTATGGGTCATATTCGATGCAATCTGCTGCTGATTCAGCGACAGACCCGCCACACAGTTACGCGCGAATGAGTTCATCGCATCGGCCAACAATTCGATGCTTTCCATCAGGTTGTGAACAATCACCGGGCGACAGGTGTTCAGCTGCAACTGCCCCTGACTTGCCGCCATGGATACGGTCAGATCGTTGCCGAACACCTGCAGGCACACCATGCTCAGCGCTTCACACTGGGTTGGGTTGACCTTGCCCGGCATGATCGAGCTACCGGGCTCATTAGCGGGCAACTGCCACTCATTCAGACCGCAGCGGGGACCGCTCCCCAGCAGGCGAAAATCATTGGCCAGTTTAAGCAATGCTGCGGCTAGCTGTTTCAGTGCAGCACTGAAACGCAGTGAATCATCCTCCCCGGAGACCGCAGCATAAAGATTTTCATGACGGCTGAAAGGCAACCCATAACGCTGCGCCAGACCCGCAGCAACATCGGCCCCAAAGCTATCCGGCGCATTACTACCCGAGCCGACTGCGGTGCCGCCTATGGCCAGCTTATAAATACCCTTGAGGCTCTCGTTAATCGCCTCTCTGGCCGCTTTCAACTGACTTATCTGGGCCGACAACTCTGCTCCGACGGTTACCGGCAGGGCATCCATAAGGTGGGTACGCCCCACGGTATAGGTAGCGGCAAACTCTGTTTGTTTGTTACTCAGGGTCTGGGTCAGATGATCCAGTGCAGGCAAGAGTTCATCGTGGCTTTGCTGGGCCACCGCCAGATGCATCGCGGTCGGAAACACATCATTAGAAGACTGGGACATGTTGACATGATCATTGGGATGGATTGGCGTCGGTGCTTCACTTTTTTGTCCCGCAGGCTGCAACAATGCATTAGCCAGTGACGTGATCACCTCATTCACATTCATATTGGTCTGAGTGCCGGAGCCGGTTTGCCACACCCGCAACGGAAACTGGTCACGATGGTTACCGGCCAGCAGATCATCACTGGCCCTTAATATGACATCATAGTGACCGGCTGAGAGAAGCCCCTGACGATGATTAACATCCGCACAAACCCGTTTTATGTTCACCAGGGCATCGATAAACCGCGCGGCAAAACGTTGATTACCAATGTTAAAGTTGATCAGGGAGCGCTGTGTCTGCACGCCCCAAAGCGCACCTTCATCGACGGTGACCGGCGCAAAATAGCCCCCGCTCCGGGAGGCTTTACCGCGGTGTTGTTTTGCAGAACTAACAGACTCTTTGGCAGTACTTTTAATACTATTTTGAGTATCGCTTTTTTTCATGACCCCTCGCCTCGCGGTATTAGCAGAGGCAGCGTCAGAACCGGTCGCCAGCGATACAATCGCCGCATCGGTAGCGTATCAAGTATTCACTTAAAACACTCAACTCCGGGGGCTGAAATGATTGCCTCCGCTGGTTAAACCATAGACTAAACAGCAGCAGTTCACTACTTAATGGCATGAGTGATGAATTTCTGAATCGCATCGTTGTCTTGCGGATGAGCGATCGCGGGACTGATCAGCTCAGGCTTTAGCAGATAGCCTTTTTCTATAAGCCCGCTGATTACCGATAAGTGCTCAATTGAAACTTTACCCGCCAGAAGATTATTAAAATCAGGACGGCTTTCGTAGGCATTGAGCATCTGGTGCAACCCCTGCAGATAAAGATAATCTTTTGTAAAGCCGCCACCCCGATAGACCCGGGCGGTAATGGTGAAGGCCTGATCATCGGCAACATCATGCTGTTCTTTTAGAAACAGGAAGGTTTTTTTGAAGTCGCTTTCCTCGATCATCGATTCAACCGCCAGCACCCTTAAAGCAAGTACTTTTAACCGGGGCAGCGTCATACATCCGGCAAGATATTCGCTGAGTATCGCCAGGCCCTCCTGGGTCATGGTATTGACCGGGCACCCCATCGACAGAATTTTCAACGGCTGATTACGGGCATTCAGGGTGGTGACCAGATGCACCCCCAGCTCATGATGCGCCAGTGCATCCACCTCCGTTTCTGATGCCTGGGCAGTGCTGTTTACCTTCACGGTGGTGCCGGACACCAGCGCATTGGCGATCATGCTGTCGTCCAGCTTTATCTGATACTGATAGCCTTCCGCCCGGGCAAATTTCTCCAGCCGGGCGACAATCTCATCAGCGCACAGGATCGCATCTCGGTTCGGTTCAATATCCGGCAGATGCAGAATGAAGTTAGCATTACGGATATCTTTTTCGCTGGGCTCACCATAGTAACGGAACGACTCATAGAGAAAATCCGGCGTCCCGATCGATTTATACTGATCAATCTTATCCACATGGGACTCAATCACATCGCTGTATAGCTGACTCAATTCAGCTTCAGCCAGTTTATCGACCGGAAGGTTAAACAGGCTGCGTTTGAGACAAAAAGAGTCCACCTTCTGAGTGGAGTAGACAAATTCAGGGTTGCGGGAGAAGCTGGACTCAAAAAATGCAGCCTTCTCCAGCCGGTAATTCAGCGGACTGACGCTTTCAATAATATTGATGCCTTTTACCAGCTCGTAAAGCTCATTATCCAGGCTTCGCAGCGGTGCTGTAATCAATTCAGCTGAACTCATAATTTTGTCCTTCCAGAATGCCCCGGAGTCTGATCTCTTTTTTCATGTACGCCATGGGTAAGCACCCTCAGGCCGTTTTCAAGCAACGCCATGACGTTCAATGCGGGCGATCTCTACTTTTGTGTACTGTCATTAAATAGTAGCTGCTTTGATGCAAGAAATTGCTGCCCCAACTGACGAATGGCGGTTGCATTATCCTGTTCAAGCGCCTCAGCGAGCAGCAGCTCCGCCTGCGCTCTGGAAACCCCACGCAGAATCCACTTAATCAGCGGAATCTTAGCGGCACTCATACTCAGTTGCTGAATGCCCATACCCAGCAGGAGCATTACCGCGACCGGATCTGATGCCATTTCGCCACAGACGCTCACCGGCAGATTCATCTTCTTCGCCATAGTGCTGATACGCATCAGTTCGTGCAGCACCGCCGGATGCAGAGAGTCGTACCATTTACCTACCAGCGGGCTGTTGCGATCCAGCGCCAGAAGATACTGACTGAGATCGTTGGTTCCGATGGAGATAAAATCCAGCTTGTCTCGCCAGAAAGGCAGCAGGGCGATACAGCTGGGCACCTCCACCATAATACCAACCTTAGGCCGACAGACCGGCACGCCCTCCTCCAGCAACTGATGATGCACTTCACTGAGTATTGCCAGACACTGATCCAGCTGCTCTGTAGAAGCGATCATCGGCAACATCAGATGTACATGCTCACTCCCGGCAGCCGCTTTCATGAACGCACGTAACTGGGTAATGAGCAAAGGCTGATTATCCAGAATATAGCGAATCCCCCGCCACCCCAGTGCCGGATTATCCTCTTTAACCAGCGGCAGATATGAGAGTGGTTTGTCTGCACCGATATCCAGAGTGCGGAAATAAACAGGTTTATCTTTATAGTGACTGATCAGACTGCGGTATATTTTTTCCTGGTCATCTTCTGAGGGCAGACTGGACCTGATCATAAAAGGGACTTCAGTACGAAACAGACCGATACCTTCTGCACCGAATTTCAGCCCGGGCAGGACATCCGCTTGCAGCCCGGAATTGGCCAGCAGGGTAACTCTGACATTATCTGTTGTCACCGCTGGCAGCTGACTATCGGCCTGTAACCGGTCCGCCAGAGACTGCCTTTCAGAGATAATTCGTTTGTACTCTCGCAGCGTCGACCTTCCGGGAGAACAGATTACCTGACCGGCATCCCCGTCAACCACTATCGGTTCACCGTTCTGAACCGAAACATCCCCTAACCCCATCACTGCCGGAATCCCCAGAGCGTTGGCGAAGACCGCGATATGAGACAACGATCCCCCGGCAAAACAGACAATACCCGCCAGCCGGTCAGTGGTCAGATTAACAATGTCAGATACACTGATCTGGTCGCCCACCAGAATTAAAGGGTCACTCCCTGACGGGGTCTCCGTCTCAGAGGTCCGCTGCCAGATCTGATAAAGCTTCGCTCCCAGCTGTTCAATATCCTCATGACGGGCTCGCAGATAGGGGTCATCCATCTCCTTAAATTTATCTGAAAAAAAACTGACTGATTGTCGTATCGCCCAGGGAAGCTGAAACCCGACAGCGATCTCATCCAGAATCCGCTGTTCAAATGTGGCATCTTTCAACAGCAACTGATAAGCATCCAGCACTGAAGCCAGGCCCTCTCCCAGGGTATCCTTTACCGTGTCCCGCTCCTGCCGAAGCTCATCCATAGCCTCCGTTTTCAGATTCGCCCAGCGCTTTTTCTCAGCCGCAACATCATCCGTTTTCAGCTTCTGAATATCGAAAAGCTTAGACTCTTTACGAATAAACGCGGTCCCCAGGGCAACCCCCTGCGCACCACTGATCCCCTGATATAACTTAACCTGAGAAGGCGTGACAAACAGATCTTTTGAATAGGTCGAAATCAGCATCGCCAGATGTGTTGCCAGCGTTGAGAGTAAAGCGACATAGTCGGACAGTAATACCTCAGAGCGACGGCTCTGAACAACCAGAACTCCATTAACCTGAGCCCGATAAACTAATGGCACACCGCAAAAGCTGTGAAACTGTTCCTCTTCAGAGTTCGCTACATAATAATAGCCAGGATGCTGATCCGGATCTTTAATATTGATCGTATTCTGCAGTTGCATCACCTGACCAACCAGACCCTGTTCAGACGGTATTACAACCGGATGCTTACGAATCAGTCCACGACTGGCAACCAGTCTCAGACTATCATCGGGCTGTCTCAGGTAAAGACTGCACACATCAACCAGCAGCGTTTCACTGATGGCCTCAACAATGTGCTGAACCTGTGCCTCAATTGTATTCGCTTTAGCTGCTGACTGAATAATCTGTGTGAGTTTCGTGAACGCACTCTCACTGGAATTCTGATTCATAACACACGCCTTAATATAGACAACCCGATCAACGTTAACTTCCGGTCTGCTCACAACACAATATGGCTATCGCGAAACGGGCAATGACATCCCTTACAGATTAAGTTTATATCGTTCCCGAAGCATCATGACAATCAATTAAAATCACAGTAACCCACTGACGGGTGAGCGTCCGCTTAATCACTCCGGCAAAGCCTGACAACGCATGCCTGACGCCTCAGCTTGTCCCCGGCTGATTACACGACATCTCAGAACTGAGCAGCACAAAACCGATACGATACTCGCCACTGTCCGTATATTGATAGGGCGCCCTGATATAACGCGGTACGGCATCAGTGACAGAAATACCGATGGAATCAAGATAGCGGGCGAGGCCTGCCGGCATCTCATCGTGGCGGGTTGCTTGCCAGGCGATCAGACACTGCCCTTCAACCTCATCTGTACGCGGATCAGCGAAAAAGCTTTCAGTTTTCGGGCTCAGCAGCCGCGCTCCGTCAAAATAGAGACCGATATTAGCGGCGGTGAGGTTACTGTCGCCAATAATAGTCCCGCCGCTAAAACCTTGCTGCTTTAACTGTGCCGCAAGCTCCGTAGAGGGATACTGCATCCGGTTTGCATTGCGCTGAATATAGGGTGCCAGCCAGAACTGACTGAACCTCAGCACGATTACGCTTACCGCGAAGAATATCAGCACAGAACGCAACAGCATTTCGCGGCGGGACGAGAAGCCCGCCGCTTCAGCTCGGCTGAGCAGATACAGCGGAAATAAAATCAGCAGCGGCTGAAACCAGCGACTCTGAAACTGGGTAGCCCCAAACACCACGATCAACACCAGACACACTAATATCGCAGCAATCAGCAAGCGGGCTGCCAGAAGCCGGTGAATATTGGCATTATTGGCCGGTAACGGCCGGTATATTGAAGGAAAAAGCAGCGTCAGCACCAGCCACACCAGAATCAGGAACTCAGCTGAATTCTTCGCCAGACTGGAAAAACCGCTGACTACGCCATTCAGATACCCCGCGTCTCTGCCTTCGCCGACCTGATTGCTGATAAAAGTCCTGATCTCGTCCAGATGTTCGATAGCCCAGAGCATGTGCGGTGCCAAAAGCAGCAATGCAATAACACCTGAAACGATAATGCGCGGATCAACAACCAGGCTGCGGTACTCCCGTATCGACAGGGCCGCAAGCAGCAGACTCAGGACCAGCAGCCCGAAACTGTATTTAGCCAGCATACCACTGGCCAGTAGCACTCCCAGCACTATATAGCCCGTCAGGGAGCGATTCTGATAGATCCGTATTACAGTGTAGAAAGTCGCAGCTGCTATCGCCGTCGCCAGCACCGTATGAGTCAGATCTCTGACCGACTCCCAGGCGATACTGGGAATCAGAAACAGTGAAAAAGCAGCCAGCATCGCTATGCGCTGATTGTCGATCAGTTTACCTGCCGTCAGCCAGCTAAACAGATAGATACAAAACAGCGGCAGCGATTTCAGCAATGCCAGAGCAAGAACCCCAGCCCCAAACATCTGGAAAAATAACCATTGTAGCCAACTATACAGTGGTGGCTGAGTGTTATATCCCAGTTCAAGCTGCTGCCCCAGAATCAGCTGCTCGGCTTCATCCAGCTCCAGTGTGCCGCCCATAGCCAGACGCACAAGCAGATGAACCAACACATAGCCTGCCAGTAAGAATAAAAAAAGACGGGGTGAGGCAATGGCTTTAACAGAGCTGGACACCGGCAGTCCTTAATCTGAAGAGGTAGAGTTAACGATGTTGTCACTGAGACGGGGAACCCGAATACTGCTATTGCTGACAGCTTTTTCAGGCTGACCTGGAAGCCTGAGCAGAACAGAAAGCCCCTGTGTAACCGCTGCAGATGTGGGCAAAACCGATCAGTGAACGCCAAGAGTTCTGTGAATATTAACATCTAATTGTTAATTATTGTTTACAGATAAGACGCTGACAGACTTTGCATTATTGGGGCGATAAAGCCATCACGCCCTATACCCGAACAACACCAGCCTCAGAAGGCAGGATCGACTCTGTTGCTGTCAGAGGTATTGATGCGATACCAGCCGGCAATACTATAACGGTCAGTCAGGGTCGGCAGCACCTCATGGGGAAACTCTTCACTGAGGAAAACCACCAGCGTACCAAACTCAGGCTTTACCGTAAGCAGCGGTTGATTACTTTTTTCCGGATAGATGAGCAGCTCACCACCGTCGGCATCGGTCCAGTCCGGGTTAAGGTAGGTAACCACCGTCAGCACCCGGTTCTGCTGCCCTCTGAAGGCATCGAGATGCACTTTATAAAAATCCCCGGGATGATAATGTGCATAATGACTCTCAAACGAAAATAACCCCAGAAACAGTCTTCTGTTCAGCGCCTGCTGCAGGCCATCAGCCCATAAAAGCCAGGCTTGCCCGGCAGCAGTGGTGTTATCAATCCAGCAGATTTCATCGCGACGAATCGTTTCAATATTCTGATGATCGGCCTGACGGCCAATACCTGCACGGCTGAAGTTCTCTTCCGGCAAACTTCTCACCTCAGAAGCCAGCGCTACGCCAAGCGCTTCAGGTAGCGCATTACGGATGACACAAAAACCCTGTTGATAAATCTCATTAGCGATGCGGTCAAACAACTCACTGGCTGACATCTGCGTGCTTCCCATTCGTCACACTACCCAGAAAATCGCATTTGATAGAAAAACAACGTCGCCAGCAATCTATTTCTGCTAAAAAGCCTGCTCCTGAATGATAAAAAACAGAAAGGGCCGCTATAGCGGCCCTTTCTGTGCAGGATAATCAGCTTTCAGCTGCGGCGGTCGGCAGGGCTTCCGCGGCGCTCGCTACGGCCAAATGTTGGAGCGACATCGGTGCTGCGTACATAACCGACAACACATCGCTCAGGATCAATAACTTCACTCAACACTTCCCGCCACTTGTCAGAGTTCAATAACACGTGCGAAGAGTCGCTGAACTCAAGCCAGCCATTCTCAACCATCGCTTTGACTTTACGGCGTACGGTCTCATAGGGGATGCCGGTGGCAATACTGATTGAATGATTATTGCAGGAAAAACCTGCCACTTCCTGACTATCCTGCGCCTCTTCACGCTGACGCAGGGCCCACAGAGAGATGACATTAAAAATTATCGCTGATTTGATATCGCCATCGAAAACCCGGTAACAACGAATCAGAAAGTCGGTTGAAAAAGAAACAAAGCCCAGCTTCTGAGCCAGCTCATCGGCATCATAACTGGCACGCAGGCTAGTCGACATAACTCCTCCACAAATAGATTTTTTACCCTCTTCTGAACCAGCCCCGTGAGCACTATCCTTATCCATCTCCCCCCCTTAATTATAATTATGTGTATAAATCCGTTTTGCCCTTACATCTCACCCATTTAACGGCTGAATCAAACAGATCTCTCATTTTGAGTATAAAACAGAACATATACTATTCCGCCCCTGTACGACAACAAAAACCCCTTATTTAATAGGAAAATAGCCTTTGAAACCGTTTTGTCATAATTATCTAAGAAACTATATCGGCTAAATAAAAGAAAGGTTTAAAACAATGAAGACAAATTCAGTTGAGCACCAGATTGGCCAACTGGTGCGTGATGACCACAGCGCCGAGCAGATTATGAATATAATCGACCTGCCAGCCGATCAGGTCATGTCACTCTACAGAGACTATATCGAACAGCGTAAGCAACAACAGTTAAGGGCATCGAACCAGCATAGTCAGGCCACCTATGCCATGAGTCTGCGCTCCTGAAAACCCCTCTTGCTCTGTATCATCTTTTTTTGATTCAGCTTTGATTAAGACCCTTTGTAGTATTTACAGTCAGTAGCCATATGCATAAACTGCGATGACTAAAATTCCGGAGCTGATTAAACGACAGCACTCAACGGATACTAATAAAGGTGAGATGAGATGAAAAAAACAATGATCCTGGCAGTCACTGCCATGCTGATGACCCCTGTTGCAGCGATGGCTGAACGCGATGGCGCAACCGTGTATAACACTAAATGTATGGCCTGCCACATGACTGGCGCAGCCGGTGCACCCATCGTTGGTAATGCCGCACAGTGGGGCCCAAGAGCCGCTATGGGTATTGATTCACTTCTGGCATCAGCAACTAAGGGCATTAACGCAATGCCACCCAAAGGCACTTGCATGGACTGCACAGAAAGCGAACTGAAAGGCGCTATTCAGTACATGATCGATAACTCTAAGTAACAGAGTTTTAAGATAAGAAAACCCGGCCATGGCCGGGTTTTTTATTGTCTGCACACAATCAGCCGGTGCTGTACTCAGAACACATCCTGCGGATCTAACGGTCCGAACTCCTGATCTCCAGGCCCCTGAGCTTTAAGCTTTTGCAGCGCTTCAGGATCGTTTCCTTTCTGAATAACAATCTCTACCCGACGATTCATACCGCGGTTATCAGTGGTATTATTCGGTGCCAGAGGTTTGCTATCGGCATAGCCGGTAATGGTAAAACGTGACTGATCGATACGCGGATCAGCAAACAATTCATGCCCAACCGCCAGCGCCCGGGCAGAAGACAATCCCCAGTTAGACTCATACTGCCCGCCGGATACCGGAATATTATCGGTGTGCCCTTCAATAGAAACCTTGCCACCCACGTTGAGCAAAACATCCCTGATTTTGGCAATGACGGGGATATAAGCAAACTTTAACGCAGCAGAGCCTGATTCAAATGAGCCTTTCTCCTTGACCCGGATAACAATCTTCCGACCATCGGTATCAATCTCGACACTTCCCTGACCTATCTCCTGACGTAAAGCGGCAGCAAACTCAACCGCCTCCTTCTTCGCCTCAGCTTCAGCCTGAGCCTCCATCTGTTGCAGCATCTGCTGCAACTTATCTGCTGTTTCACCCTCAAGTTTATCCCTGATCTCAGACACACCCTCCTGAGTCCTGACATCCAGTGTCTGTAAATCATTGTTAAGGGTCATCTGTCTCACTTCATTCAGCGGGGTTGGTTCCGGGCGACCGGGGCTGAATTCCTGAGCAATAATACTGGTACCTTTGGGAATATCCTGAACCTTAATCTGATTCTGTACCCCGAACGCTTCGCGCATCGAGCCCGCCAATTGCTTAAACTTCAGGACATCCATCTCTGAAAATGACAGCAACAGTACGAAAAAGCACATCAGCAGGGACATCAGGTCGGCAAAGGTCGCCAGCCATCCGGGCAAGCCTGCCGCACAGGGGGGACATTCGAGCTCTTCGTCACTCATCAGCGTCGGCCCCTTTAAGCTTCTTCAGCGGCAGGTGCACGCTTAGACTCAGGCAGATAGTTACGCAGCATCTGCTCGATCACCCGGGGATTCTGGCCCGCCTGAATGGCTAATAATCCATCGATAATCAACGCCTGATTCAGTGATTCTTCATCTTTACGACCAGACAGTTTATCCGCAATAGGCAGGGCGATCATCGTCGCAATCATCGCACCATACAGGGTGGTCAGCAGCGCCACGGCCATCGCGGGACCGATCGACTTCGGATCCGACATGTTAGACAGCATCTGCACCAGTCCAACCAGAGTACCGATCATTCCCATCGCGGGAGCCACATCGCCCATCGCCTGAAAAATTGATATACTGGTCTGGTGACGGTCAGTGGTCAGCTTCATCTCTTTATTCAGCAACGTTTTTACCACGTCGGGATCGTGCCCATCCACCAGCAACTGAATCCCCCGCTGCATAAACTCACTGGTGACCTCTTTATCTTCCAGAGAGAGTAAACCGCCCTTTCGCGCGGCGTCGGCAAGCTCGACAGTCTCAACAATAATATCTTCAGGGCTGACCGATTTAAAAAGAAATGCTTTGGCCGCAATTTTACCTACCCCCAGAAACTGTCCCAGGGTAAATTTCATCAACACAACCAGCAGCATACCGCCAACAACAATCAGCATTGATGGCACGTTGACAAACACACCGGGATCACCACCGAGCACCATCGCAGCGATAACAATGCCTAATGAACCAATTAATCCAACCAGTGTTGCTAAATCCACACAAATCCCCTTCGTGTATCTGACTGCATCAGCTCTCTAAACGGTCTGAACAGTGATACGTTATCGCCCGCATAGCGGTGAAACTTTAACGTGATGATACCAAAATTTTAACCGGGTTCCCCCTATATCCCTCTGTTTAGAGTACAATTTATGGGTCTGATTGACCCTGACCGGCCTGTCCGGTAATTTGTCGCCTTTTAAACGGTTCCAACACCGACGGTATGTTCTATGTGCGCAAAGAAAAAAACACCTGATTTCGAAACCTCTCTGTCACAACTGGAAACAATGGTAAACCAGCTGGAGCAGGGCGAACTGTCTCTGGAACAGTCGCTGCAGACCTTTGAGCAGGGCGTCCGCTTAACCCGTGAGTGCCAGTCCATTCTCGCCGATGCAGAACAGAAAGTGCAGATGCTGATTGAGCAAAATGGGGAGTTGAAAGAGGTTCCCTTTGACCTTCCTGAGGAGTGATCTGATGGATGCTAAGCCGCTGTTGCAACAATACCAGCAAAGGGTCGAGCAACAGCTGAAAACCGTCCTGAGCCTTTCAGGCGATGCCGAGAAGATCCGTCAGGCGATGCAATACTCCCTGTTTAATGGCGGTAAACGGGTACGCCCGGTGCTTGTCTATATGGCTAATCAGTTGTTGGGCGGCAAGCTTGAGCAGGCCGATGCCGCGGCTTGTGCTATCGAATGTATTCACAGCTATTCGCTGGTGCATGATGACCTTCCGGCGATGGACGATGATGAGCTGCGCAGAGGCAAACCGACCTGCCATATTGCGTTTGATGAGGCGACTGCGATTCTTGCTGGCGATGGCCTGCAGGCCCTGGCGTTTGAGTTGCTGGCAGCCGATACAACCTTACCGGCTGATATCTGCCTGAAAATGATCAGCATACTGGCCCGGGACAGTGGTTATCGCGGCATGGTAGGAGGACAATCGATCGACCTCTGCAACGAGGGCCAGCAGATCAGTGCCGGACAGCTTGAACTGATGCACCGGTATAAGACCGGCGCCCTGATCAGCGCCAGTATCGAGCTGGGCGCGCTGTCGAGCAACCATGCCAGCGACAACGATCTGCAAGCGCTGAATGACTATTCCCGCGCCATCGGACTGGCCTTTCAGGTGAAAGACGATATCCTTGATATTGAGAGCAACACGGAAACCCTGGGCAAACCACAGGGCTCCGATCTGCTACTGGAGAAGTCCACCTACCCGGCACTGTTGGGTATGGCTGGTGCAAAGCAAAAACTGGCCCTGCTTAATGAACAGGCCCATACCAGTATCGACTATTTTAAAGATGCAGCCGAGCCACTTCACTGGCTGGCTGACTATATTGTTGAGCGCCAGTATTGATTACTATGTTTTATGCCATCCCCGAGTCCCGGCCGGAAACGCCACTGCTGGATCAGATTAACGCTCCAGCCGACCTGCGGCGGCTGCCGATCGAACAACTGCCTCTGCTGGCTGAACAACTGCGAGCCTTCCTGCTCTACTCCGTGGGCCAGACCGGCGGGCATTTTGGCGCGGGCCTTGGCGTGATCGAGCTGACCATCGCCCTGCACTATCTGCTCAAAACCCCGGATGACCATCTGGTCTGGGATGTTGGCCATCAAAGCTACCCCCATAAGATTCTCACCGGTCGCCGTCAAGCACTGCTAAGCATCCGGCAAAAGGATGGACTGGCCCCCTTCCCCCGCATCAGTGAGAGTCAATATGATGATTTTGGCACGGGCCATTCGAGTACTTCGATCAGCGCCGCTCTGGGTATGGCGCTGGCGGACCGGCTGCAGGGCCTGAAGCATAAAACGGTGGCGGTTATCGGTGATGGTGCCATGACTGCCGGAATGGCATTTGAAGCGCTGAACCATGCCGCCCATACCCACGCCAACCTGCTGGTGATCCTCAACGATAACGATATGTCGATCTCCCACAATGAGGGCGGACTGGCGACTTATCTGGCCAAAAACCTCAAGGATAAAATGGGCGCAACCACCGCTGCCCTGTTTGAAGCACTGGATTTTCACTATAACGGGCCTGTTGATGGCCATGATTTCAATCAGCTATTACCCGCCCTGCAACGCTCACTGAACAGTAAAGGGCCGCAGTTTCTCCATATCACCACCCTGAAAGGCAAGGGTTTCGCTCCCGCAGAGAAAGATCCGGTGGGTTATCATGCCATCACTAAAATTGAACCGATCAACCCGCCACCCGCTCAACCAACCTTGAAACAACCCAGCTTCGCCAACATATTTGGTCACTGGATCTGTGACCTGGCTGAACACGACTCGCGGACGGTCGCGATAACCCCGGCGATGAGTGAAGGCTCTGATCTGATTGAATTCTCCCAGCGGTTCAGCGAACGTTTCTTTGATGTCGCCATTGCTGAACAGCACGCAGTAACCCTCGCGGCTGGCATGGCCTGCCGTCAGATGAAGCCGGTGGTGGCGATCTATTCGACCTTCTTACAGCGCGGCTATGACCAGTTGATCCACGATGTCGCTATTCAGAATCTGGACATCCTGTTTGCCCTGGACCGGGCGGGCCTGGTAGGTGAGGATGGAGCAACCCACTCCGGCTGTTTTGATATCAGTTTTCTGCGTTGCCTCCCCGGGATGATAATCATGACCCCTGCGGATGAGCAGGAACTGTGCAACCTGCTACAAACAGGCTATGACCATCAGGGGCCTGCAGCGGTACGTTACCCCCGGGGCAAAGGCCCCGGCGTCAGCGTTAAAGCTGCGGAGATTATCCCCCCCGGCAAAGCCCGGCTGATACGCAAGGGAAAGCAAGCGGCGCTACTCAACTTCGGGCCGCTGTTAACTGAAGCCAGAATAGCCGCTGAACAGCTGAATCTGACACTGGTGGATATGCGTTTTGTTAAGCCCCTCGACCATCAGTTGATCGATCAACTGGTAACAACCCATCCGCTGCTGATTACGCTTGAGGATCATACCGTCAAAGGCGGCGCCGGAGCTGAAGTAAGTGAGTACCTGCACACACAGAGGCATAGCAACCAGTTACTTTGCCTCGGCATTCCGGATCGCTGGATTGAACATGCAACGCGCTCAGAGCAGCTGTCGGAGTGCGGGCTGGATAGCCAGGGGATTATCGACTCGATACAAAACCGGCTGTAACGATTCGCCTGATCGCCGATCAGCTATAAAAAAACCGGCATAAGCCGGTTTTTCAATTATTCCTCTTCATCATCCTGAAAATGATGTTCGCTCATCAAGTGACCCAGCTTACCCATCTTGGTCGCCAGATACTGCTCATTGTGGCGATTTTTACCCACCTGCAGGGGCACGCGGGCGGCAACGTTCAGACCGTACTGCTCTAACGCTTTCACCTTACGCGGGTTATTCGTCATCAGGTTGACGCTGCTAACGCCCAGGTGTTCAAGCATCACCTGACACATACTGTAATCACGCATATCGGCGGCAAAGCCCAGTTTCTCATTGGCCTCAACCGTATCAGCCCCACCGTCCTGCAGATGATAGGCTTTGATTTTGTTCAGCAGGCCGATACCACGCCCCTCCTGACGCAGATAAAGCAACACCCCACAACCCTCTTCACTGATCCGCTTGAGCGCTTCCTGCAGCTGAAAGCCACAATCGCAGCGTAACGAAAACAGCGCGTCACCGGTCAGACATTCGGAATGGATACGCGCCAGTACCGGCGTGCCAGAGTTCAGATCACCATAGGTCAGCGCCACATGCTCTTTTCCGGATGCCAGGTCTTCAAACCCAACCATGGTAAAAACCCCCCATGGGGTCGGCAGCTTGGATGATGCGGCGTACTTTACGGACACTAAGGGATTCCTTCGAAAAAATAAGGCGGTTATTCTAGCAGTGATATCGCCTTTCACATACCCCTGAAATGGGGGCATTATCAGAATATTAAAGGTTGCGGTGTATTAATTTTGCTTAACCAGCTCCGGATCAACACGGCGGGGTAGCATAACCATCACTTTAAGCCCGCCTAAAGGCTCCGATGAATCAAGCATTATCCGGCCCTGATACTGACGAACAATCTCATTGATAATACTCATCCCAAGCCCATGCCCGCTGGTTGACTCATCAAGTCTCTCACCACGATTCATCAGCCGTTCCCGCGCCTCTGCAGGGACGCCCGGACCATCGTCTTCGACTATCAGCTCCAGACAGTGCTCATCCATGTGCGCGTTAATGCGAATCTGACTCTCCGCCCATTTACAGGCATTATCCAGCAAATTGCCCAGCAGCTCGACCAGATCATCCCGTTCACCCGGAAAATAACTCTTCGCGCTGACATCCAGATCAAAGACCAGCGCTTTCTCCCGATAGATCGCTTTCAGGGTCCGGATCAGCTTCTCAAGCTCTTCACCCACATAGATCCGCTGTCCCGGCAGGGCGGCACCGGCAATCCGTGCCCGGGTCAGCTCCCGGTCGATCATCTGCCGCAGTCGCTGAGACTGCTCTTTAATAACCGGTCCCTGGGGCATTCCCTGTTCAAGCAGGGTATCAATATGGCGATCGATAACGGTCAGCGGTGTTTTCGCCGCATGGGCCAGGTTGCCAACGGCATTACGGGAACGCTGCAACCGCAGCTCCATATTCTGCACCAGATAGTTAATCTCAGTCACCAGCGGCTCAATCTCCTGAGTATTGGTTGATGAGAGCTGCCGGATCTCTCCGGACTTAAGCCGGGATATATCCTGCTTCACCTCTTTCAGTGAGCGGAGTCCACGACGGATAATAGAGATCTGCAGTACCAGCAGGATGATCAGGCCGATGAGTCCCAGCCCCACCATTAACCAGCCCAGCTGATTCAACGATTCCTCAATCCGGCTGATATCTTCAGCCAGCATCACCTGAATCTCACGTCCCTGCTTCATAAAGGTTTTTGAGTAAACCAGAGCGGGTTTGTTATTTTGCTGGATCAGGCGAATATTGTCCTGACCAATATCCTGCCCCACTTCGGCAGGTATCTGACTATCCCAGAGTGAACGGGAAAAAAACCACTTACCGTCTACAGCAACCTGGTAATAGTGCCCTGACATCGGCTGCTGATATACCGAGGAGGTATTGTCCACATTGATACGCCAGCCAGCACCGATATCCATCTCAACGGCCCGCAGCACGGTATAGGCGTCGCTGGTCAGGCGCGCGGCCACGAACTCATACGCCATCTGCCGCAAAAACCAGCTCTGCCCCACCCAGAAAAGGCTGAACAGGATCAGCGTTACAACGATAAAGTTGACATTAAGTCTGGACTGAATCGACCTCAACGACTGGCTCCGAAAACATACCCCTGACCCCGCTTGGTGGAGATCATTTCGTGACCGATCTTTTTCCGCAGCATCTTGATATAGGCTTCCACCACATTACTATCGTTCTCTGCGCAATCATCGTACATATGTTCGACTAATTGCAGCTTAGACAATACCCGTCCGGGATTATGCATCATATAGCGCAGCAGACGGTATTCGGTCCCGGTCAGTGCGATCTCTTTACCCTCGAGAATAACCGACTGAGTATTCTCATCCAGCGTCAGTCCGGAGGCTTCCAGCTGTGACGAAATCTGATGATTCGCCCGGCGTAACAGGGCCGTCATCCGCGCCAGAAGCTCCTCGGTATGAAACGGCTTAGGCAGATAATCATCAGCCCCGGCATCAAACCCATCGACGCGCTCCTGCCAGGCGCTACGGGCCGTCAGCACCAAAACCGGGATATTATTCTTCTGTGCCCGCCAGTGGCGTAACACCTCCAGACCTGAACGGTCAGGCAGGCCAAGATCAAGCACCACCAGATCATAGATATCCTCCTTACCCATGATCTCACCATCAACTCCATTGATCGCCAGATCGACCGCATAGCCATGTTTCGCCAGCGAAGCCTTGAGTTCAGGCCCCAGTGCAGCATCATCTTCCACTAACAGAATACGCATCTGCCCCCCCTTAGTCCTGACTATCGAGCACAACCGGATCGACCACATCCCCGTTACGGGCATCGACATAGAGCATTGACACCATTCCGTCCGAGCCGGCTATCTCCATCTCATAGATATAAAGCAGCTCTTTCTGTAACAGGTGGGTATCAATAATTTTACCTTCCGACAGGGTGCTGACCAAGCGCATCAGATCATTCATTGAGAGAATCTCACCCGCCTGCACCAGCACCCGGCAAGCTTCCGCATCAAGCGTCTTTATCCCGACCGCTTCACTGTGCAGAGACGGCGAGACCAGAAGGAATAAAAATACAATTTTAAGTAAGAATGTCTTCATAGTGACTCCACTGCTCTCCGAAACAGCCACAAGGCTTTCGGAGTCAGTATACTGCGATTCTGTCTCAGGGCTTTCAGCAGTTGTTACGATTTCATCAATATACCCGTAACACGCCGAAAAAGTTATCCCGGACTATATGAAAAGACTATCAGCACTATCTGAATTCAAACTGAAAGCAAAGAGAGGGAGCAGAGGGAATATGATCTGACGACGGAAGCAGAATAAAAATCAGAAGACCAGGGTTAACAACTGCAGACACGCCAGTGCCATCAGGCCCGCCAGTACATCATCCAGCATAATCCCCAGACCACCCGCTACTTTTTTATCTGCCCAGCTGATTGGCCAGGGTTTTATAATATCAAACAGACGAAACAGCACGAAGCCGATAACAATCCAGAGCCACCCGGGCGGCGCTGCATACATCGTTATCCAGTAACCGACAAACTCATCCCAGACGATTCCACCATGATCATGGACCCCCATATCTTCCGAGGTTTTGCCGCACAGATAGATACCCACGATAAACGTAATCAGTAAAACAGCAGCATACCAGGCAAGAGAGAGGGGCTGAATCAGCAGAAACAGGGGGATAGCAGCAATTGTGCCTGCCGTCCCCGGCGCCCAGGGAGAGGCACCACTACCCAATCCAAATGCCAGAAAGTGGACCGGATTTCGCCATACAGAAGCTGGGGCCTGATTCATCACGCGCTGCCTTTATCAGAAAAATGATTGTAACCCTGAGGCGCCACAGGCCAGATCTGCCCATCCTCAGCCAGAAAAATACCGGGAGTGGCGGAGATCTGCCCAATACAGGTCACAGCAACACTATGATCACGCAGTGCCCATGCAAGTTTAGGTTCCAGCAGTGCCGGTACAGTAAAGCAGAGTTCAAAGTCCTCTCCCCCGGTCAGCGCCCACTGCCGCGACTGCTCTTCACCCACCCAATGATATAACTCATCGGAGACCGGCAATTCATCGGGATTCAGCATCGCACCCACCTGACTAGCATCGAGGATATGATTAAGATCGGCCAGCAGACCGTCAGAAATATCGATCGCTGCGGTCGCAAAGGGAGCAATCAGCAACGCTGTATCCAGACGGGGTTCAGGACAGAAAAACCGGTGTTGCAGGAAAGGGACCTGCTCGCCATGGATATCTTTAAGCAGTGTTTCCAGCCCTCCCCGGGAGTCTCCCAGAGTGCCGGTAACAAAGATCCGGTCGCCAGGGCGGGCACCACTGCGCAGCAATGCCTTATCCGGCACGGTCCAGCCATGTACCTGAATACTCAGTGTCAGAGGACCACGGGTAGTATCACCACCCACCAGTTGCACACCATAAAGACGGGCCAGTTCGGCAAGCCGGGTACTGAATGCGCGCAACCAGATCGCATTAGTGTCCGGCAGCGTCACTGCCAGGGTGAAAAAAGCGGGCGTAGCGGCCATCGCCGCCAGATCGCTTAGCGCGGCGCCGAGCAACCGGGACGCGACTCTGTCGCCGGGGGTGCCCACCGGGAAGTGAGTTCCCTCAACCATGGTATCAATGGAGACCACCATGTCCCGATTAGAGGGTGGCGCGATCACCGCACAGTCATCACCTACAGAGAGCCGGACCGAGCCGGTGCTATCGCTGCCGATATCAGAGAAATAATCCCGGATCAGCCCAAACTCATCTGTGGCCACGGTCATTTATTTACCGCGTTTAGCGTTTATCTCGGTCATACGCACCCGGGCAGCCAGCTTGTCGAGTATGCCGTTGACATACTTATGACTCTCAGTGGCACCGAATATTTTGGCCAGATCAACACTCTCATTAATCACAACTTTATAGGGCACCACAATACGATAGATCAGTTCGAAGCTGCCAATACGCAGTACAGCCCGCTCGATAGGATCAAGATCATCCAGCGCACGATCCAGGAACGGCTCGTAAGCCCGGTCCAGTTCAGCGACGTTGGCAGGCACACCATGCAACAGCTCGTTGAACAGACTCAGATCGGTACCGGTCATATCGTTATCCATACGGAACTGCAGCTCAATATCGCTGACCGCATTGCCGGACATCTCCCACTGATAGATCGCCTGCAGGGCGAAGCTTCGCGCCGCCCGGCGCATCTCGGTATGAGACTTTTTGTTCTGCTTTTTAGGTGCAGGAGTGTCGCTCATCTTAAACCTCAAGCTGACGCAGCAGACTAACCATTTCCAGCGCAGACAGTGCAGCTTCTGCACCTTTATTGCCTGCTTTAGTACCGGAACGCTCAATCGCCTGCTCAATAGAATTAACGGTCAGAATACCGTTAGCCACAGGAATACCCGAGTCCAGAGACACCTGAGCCACACCTTTAGAGCTCTCACCGGAAACGTATTCAAAGTGCGGAGTACCGCCACGGATAACCGCACCCAACGCAATGATTGCGTCATCTTTTTTCTGATCGGCGATCTTCTGAACCGCTAACGGGATCTCAAATGCACCCGGAACCCGAATCACGCGGATTTTTTCCTCTGCAATACCGTGGCGCTTGAGGGTATCAATTGCACCTTCCAGCAGGCTTTCGACAACAAAACTGTTAAAACGCCCAACAACTATCGCGTACTGACCATTTCCGGTCAGAAAATCACCTTCAATATACTGAACTGACATATTCTTTACTCTTCGCATGCAATGTAATCGACAATCTCCAGATCAAAGCCTGAGATTGCATTAAATTTCATAGGTGAACTCAGCACCCGCATCTTACCTACACCCAGATCCCGCAGGATCTGAGAACCGGTACCTACCGTCAGATAGGAACCTGAAGCACTGATATTGTGCTGACGAATCTTTTTCTCATTATTGAGCATCTGATTCAGGGCATCACCCAGATCAACACGAACACCGGTATCCAGCAGCAATACCACACCCTTACCTTCATCAGAGATTTTTTTCAGAGCCCGGCGCATCGTCCATTTCAGCTCTTCGCCCTGTGCCGCACCGACAACATCACGCAGCACCTCTGTACGCAGGTGAACCCGCACCGGGGTAGGCTCTTCAGGGGTAATATCACCCAGTGTCAGCGCCATATGGGTACAGCCCTGAATCTCATCCAGATAGGTAACAAAGTTAAACTCGCCAAACTCGGTTGGCAGGCTCCCTTCACTCTCGCGCATCACCGTATGTTCGTTGGTAGTACGATAATGGATCAGATCAGCAATGGTACCGATCTTCAGATTATGCTTCTGTGCAAACTCTTCCAGATCGGGACGGCGCGCCATAGTGCCGTCATCGTTCATAATTTCGACAATCGCCGCCGCTGGCGTCATACCCGCAAGACGGGCCAGATCACAGCCCGCTTCGGTATGACCGGCACGGCTCAGCACGCCACCGGGCTGAGCCATCAGTGGGAAGATGTGTCCCGGCTGAACGATATCTTCCGGCTTGGCATCTGCACGTACGGCTGTGCGTACAGTGTGCGCCCGGTCTGCCGCAGAAATGCCGGTGGTAACTCCCTCAGCGGCTTCGATTGACATCGTAAAGTTGGTGGAAAACTGTGCACCATTACTCTGCACCATCAAGGGCAGCTTCAACTGCTGACAACGGTCACGGGTCAGCGTCAGACAGATCAGTCCGCGGGCATGGGTCGCCATAAAGTTGATATCGTCTGCGCGCACCATCTCCGCAGCAATCACCAGGTCACCTTCGTTTTCCCGGTCTTCATCATCCATCAGGATAACCATTTTTCCCTGACGAATATCTTCGATCAGTTCCTGGGGTGTATTCAGTTCCATTAAACTAAAACCTCTGTGGCCGCACTAGCGGCGGTTCAGGAAACCCGCAGCAGCGAGGGTAGCCATACTCACCCCACCTGCCGGTTCCGTTAAATTAGTATCAGCGTCACCTGTATAGCTGATCAGTCGCTCCATATAGCGGGCAATAATATCAACTTCCAGGTGCACTTTCCGACCAGACGTATAGCTGGCTATTATAGTTTCCTGCGCTGTATGGGGCACAACATTCAGGTCAAAAACACGACCGTCTACTGCATTTGCCGTCAGGCTGACGCCATCCACGGTAATTGACCCTTTCGCGGCGATATAACGGGCAATCGTTTCAGGCGCGCTGATCTTAAAGCGGATCGAACGGGCATCTTCTTCGATCGCAATCACCTCACCCAGCCCATCCACATGGCCGGTGACGATATGACCGCCAAAACGCGTGGTCGGTTGCATCGCTTTTTCCAGATTCACCCGTTCACCCGGTGATAGATCCGGAAACCGGGTGTGCACCAGCGTCTCCCGCGAAACATCGGCCCAGAAACCATCGCCTGGCAGCGCCACAGCGGTGAGACAGACGCCATTGACCGCAATGCTGTCGCCCAGTTTTACATCCGACAGATCCAGGTCACCGGTACGCACATACAAACGCAGATCACCCTGCACCTCTTCGGCTGCGGCGATTACGCCAACCGCTTCAATAATTCCGGTAAACATTGTTAACTCTCCAACCCGGGAATCAGCGTCAGACGCAGATCATCCCCCAGTATTCTGCTGTCGATAAGCGTGAGCTTTTTCTGCTCACTCATTCGGTCCAGCGGCAACAGAAACATCGGCAGGGCATTACTGCCCAACAACTTCATCGCCTGATAGATAACCAGTTCATCCACCAGCCCGGCGGCAATAAACGCACCGGCCAGGGTTGCTCCGGTTTCCACCAGTATCTCATTACAATCCCTTGCTACAAGCGTTTTTAACAGCGCATGCAGATCAATACCCCCCTGTTTTCCGGGGAGTTTTAACCACTCAACTGAATCGCAGGCGGCGATAAAACCGGGGGCATCCACACAGCTGACAATCAGAGTCCGGCCGGGCAAACTGAGCAGTTTAGCTCGTTCCGGCATACGCCCGGAACTGTCCAGCACAACCCGTAGCGGCTGGCGGGCAGCCACCTCCGCCGCATTCTCCAGTCCCAGTTCCGCTTCACGTACATTCAGTGAAGCATTATCGCTGATTATCGAACCGACGCCACTGATCACAGCGGAACTGCGCGCCCGCAGACGTTGTACATCCTGACGGGCTAAAGGCCCGGTGATCCATTTACTTTCACCGGATGCCATCGCCGTACGCCCATCGAGACTGGCCGCCATTTTAAGCCTGACATACGGCATTCCGGTTGCCATCCGTTTTATAAAGCCCGGATTAAGCGCCCGGCACTGAGTTTCCATCAGGCCACAGCGGACCTTTATGCCTGCCTGCTCCAGCTTAGCGATGCCTCTGCCGGACACCTGCGGGTTCGGATCAACCATCCCCACAACGACTTCTGCGACACCCGCGGCGATCAGGGCATCCGCACAGGGCGGGGTTTTACCATGATGACTGCAGGGTTCCAGAGTAACATAAGCGCTACAGCCTTTTGCCTGCTCACCCGCATGGCGAAGTGCATTAACCTCTGCGTGGCCCTCACCGGCTTTACGGTGGTAACCCTCGGCGATCTGTACCCCGTCGCGAACCAGCACACAACCCACCCGGGGATTGGGTTCGGTGGTGTACAGTCCCTGCCAGGCAATCTGCACGGCGCGGGACATAAAAGTATGATCGGCAATGCTCCAGTCTGTCATTCCGATGACTCTGCCTTTACAGCGTCCTCTTTCTGTTCCGACAGCCGGTCGATCTCCTCTTTGAACTCGTTGATATCCTGAAAACTACGGTACACCGAGGCAAACCGAACATAGGCTACCTGATCAAGCTTGCGCAGCTGGCTCATCACCTCCTCGCCAACGTTACGGGAGGGCAGCTCACGCTCACCGGTGGCACGCAGGTGTTGTTTGATTCGACTGATACAGGCTTCGATATCTTCAACACTGACCGGACGTTTCTCCACTGCACGCTGAATACCGGCACGGAGTTTATCTTCATCGAAGGGTTGACGGGTGCCATCCGCTTTAATCAAACGGGGCATCAGAAGCTCAGCGGCTTCGTAGGTGGTAAACCGCTCATGACAGGTGATACATTCGCGCCGACGACGAATCTGCTGACCTTCTGCCACCAGGCGTGAGTCCACCACCTTGGTTTCATGGGCATTACAGAACGGACAGTGCATATATCATCCTCAAAGAGCGTGGCTGAAGATCCAGCCGGAAAAGAGCGGTTAAAAGCTTATATAAGCACTTGTCATGAGTGCTTGCACAACAGATATTAAACCTGTTTGAAAGTGCTTATATAAACAACCGGGGCGCACATGGCGCCCCGACAGGGAAACTGATTTATAAACAGTTTCTATTGTAACGGTTTACTTATAAACCGGGAAGCGTGCACAGATATCCAGTACCTTCTGTTTAACTGTGTTAATCACCTCTTCGTTGTCAATATTATCCAGCACATCGCAGATCCAGCCAGTCAGCTGTTCAGCTTCAGCCTCACCAAACCCACGACGGGTAATCGCCGGTGTACCGATACGCAGACCCGAGGTCACAAATGGAGAACGGGGATCGTTAGGTACAGAGTTTTTGTTAACGGTGATGTTTGCACGACCCAGCGCCGCATCAGCATCTTTACCGGTGTACTCTTTACCGATCAGATCAACCAGGAACAGGTGGTCGTCGGTACCGTCGGAAACGATCTTAATACCACGCTCCTTGAATACTTTCGCCATCGCCTGCGCATTTTTAACAACCTGAGCCTGATAGGCTTTCCAGTCATCCTGCATCGCTTCCTTGAAACAGACCGCTTTAGCTGCGATCACATGCATCAGAGGGCCACCCTGAGACTCAGGAAATACCGCGAAGTTCAGTTTCTTCTGCAGCTCTTCATCTGCATTAGCAGAGATGATCAGACCGCCACGCGGGCCACCCAGTGTTTTGTGTGTGGTCGTGGTAACAACGTCAGCAAAAGGCAGTGGTGTCGGATAAACACCGGCAGCAACCAGACCGGCAACATGCGCCATATCAACAAACAGATATGCGCCAACCTGATCGGCAATATCACGGAAACGCTGCCAGTCAACAACACGGGAGTACGCAGAGAAGCCAGCTACGATCATTTTAGGCTTATGTTCCAGCGCCAGACGCTCAACTTCGTCATAGTCGATCTCACCGGTTTCAGCTTTCAGACCGTACTGTACCGCATTGTAGATACGTCCGGAAAAGCTGACCGCCGCACCGTGAGTCAGGTGGCCACCGTGGGCCAGACTCATCCCCAGAACAGTATCACCTGGCTGACACAGCGCCATATAAACCGCTGCGTTTGCCTGGGAACCCGAGTGAGGCTGTACGTTTGCATAGGTTGCATCAAACAGCTCTTTGGCGCGATCAATCGCCAGCTGTTCAACCACATCAACGTACTCACAACCACCGTAGTAACGCTTGCCAGGGTAACCTTCCGCGTATTTGTTGGTCAGCTCAGAACCCTGAGCTTCCATTACCCGTGGGCTGGTATAGTTTTCAGAAGCAATCAGTTCGATATGCTCTTCCTGACGCTTGGCCTCGGCCTGCATCGCAGCATACAGGTCCGGATCAAAACCAGCGATAGTCATCTCTTTGCTAAACATTAGCGGTCCCCAAGATTGAGATTTACACCGGCCCGGCCAACACTGTTTTAACAGCGTCGAAATTCCGGACCTTGGAAAAGCCGCATATTATAGTCGAATTTATAGACAAAGCGCACATGAAAGTAAGTCAGTTAACAGAGAATTTCGTTCATAAAGGGAAAATTCCCGACAGCAATCAACTGCCGGGAACATAGCCAGTACCGGGTAAGACCTACTCGATAGCGATAGAAACAGTAGAAGGCTGCTTTTCCATAGCCTTAGGCAAGGTCAGATTCAGCACACCATCCTCAAAATGAGCTTTAATCCCCGCCGGATCAACATCAGAACCCACTGAGAGGGAACGCAGATACTTTCCATAGTGACGTTCCTGACGGATCAGTTTGCCATCCTTTTCTTCTTTATCCTCTTTCGTCGTTTCAGCACTGACCGACAGCACCCCGTTTTCCAGACTAATATCAATATCCTCTTTACGAATGCCCGGTAAATCCACTTTGATCAGGTACTGCCCTTCGCCATCATGAACATCAATCTCGGGCACTCTGTCTCCGCTACCATCACGACGAACCGGACGAAAGAAATCATTAAAGAACGTATCGTCAAACAGGCTATTAAAACGTGTCAGATTACTCATCTTTTTCACCTCCCGAGTTATTACTTCAGTTGATCGCACGCCTTAACACTGTATTCAGCAACATAGCCTCAGCACCCTAAAAAAACACCCATATAAGCTCAGCCGCTAAACACACACTAGGTGTAGTGATGCCACTTACCTTTCTCCAATATCTTTTTTGGCGCAGTTCAAATGGCAATCAACGCTCGGTACCGCTAAGATATGCGCAGTTTTGAGATAACAGTTAACAGGTTGTGTAATGGCTCAGTACGTTTACAGCATGAATCGGGTCGGCAAAGTCGTGCCGCCCAAGCGCGAAATACTAAAAGACATCTCCCTGTCGTTCTTCCCCGGCGCCAAAATCGGCGTACTGGGTCTGAACGGCTCGGGTAAATCCTCCCTGCTGAAAATCATGGCGGGTGTTGACCAGGAGTACATTGGCGAGGCACGTCCGATGCCGGGCATCAATGTGGGCTATCTGCCACAGGAACCCCGGCTGGACGATAGCAAGACCGTCCGCGAAGTCGTTGAAGAAGCGGTTGCCGATGTAAAAGAAGCGCTGAATGGGCTGGAAGCAGTCTATGCGGCCTACGCTGAGCCGGATGCCGATTTTGACGAACTTGCCAAACAGCAGGCTCGCTTTGAAGATCTGATCGCAGCCAAAGACGGCCATAACCTGGAAATCATGCTGGAGCGTGCTGCCGATGCGATGCGCCTGCCGCCCTGGGATGCCGAGATTAAGAATCTGTCGGGTGGTGAGCGCCGCCGGGTTGCCCTCTGCCGCCTGCTGCTGGATAAGCCGGACATGCTGTTGCTGGACGAGCCAACCAACCATCTGGATGCTGAATCGATCGCCTGGATCGAACGCTTTCTGAAGGAATATCCCGGCACCGTTGTGGCAATCACCCACGACCGCTACTTCCTCGATAATGCGGCTGGCTGGATTCTTGAGCTGGACCGGGGCCGCGGCATCCCTTATGAAGGCAACTACTCCAGCTGGCTGGAGCAGAAAGATAAGCGCCTGGAGATGGAATCCAAGCAGGAAGCGGCGCACCATAAGGCGGTTAATGCCGAGCTGGAGTGGGTACGTCAGGGCCAGAAAGGGCGTCAGGCGAAATCCAAAGCCCGTCTGCGTCAGTTCGAGGAGATGAACTCCCGCGAATTCCAGACCCGTAATGAGACCTCTGAAATCTACATTCCCCCGGGTCCTCGCCTGGGCGAAAAAGTGATCGTACTGAATAACGTTACCAAGTCGTTTGGCGATAAGGTTCTGTTTGAAGATCTCTCAGTAACCATTCCGCAGGGCGCCATTGTTGGCATAATCGGCGGTAACGGTGCGGGTAAGTCGACCCTCTTCAAAATGGTTACCGGCCAGGAACAGCCTGATTCAGGTACCATTGAGATCGGTGAAACCGTCAAGCTGGCCTATGTTGATCAGAGCCGTGATCTGGCAGGTGAAAAAACGGTCTGGGAAGAGATCTCCGATGGCCAGGACAACATTGTCGTCGGCAACTACACAACATCGTCCCGTGCTTATTGTGGCCGCTTCAACTTCAAAGGTGCGGATCAGCAGAAGTTTGTTAAAGACCTGTCCGGCGGTGAACGCAACCGTCTGCATATGGCTAAACTGCTGAAAGAGGGCGGCAACGTACTGTTACTCGATGAGCCGACCAACGACCTTGATGTTGAAACCCTGCGGGCACTGGAGGAAGCGTTACTGGCGTTTCCTGGCTGCGCCGTGGTGATCTCTCACGACCGCTGGTTCCTCGACCGCGTATGCACCCATATGCTGGCCTATGAAGGCGACTCTACAGTAGCGTTCTTTGAAGGCAACTACACTGAATACGCTGAAGACTACAAACGCCGCTACGGCAAAGATCATCAGCCAGAGCGGATTAAGTATAAGCGGATGGCTAAATAAGCCGATCCGGCACTTATCAACTCAAAAAAACCGGCTTCGAGCCGGTTTTTTTATATTGCTCACTCTGAGTATCCATAAAAGGTACTCCGCAGAAAATATGCACTAGAATGATTTACTAAATGGCACTTAAACCCGGAGCACACGAATGACAGAAGAGCGGCGCCGCTTTCAGCGAATCACCTTTGATGCAGACTGTGAGATCCGCACCAATGATTGTAGCTGCCCGGTAGAATTGATCGACATCTCTTTCCAGGGAGCCCTGACTTCAGTCATCCAGACCCCGTTGCTGAATATTGGTGATGCTGCAGAGCTGGTTATCCACCTCTCCAGTGACATTATTATCCGTATGCCGGTGATCCTGCGCCACATGCTAGGCGGGTATCTGGGTTTTGAGGCTCAAAGCATGGATATTGACAGCATCTCCCACCTGCGCAGACTGGTAGAACTGAACCTGGGTGATGAAGAACTGCTCGAAAGAGAACTTGAGCACCTGACGGGCAACTAAGCCACAACGCCCTGCTACAACGCATCCAGCGCTTCGGACAACTGGCTGACACCCACGACGACCATCCCCTCAGGGGCCTGCTTCGGTGCATTTGCCTTAGGTACTATCGCCCTGCGAAATCCATGCTTCGCGGCTTCTTTAATCCGCTCCTGGCCGTTGGGTACCGGGCGAATCTCTCCCGACAGACCGACCTCACCAAAGACGATCAGATCCTGTGGCAGGGCCCGGTCGCGAAAGCTGGACACCACCGATAACAGCAACGCCAGATCAGCACTGGTCTCCAGAACTTTGACGCCCCCCACTACGTTGACAAAAAC
Organism: Amphritea atlantica; assembly: GCA_024397875.1. Lineage (NCBI taxonomy): Bacteria > Pseudomonadati > Pseudomonadota > Gammaproteobacteria > Oceanospirillales > Oceanospirillaceae > Amphritea > Amphritea atlantica. The sequence goes on from CP073344.1 coordinate 3,821,669, forward strand.
ATCCTGATCGCCAGTCTGCAAGCCTCCATGGCGATGCAGCACCGCCAGCAACATCGCCAGACGGTTATGATCCAGCCCCACAGCAACCCTGCGCGGGTTATTCATATGACTCTGATCCACCAGCGCCTGTACCTCTACCAGCAGCGGCCGGGTTCCCTCCCAGACCACCATTACCAGACTCCCCGGACTGGCTTTTTCGCCCCGGTTAAGGAATATTGAGCTGGGGTTTCTGACCTCTTTCAGCCCCTGCTCCAGCATCGCAAAGACCCCCAGTTCATTCACCGCACCGAAACGGTTTTTATGGCTACGCAGAGTACGGAAGCGCCCATCACTGTCTCCCTCAAGCTGCAGCGAGCAATCGATCATATGTTCCAGCACTTTTGGCCCCGCCAGGGAGCCATCCTTGGTCACATGACCAACCAGAAACAGTACTGTACCTGTCTGTTTGGCGAAACGCGTCAGATAAGCCGCGGCTTCCCGCACCTGCGACACACTCCCGGGGGCCGACTGGACATCATCCACATGCATCACCTGAATCGAGTCCACCACCAGCACTTTAGGCTTCAGCTGTTCAGCAATAGTGCAGATCTGTTCAACACTGGTTTCTGATAACATTTTCAGATTGGTCGTGGTCAGCCCCAGCCGCTGGGCCCGCAGTGCAACCTGCTGCAGTGACTCCTCCCCGGTGACATAGAGCGCCGGCATCTGCTGAGCCAGATGGCACATGGTCTGCAATAACAGAGTACTTTTACCGGCGCCCGGATGACCTCCGATCAGAATGGCCGATCCGGGCACCAGCCCGCCCCCCAGAACCCGGTCCAGCTCGCCAGAACCAGACGCAAAGCGCGGCATATCAGCCAGATTGACCTCCGACAGATCCTGCACTCTCGCCACACTACCTGCGCCGGCATAACCCTCAAACCGGGCTCCGCGCTGACTGCTTTGCTTAGCGCTGCTGAGCCTCACCTCGGTCAGAGTATTCCAGGCATGACAGGCGCCACATTGTCCCTGCCATTTCGTGTAATCTGCGCCGCAGTCATTACAGACATACGCACTCTTTGCCTTGGCCATCAAACTCTCCTGCGAATAGATCAGAGCATTCTATCGGAACCCTCTGCCACCTTGAACCAAAGAGAACTTTATTTATTCAGCTGAAGGGCTACAATCATGCGCTACGTAATGCAGAAAAAAAAATGATTACAGACGTATCATATTGTTCATGAGGAGCTTCAGATGAAACTGGAAACGATTGCTATACATGGCGGTTACAGCCCGGAAGAAACGACTAAAGCGGTCGCCGTACCTATTTATCAAACCACCTCCTATGCGTTTGATAACGCGCAGCATGGCGCAGATCTGTTTGATCTGAAGGTTCCCGGCAATATCTACACCCGCATCATGAACCCTACTACCGATGTCCTGGAACAGCGGGTCGCGGCGATGGAAGGCGGCGTTGCAGCACTGGCAGTCGCCTCAGGTATGGCGGCGATTACCTACGCAATTCAGACGATCGCTGAAGTTGGCGACAACATCATCGCCACCAGTGAGCTGTATGGCGGAACCTACAACCTGTTTGCCCATACGCTGCCACGCCAGGGCATTGAAGTTCGTTTTGCTAACAAAGATGACTTCGCCGCTATGGAAGCGCAGATTGATGACCGTACCCGCGCCATCTATTGCGAATCGATCGGCAACCCATCTGGCGGTATTGCCGATATCGAGACCCTCGCTGAGCTGGCCCACAAACATGGCCTGCCACTGATCGTTGACAGCACTGTCGCCAGTCCGGCCCTGTGGCGCCCGATTGAGCATGGCGCTGATATCGTTGTTCAGGCTGCCACAAAATATATTGGCGGTCACGGCAACTCCATCGGCGGTGTTATTATCGACTCCGGCAAATTTCCCTGGGCGGACCACGCCGACCGTTTCCCGCTACTGAATACCCCCGATGTGTCATACCACGGCGTGGTTTACACTGAAGCCTTCGGCCCTGCGGCATTTATCGGCCGCTGCCGGGTTGTACCACTGAGAAACACCGGCGCAGCCCTGTCTCCGATGAACGCCTTTCTGCTGCTACAAGGGATAGAAACCCTGGCACTGCGGATGGAGCGTGTCTGTGAAAACACGCAGAAAGTGGCCGAGTATCTGGCAAACCATGATCAGGTGAACTGGGTTAAGTATGCCGGTCTGGAAAACCACAAAGATTATGCTCTGGCAAAGAAATATATGGGCGGTCGCGCCTCAGGTATCCTCAGTTTTGGTGTTAAAGGGGGTCGCGAAGCCTGCTGTAGCTTCTACGACGCCCTGAACGTGTTCACCCGTCTGGTGAATATCGGTGACTGTAAATCTCTGGCATCCATTCCGGCTGAAACCACGCACCGACAGCTGAATGATGAAGAACTTAAATCCGCCGGTGTAACCCCCGACATGGTGCGTCTGTCCGTCGGTATCGAGCATATCGATGACCTGCTGGCAGATCTGGAGCAAGCGCTGCAAGCCGCCCGGTAATCTGACGCCGGCAAAGCATAAAAAAAGCCTCGCACTGCGAGGCTTTTTATTAGCGAAACGTCCACAACACTTAGTTAAAGATCTTCCGCACCCGGTCCCACAAAGTCCGGGCGTTATGCCCTTTCTCTGAAGCTCTGGCCAGCTGCCGCAGGGTTTCAATCTTACTGATCGCCATACCATACTGCTCTTCAACCTCGCCGGCATCGGCGGCATTAAACTCAAGATCGTTCACCAAGCCATCATTCAAACCATAGATCCAGCCATGCACTGTCAGATCCTGTCCCTGCGCCCAGGCATCCTGAACAATGGTGGTTTCACAGACATTAAAGGCCTGCTCGATCACATTCAGTTCACACAACCGGTCAAGCTGCTGATGGGAGTGATCCCAGGCCGACAACAGTTCACGATGCTTCTGATTGACCTTCCGAATCTGCCGGAGCCAGTTATCGATCAGCCCATGAGGCGTACTTTCCAGCGCGGCCTTCACACCACCACAGCCGTAGTGCCCGACCACCATGATATGCTTAACCTTCAGCACCTGCACTGCATACTGAATCACCGAGAGACAGTTCATGTCGGTATGGATAACCAGATTGGATACATTACGGTGTACAAACAGCTCACCCGGCAACATTCCCACTATTTCGTTGGCAGGCACCCGGCTGTCAGAACAACCGATCCAGAGATACTCCGGGGCCTGCTGTTGAGCCAGCGTTTCAAAAAAAAGGGGGTCATCCTGGCTGATCTGCTCAGCCCATTGGCGATTACTTTCTAAAAGTTGCGTCAGTCGTTTCATTTTTTCGGTTACATAGCAAAAGAGGGCTTTAGGCCCTCTTTATAAACTGTTGGTTAAACGTGGTATTGAGCACTGAGCTCATGCACCGCATCAACGAAGATCTTCGGCTGCGCCGGGTCCACAAACTGATGGATACCATGGCCCAGATTAAATATATGTCCCGGGCCACTGCCATAGCGGGCCAGGATATCGGCTACTTCAGCACGGATACGTTCCGGGGTACCGTACAATACTGACGGATCCATATTACCCTGCAGAGCGACCTTATCACCCACCCGGGCGCGGGCATCATCAATATTGGTCGTCCAGTCCAGACCCAGCGCATCCGCACCGGACTCAGCCATCGCTTCGAGCCACTGACCACCATTTTTGGTGAACATAATCAGAGGCACTTTACGTCCCTCATTTTCACGGATCAGACCATTGGCAATCTGTTGCATATATTTCAGTGAAAATTCCTGATACATCGGGCCACTCAGAGCGCCCCCCCAGGTATCAAAAATCTGCACCGCCTGGGCGCCACTGCGAATCTGCTCATTGAGGTAATCGGTCACTGACTGCGCCAGCTTGTCGAGCAGCTGGTGCATCACTTCGGGCGTCGCATACATCATCTGTTTGATATGACGGAAATCTTTACTGGAGCCACCCTCAACCATATAGGTTGCCAGAGTCCATGGGCTGCCAGAGAAACCGATCAGCGGTACCCGGCCATTCAGTTCAGAACGGATGGTTTTCACCGCATCCATCACGTAATCCAGATCACGGGCAGAGTCGGGTACCGGCAATGCATCCACATCGGCTTCAGTGCGGATAATCTTTTTAAACTTAGGGCCTTCACCCGCTTCAAAATACAGCCCCAGTCCCATCGCATCCGGAATAGTGAGAATATCGGAAAACAGAATAGCGGCATCCAGAGCATAGCGCTCCAGCGGCTGAATGGTCACTTCGCAGGCCAGCTCTTTGTTTTTACACAGGCTCATGAAATCGCCTGCCTGGGCCCGAGTGGCGCGGTATTCAGGCAGATAACGCCCCGCCTGACGCATCATCCATACCGGTGTTACATCGACAGGCTCGCGCATTAGCGCGCGCAGAAAACGATCATTCTTCAGTTCAGCCATTACATATTCTCGACTCAGATTCAAAACTGGGGGCATTTTACAGGTTTTTACAGGCAGGAGCGAACAACTGCTGCAGGTTCGCTTGTAAGTAAATCACAAATAAAAAAGGCCGCCTGAGCAGGCGACCTTTTCCTGACACGATCATTTACACTTTGAGATAATCCAGAATGCCTTCGGCAGCCTTGCGTCCCTCATCAATGGCGGTTACCACCAGATCAGAACCGCGCACCATATCGCCTCCGGCAAACACTTTCTCATTGCTGGTCTGGAAGGCGAACGCTTCATCCGCAGACGTCCTGATCCGGCCATCCTGCTCCAGTTCGATACCAAACTCGGCAAACCATGGAGAGGGGCTTGGACGGAAACCAAAAGCCACTAGCACAGCATCCGCAGGCAACACCTCTTCGCTGCCGGCAACCACTTCGGGACGACGGCGACCATTCTCATCGGGCTCTCCCATCTGCGTGGTAACAACCTTAACACCGGTCACTTTGCCTGCATCACCGACAACCTCGACAGGCTGACGGTTAAACATGAACTGAACACCCTCTTCACGGGCGTTCTCAACTTCACGCTTAGAGCCCGGCATGTTCGCTTCATCACGGCGATAGGCGCAAGTAACGCTACTGGCGCCTTGACGAATAGAGGTCCGGTTACAGTCCATCGCAGTGTCACCACCACCCAGAACGACAACATTCTTACCCTCTACACCGATATAGTCCGCCACATCTTTTTCGAAGCCCAGACAGCGGTTGACGTTCGAGATCAGGAACGGCAGCGCATCGTATACGCCATGAAGCTCTTCACCCGGGAAGCCACCCTTCATGTAGGTATAGGTCCCCATACCCAGGAACACCGCATCATATTGATCAAGCAGTTCCTGCATCTGGATATCTTTACCCACTTCAGTGTTCAGACGAAACTCAACCCCCATCCCGGCGAACACTTCACGCCGGCGAACCATGACGTCTTTATCCAGCTTAAACTCTGGAATACCGAAGGTCAGCAGACCACCAATCTCGGGATGACGATCAAATACCACTGGCTTAACGCCGTTACGTACCAGTATATCAGCCGCCGCCAGGCCCGCAGGACCAGCACCAATGACTGCTACTTTTTTATCCGTAACCGGCACCTTGCTCATATCCGGACGCCAGCCCATGGCAAACGCGGTATCGGTAATATGCTTCTCAACGGAGCCGATTGTCACGGCACCAAACTCATCATTCAGCGTACAGGCACCTTCACACAGACGATCCTGCGGACATACCCGACCACAAACTTCTGGCAATGAGTTGGTCTGATGGCTCAGCTCTGCCGCTTCAATAATATTGCCTTCTGAGACCAGCTTGAGCCAGTTCGGAATGTAGTTGTGTACCGGACACTTCCACTCACAGTATGGATTGCCACACTCGAGACAACGGTGCGACTGCTCAGACGCATCTTCCGAGTTAAACGGTTCATAGATCTCAGCAAACTGCTGCTTACGGATGTCCGCTTCTATCTTATTTGGTCCCTGACGCTCTACTTCCAGAAACTGAAAATCATTCTTCAGACGTTCAGACATTCTTCACCCCGCCTAATAGTGCCTGCCCGCAGGCAGACACAGCTATAACTAAACACCTGTTCGATGAACCCATTACTCCGGACGGGAGCGCATATCAGTCAGCAGCTCCCCCAGACTTGCCGCTTTCGGCTTAACCAGCCAGAAACGACCGATATAATCATCTAAGTTTTCAACAATCTGCTGACCCCAGTCACTACCGGTCTCTTTAACAAAACCGATGATTACCGAGCGCAGGTGATTTTTGTACTCTTCCATATGCTGTGGAGCAACCCGATGGATATCCACCAGCTCATGGTTGTACTTATCAACAAAGGTGTTGTCCATATCCAGCACGTAAGCGAAGCCGCCGGTCATACCTGCACCGAAGTTGTAACCTGTCTGGCCCAGCACGGTAATCAGACCGCCGGTCATATATTCACAACAGTGATCACCGGCACCTTCGATAACGGCATGACAACCGGAGTTTCGCACCGCAAAGCGCTCGCCAGCACAACCGGCAGCATACAGAGTACCGCCGGTAGCACCATAGAGGCAGGTATTACCGATAATGGCGGTTTCGTTGCTGGCATAGGTGACCACATCCGGCTGATTAATAACGATCTTACCACCCGCCATGCCCTTACCGACGTAATCGTTGGCATCGCCTTTCAGGTAAAGCTCCTGACCGCCTGCGTTCCAGACACCGAAACTCTGACCCGCATGACCGGTAAAGTTAAAACGAAGCGGCGCATCAGACATGCCCAGATTTCCATGGACCCTTGCAATGGCCCCCGATGTCCGCGCACCGACAGAGCGGTCACAGTTAGTAATAGGCAGCTCAAACACCCCGCCCGACTTATCCGCAATAGGCTGTGTAGCCAGCTCCAGCATCTGGCTGTTCAGCGCACCGGTATCGTAAGGATCGTTATGCGCTACCTGACAGGTTTGTGGATACTCTGCCGGAATACCGGCATCCGACACCAGCGGTGACAGGTCCAGCTTGCCATGCTTAGCAGTAGTACCCTCCAGCAGCTCCAGCAGATCGACACGACCCACCAGCTCTTCCAGACTCCGCACACCAACTGATGCCATCCACTGACGGGTTTCTTCAGCAACAAAGCGGAAGTAATTCTTAACCATCTCCACTGTGCCACGGTAATAGTTATCCCGCAGCTCATCATTCTGTGTTGCGACGCCGGTGGCACAGTTATTGAGGTGACAGATACGCAGATATTTACATCCCACAGCCACCATCGGCATGGTACCGAAACCAAAACTTTCTGCACCGAGAATGGCGGCTTTAACAACATCCAGACCGGTTTTCAGGCCGCCATCCGTCTGCAGACGGATTTTGCCTCGCAGGTGGTTACCCCGCAGCGACTGATGCGCATCAGCCAATCCCAGCTCCCACGGGGAACCGGCATAGTGCACAGAAGTCAGCGGGCTTGCCGCTGTACCACCATCATAGCCAGAGATAGTAATCAGGTCAGCGTAGGCCTTGGCAACACCACACGCGATAGTACCAACACCCGGACGGGACACCAGCTTCACCGACACCAGACCTTCTGGATTTACCTGTTTCAGGTCGAAAATCAGCTGTGCCAGATCCTCAATCGAATAGATATCATGATGCGGCGGTGGTGATATCAGCGTCACACCCGGTACCGAGTAGCGCAGACGAGCGATCAGGCTGTTAACCTTACCGCCCGGCAGCTGACCACCCTCACCGGGCTTAGCACCCTGAGCCACCTTGATCTGCATCACATCGGCATTGATCAGGTATTCCGGGGTGACACCAAAACGACCGGAAGCCACCTGCTTGATCTTGGAACGTTTATTAGTGCCGTGACGGGCCGGATCTTCACCGCCCTCACCGGAGTTGGAACGCCCACCCAGCTCATTCATTGCCATTGCCAGGCACTCATGCGCCTCAGGTGACAGTGCTCCCAGCGACATCGCCGCGGAGTCAAAACGGGGGAACAATTGCTCTGCCGGTTCAACTTCACTCAGCGCAATCGGTTTAACATCTTTTCGCAATCCCATCAGGTCACGAATAGTTGCGACACCGCGCTTATTCACCAGATCGGCATAGGCCTGATAGTCAGCCGGATTACCACTTCGAACAGCAGTATGAATGGTGCGAATAACATCCGGGTTATACGCATGGTATTCACCGCCATGCACATACTTTAACAAGCCACCCGGTTGAATCTTCTTACGGGCAACCCAGGCCTCAGCAGCCAGACTCTTCTGATCGAGCTGGAAATCACTGAAATCAGCGCCTTCAATACGGCTGGCAACGCCGGGGAAACAAAGATCAACGACTTCGGAGTTAATCCCTACCGCTTCAAACAGCTGTGCGCCACGGTATGAGGCAATGGTCGAGATACCCATCTTCGAGAGGATCTTCATCAGGCCTTTCTTGATGCCTTTACGATAGTTCTCGTGGCTGTCGAGCCAGTTCATCTGCATTTCGCCAGTGGCACAGAGATCGGTCAGTACACGGTAGGCCAGGTATGGATAAACCGCAGTGGCACCGAAACCAAACAGGACAGCAAAATGGTGAGGATCTCGCACCGTACCGGACTCAACAACAATGTTGGCATCAGCACGAAGTCGGGTATTGATCAGGCGGTGATGCACTGCACCGGTCGCCATCGCCGCATGGATGGGTAGCCGCCCCTGTACAATCGCAAAATCAGACAGAATGATAATAACTTTGCCGGAACGAACCAGTTGTTCAGCCTGGTCAGCAACCGACTCAATTGCTTCTTTAAGACCCATAACCTCAGGATCGTAATTCAGATCAATCTGGGCAACACCAAACCCTTCAACGGTATTGTTCTTCAACCGCAGAAACTTACTGGCAGACAATACTGGCGAGGTAAGGATAACCCGGCGGGCGTGCTCCGGAGTCTCTTCAAATACGTTACGCTCGGCACCGATGCACGTTTCCAGTGACATAACGATCGCTTCACGCAGCGGATCGATTGGTGGATTGGTTACCTGAGCGAACTGCTGACGAAAATAATCAAATACCGAGCGAACTTTTGATGACAACACCGCCATCGGCTTATCATCACCCATAGAGCCCACCGCTTCCATCGCGGTTTCACCCAAAGGACGCAATACCTGATCACGCTCCTCGTAGGTGACCTGGTACATCTTCATGTGCGTTTTAACCTCTTCCGGGGTCATTTCACAGAAAGACTGGGACTCTTCAGTCAGGTTCATGGTCTGCTCTAAAGGCAGCGCATTCTCACGCATCCATTTTTTATAGGGCTGCGCTTTTTTAAGACGGTCATCGACATCAGCGGTATGCAGTACTTCACCGGTCTGAGTATCAATAGAGAGAATCTGACCCGGTCCGACACGCCCCTGAGATACAACATCTTCAGGTTTATAGTCAAACACACCGATCTCGGAAGCGGTACAGATCAAGCCATCTTTGGTCATAACCCAGCGGGAGGGGCGTAAGCCATTGCGATCCAGCATACAGACGGCAAAGCGGCCATCGGTCATTACCATTCCGGCAGGACCATCCCAGGGCTCCATATGCATGGAGTTGTAATCATAGAATGAGCGCAGCTCAGCATCCATGGTATCAACATTCTGCCATGCAGGAGGCACGATCATACGTGCCGCACGGTACAGGTTCATACCCCCGATCAGCAGGAATTCCAGCATATTATCCATGCTGGACGAATCGGAACCGGTGGTATTAACGATTGGCTGAAGCTCATCAACGTTGGGTAGCAGCTCAGTTGCAAACTTACTTGAGCGGGCACGGGACCAGTTACGGTTCCCCTCAATCGTGTTTATCTCGCCATTATGAGCCAGCAGGCGGAACGGCTGAGCCAGTGGCCAGCGTGGAGCCGTGTTGGTAGAGAAGCGCTGATGATAGGTACAGATGGCCGTTTCCAGACGCTCATCGCTGAGATCCTTATAGAACACCGGCAGATCCACCGGCATTGTCAGCCCCTTATAGGAGATAACTTTATCTGACAGGCTGCAGATATAAAAATCCGGGTCTGTACTCAGAGCAATTTCAGCCTTACGCCGGGCTGTATAGAGACTGACCGCAAATTCACGATCCGCTTTATCAGTTGTAACAAAAACCTGCTCTATCTGCGGCAAGGTATCCTTTGCTATCGGTCCAAGACAGCTTGGATCTGTCGGCACAATCCGCCAACCTGCGACATTCAGTCCTTGCGCCACCAGTTCGTTATTCAACACATCCCGTGCTGCCGCAGCCAGCGTCGGCTCGTTTGACAAAAACACCATACCCACGGCATAACTGTCACCCAGCTCAACACCCAGCTCGCTTTTTGCCGCCGTACGCAGAAACACATCCGGCTTCTGCATCAGCAACCCGCAGCCGTCTCCGGTTTTGCCATCAGCCGCGATCCCACCACGGTGGGTCATACATGCAAGTGCTTCAATCGCCTTCAACAATACATTGTGGCTTGGTTCACCTTGCATATGGGCCATCAGGCCAAAACCACAGTTGTCTTTGAACTCACCAGGGCGATACAGACCTATGCTCATAAACGAATCCCACCAAAAAGTTCTTAATTATCAGTATATTACATCCACCAAATTTCAGCCACAGTTGTGAATGCAGAGAAAAAGGGACAGGTATTTTACACAGCGAGGGGGGGAAGGACAAATTATAAGCAATACAGAAAAATTTTTTGTTTGCGCTGGCAATACAAAAAAATACTACTTTCTGGCCGACAGATCTGCCTGAATCCCCTGAATAGTCCTCGCCCAGGGCTTCAGCTTAGCAAGCGCTGAAGGCAGTGACGCACTTGCAGCACTTGCCGCATCCCGGTCTTTATACTGCCCATAGACTACCACAAACCAAGGATTACCTTTATAGCGAGTCTGAAACATATAAAACTTTTGAGGCTCGTCCTGCGCACGGATAAACTGTTCCGCACTTTTGCGCACGCCAGCTCCCAACATCTGCAGAGTATAACCGCTGGCCGGCCAGCGCATCAGACTTTCCTCTGCTTCGGTCAGCCGGCTTTCAGCAGCCACTGTTGTTGCAACCGGGGTAGTCTTGCGCGCAGGCTCAGGCTTTACCACTTTAACCGTTTTAGGTTCCGCCGGAATAACAGTCACCGCCGGTTTTGATGTGGCACTGGTTGTTGATTTTGTTACAGGCTTAGCCTCAGGCGCTTTAGTTACAACGATATCCTGTGCCTTTTCAGCGGCAACTACCTCTTCCTGAGGCACTATTACCGGAGGAACAGTTTCCTGAGATACTATTTTCTCTGCAGCCTGAACTTCTGTTGTTTCCGGCACGACTACCCGCGATGGCGCCATGATCGGCTTATTATCCGCCAACAGCTGTGCCGAGGGGGCTGCTACATCCTGATCTGCCCCGGGCTGACTGAAAGTAACTTCCGGCACCTGAGTCGCATCCGCTGCAGAAGCGATCACCGGACCGGCTTCTATCGGCACCTCTATCTGCACCTGCGTGCGGGTCGTACCGGCGTCACTTTCCGGCCAGTATTGCCACAAACCACCCACCAGCACAACCAGCAGAACAGCAGCAATACTGGCCAAGTGAACACGAGAAAGCCCCGCTGATTCAGTTGATTTTTTTACCGTACCTGACCGAAACAGCAACTCTATCTGCTGATTAAGCCGGCCCGGATATCCACCTGATGCGTCATAAACAGCCTGTAGCTGCTTCTCGGTCAGGGAAGCCGAGGCGCTGTAACGCTGCAGCAGGTAACTCTGGGCTTCGCTGAAGGTTAACGGCTCCAGCACCACTTGATGAACCTGAGACTCCAGCAACGCATACTCGTCAAACGTCTGAAGCCGCTCGTGAAAGCCGTCGCCTGCCGCAATCAACAGATGTGGCTTAACAGGTAACCCCTGAGCTTCGCTCAGCATTTGTAACAGAAGTTGAACAACCGGACTTTCCAGCAGGTCAGCATTATCAATAATGATGACCCATTGAATATTTTCGACAGCCATGACCTGAGCAAAGCTGTAAATAGCATTCAGCATCTGCTGGTTATCGACCTGAGTATCCAGCTCGGGACTCAGCTGTTCACTCAGCGAGATCAGCACTGCGCTTAATCCGTTTGCCTTACTGCCATCGATCGCGCAAAGCCGTAAAGTCCGATCGCTCTCAGCTGCCTGGAGCTGCTGAATCAGAGTCGTTTTACCTGCCCCGGACGGGCCGGTCACCAGCAACAAAAAATCACTGAAGCGACTCAGATGCTCCAGTTTCTCCAGTAACTGGAGCCGGGAAGAGGGTTCAAAAAAGAAATTTTTACGCTGCTCTGCACTGGCAAATGCATCAGCCAGCGCCTCAACACCACGTCCCTGAAGATCCGCCATCTGCATGCTCCTTTATGACGCGAAGCGGGTAAGGGTGTGCTGTAACGACGCAGGGTCAAACTGGTCAGTAACCACAGCCCTGCCCAGCGCCTTCAGCAAAATCAAGCGAAGTTGCCCGTCGATGACCTTCTTATCCACAGCCATCAGCGTCATAAAATCTTCTGAAGTCATACCCTGTGGCGCTTCAACCGGCAGATTTGCCATTTTCATGATCCGTACAACCCGCTGATAATCATCGCTGCTGATCCAGCCAAGACGCTGTGACAGATCTGCAGCCATGACGGTTCCAGCAGCCACGGCTTCACCATGGAGCCAGTTGCCATACCCCTGACAAGACTCAATCGCATGGCCAAATGTATGTCCCAGATTAAGCAATGCACGAACACCGGATTCTTTTTCATCCTGCGCCACTACTTCGGCTTTCAGCTCACAGGAACGATAGATTGCATAGCTCAGCAGTGAAGTATCACGTCCAACCAGCCCGGACATATTTTTTTCCAGCCAGTCAAGAAAACGAGCATCATAAACCAGCCCATACTTTATCACCTCCGCCAGCCCCGCCGATAACTCACGATCCGGCAGAGTACGCAACACATCGACACTGGCCAGAACCACCTGCGGCTGATGAAAGGCGCCTATCATATTCTTACCGAGCGGATGATTAACCCCGGTCTTCCCCCCCACCGACGAGTCAACCTGGGAGAGCAGCGTGGTAGGAATCTGGATGAAATTTACACCTCGCTGATAACAGGCAGCCGCAAAACCGGTCATATCACCAATAACGCCTCCTCCCAGCGCGATCAGTGTCGTGGTCCGGTTATGCCGGCATTCAAGCAGGCGATCGAACACAGCATTCAGTTGTTCCAGCGTTTTAAACTGCTCGCCATCGGGAAGAATCACATCGTCGATCTGAACCGGAGGCAACACTGCTTTCAACTGATCCAGATACAGGGGAGCGACTGTTTCATTGCTGACGATCAAAACCTGATTACCTCTGATATAAGGTGCCAGGTTGGCAGAACGAAACAGGTCGGCTCCGATAAAGATAGGGTAGGAACGATCACCAAGATCGACATTCAGGGTTTGCATGGCGGGCTTTTCTCTATTTAACTATTTGCTGTGCGCGAAGCTCCGCCATTATATCAGTAACTACCGCTTTGGGGTTACGGCGTTCAGTGTCGATGACAACATCCGCCACCTGCAGGTAAAGGGGGTGCCGCTGTTCCATCAGTTGATTGAGTACAGTCTCGGGATCAGGGGTTTGCAGTAAAGGCCGGTTTTTATCCCGGGCGGTTCTCTCCAGCTGCTGCGCTACCGAAGCCTGCAGATAAACTACTGTGCCGCGCCCCTGCAGGTTTGAACGATTATCCTGACGCAATACTGCGCCACCACCGGTGGCCAGCACCAGATTATCCTCAGCACTCAACAGATCGATAACATGAGCTTCCCGGTCCCGGAACCCGTCTTCACCTTCCACATCAAAAATCCAGGGAATATCGGCTCCGGCACGCTCCTCTATTACTTTATCGGAGTCCACAAATCTTAGTTTCAGCTCGTGAGAAAGAAGACGCCCTATGGTGCTTTTTCCAGCTCCCATAGGGCCAATTAGAAATATATTCAATACAACAACCTTACTGAGCCGACAGAGACTCACGTACCAGTTTAGGCGTGATAAAAATCAACAACTCTGTCTTCGTATTTGACTTCGACTTATTCCGAAACAGCGCTCCAAGCACGGGTATATCACCCAGCAGCGGGGTCTTGTTCACAACTTCAAAAGTCTCATTCTCAAACACCCCACCGAGCACGATGGTCTGTCCATCGGGCACCACAACCGAGGTCTCCAGGGCATTCTTGATAATACTGATATCGCCATTATCCAACTGTTCACCAATCGAATCCTTATGAATCACAAGATCCATTGCGATGCGATCGCCAGGATTGATTCGCGGAGTAACTTCCAGTGACAGTACCACATCTTTAAACTCGACATTCACTTCGCCATCTTCAACAGTCTGATACGGGATCTCTTTACCAGACTCGATCATGGCAGCTTTACCGTTGGTGGTCATGATTTTCGGTTGAGAAATCACCTCTATCTTGCCATCAGTCTCCAGCGCAGAAAGCTCAAGCTGCAACAAAGCACTATTGGATGCTAAACCAATCGCAACCGATGCTGGTGAGGTCACCCCGGCACCAAGATCAACCATCAAACCACTGGGTACTGTTCCCGGGGATGACACACCAGCGATATCACTACCAATGGAGATTGCATTACCCGATGAGTCTGTATCACCGTATCCCAGCCCCCACTTAACCCCCAGGTCTTGCGATACAGTGCTATTGGCCGTTACCAGGCGCGCTTCAATCAACACCTGAGCAACCTCGGTATCGAAGCGACGCAGGGTTGCACGAATCTCTTCGATTCGCTTGGCTGTTTCTCGCACCATCAGCACATTGGTTTCATCATCGGCAAGCAGAAACCCCCGCTCAGATACCAGTTTAGCCTCATTGAGACGAGAAACCATATCAGTGGCCTTTCTGAAATCGACCTGGATAAACTCAGTTCGCAGGGGCGCCAGTTCTTCTATAGACTTACTGCTCTCCAATTCAACCCGTTCACGCTCTTTAATCTCCTCGGCGGTACCGATCAACAGCACATTACCCATTTCGCGCTTATCGAGCTTATTGGTGGTCAGGATAAGATCCAGCGCCTGATCCCAGGGAACATTCTTCAAACGCAGGGTGATATTACCGCCGACATTATCGCTGACAACCAGGTTCATCTCGGCCACTTCGGCAAGGATTTGCAGCACAGAACGCACTTCTACGTTCTGGAAATCCAGATCGATCCGCTCACCCTGATACGGAAAGCGTTCCTGCTCAATTTTATCCAGCTCGGCCTGAGTCACCGGCTTAAGATCGACGACCAGCTGATTGTTTGTCTGATAAACCATATAGTCGTATGGCTCAGGCGATGGCTTGATCAGAATTGATACATTCTCACCGGAGGCCATTGAATCGATAAACATGACCGGAGTCGCAAAGTCCTGAACATCAATGCGGTTCTGCATACTGGCAGAAAGATCCACACCCAGAAGATTAACAACGACATTATTACCCTCTTCTATAACATCGACACCGGCACGATCATCTGACAGAGAAACCACAACCCTTCCAGCGCCCTCAGGCGTCCGCTCGAAATCGACCCCTTCTATCCGGGTTTTATCGGATACGACTGGCTTGGCGGTGGAGTCTGCGGCCACACTTTTACTGACTTTAACAACCTCCTGCTTAGCCATTCCCTGATCACCAACCGTCAGGAACAGGCTATTACCATCGGTACGGGTTTCAAAAGCCGAGGCCTCGAACAGATCTACGACGACCCTCAGCCGACCCGCGACCTGAGCAAAGTTAATCTTATCGACATTACCGTTTTCTACACTCAGTAAGCGGGTATCCTGGGTATTTTCAACCCCCCACATATCCAGAACCAGCCGGGCAGGACTGTTGGTCATATAGGCCTTAGGCAGCGCGGGAGGAACATCAAAATCAAAGCGAACCTCAAGCTTATTGTCAGGAAGCGCAACAAAAGAGGATGCCATTAGTTTCGCATCCGCTGCTAATACATTAAAAGCCAGCATCCACAACCCGATGACCATTCCCGCCATCTTAGCGAGCGCGGAGTACGTCAGCTTACCCGCCTGAATATTCTTATTCACAGTATTCACCATCATCGTCATCAATCCATCACCACACTACGGGGACGTCGCATCCAACCACCCCGGCCGTTTGTAACAATCTCAATAAGCTCAACATTATCACTGTTAACAGCAACCACTTTGCCGTAATCCAGCCCCATATAATCACCAATGGATATCTGGTGCACTTCACCCTTGGTATCCCTGATCAGCGCCCAGCGAGAACCATCCGCACTCATTTTGATACTGCCAACCATCGAAAGATTATCCAGTGAAAAAGTTTCCATATAGGTCTTCTCACGATCGACATCAGGCTTTATTCCGCTATCCCCCTGTGTAACGACACCATCCCCGGCATCCAGTGCAGCTATAGACACTAACGGCTTAAAGGGACTGCGCATACTCGCCCCCTCATAGACAAAGCTATGATAGGGCTTAAATTCAGGCAGAGGCTCCACCTTAACACTCTTTTTCTGTTTCTCCTGCGCAACAAAACTACGCAGATCACTGACATCCTCAATCCAGACACAACCGCCCAGAAGAAAGGGGACAAAAATAAGAAAACGCAAACGTTTACTGGGTATCATCATAGCGATAAGTCTTTGCACTGATTGTCATATTCAGCTGATTTCCAGCCGGTTTTATAGCGTAGTCATGCAGCGTCACAATGCGTGGAATTGCCGCGACACCGCTGACGAACTGACCCATCTGGTGATATGTTCCGCTCACCTGTATATTGATCGGAAGCTCAATAAAAATCTCATTCTTTCGCTCAGCACCGAGCGCTATTGACTGAATATCAAGACCACTGGAATGGCCTATTTCGGTAATATCCTCCAACAACCCAGGCACCTCTTTCTCTGTGGGCAGCTGTTTAAGCAACTCAGCAAAGCGCCCCTGAACATCCTTCATCTGTTCGCGAAGCTGGTCCAGACTAGCGACCTGCGTCATCTTCACCGAAACCTGCTGTTTGAGACCGCTTTCCTGACGCACTTCCCGATCAAGACTTTTCTCTTTATCGGTAATATAAAAATATACACCGGCGCCAACGACCAGCGAAAAAACCAGTAAGTAAGCGATTACCTTAATGCCAACTGGCCAGTTACCCGCCATGCTAATGTCAAGATTATCGGCATCAAACCCTTTAAAGCTGTTTTTTAATGCATCCATTGCCATATCAGTTCACCTCTTCCAGGGAGGGCTTTAACACCGGAACGGTGAGATTGAATCTCTTCATCTTGCCATCATTCGCCACTTTATGGAGGTTAGGTTCACCAAACCAGACACTGGCATAAATATGTCGCATCAGGCTCGACACATCGTCACTTTTATCAGCACGCCCGTCCAGGCTTATGACATTGCCTTTTCGGCTCAGCGACTGATAGTACAAGCCATCAGGCAGTACCCGGACCATCTCATCGAAGCTCCGAACTATCAGGGGACGCGTTCCCTGCAGCTCCTGGATAGCATTCAGACGAGCAATCAGCCGGGCTCGCTGCTCTTTCAACTGTTTAATATCTGCCAACTGCTTATCCAGCTGCGCAATTTCACTGCGTAAAAAGCTATTGCGCGTTTTTTGCCGATCCGTTTGCATATCGATATAGAAACCGATCAGAAATACTACAACGGCGGCAATAAATGCAGCAGCAACCAGATTCACAAGGAACTGTTTTTGCCTCTCGGCAGACTGTTCTTCGCGCCAGGCCCTTAAATTTATCTTTGCCATAGTCGCTACCCTTCAAAGCTTCGTAACGCAAGACCGCAGGCTTTTACCAGGGTCGGAGCATCCTGACGCAGCCGGTCTGCATTTATTTTCGAGTCAAAATCCAGACCTGCAAACGGATTAGCGACTTCAACCGGTACACCGACCTCAGCCTGCATCTGCTCCGCCAACCCCTCTATCGCCGCAGTCCCCCCCAGAATATAGAGTTTACTCAGTTCATTATGCGGTCCGGATGAGTAGAAAAACTGCAGTGAACGGGAAACCTGTTGTGAAACTGTGCTCCGGAAAGGCAACACCACACTCTGTTTGAGGTCTTCAGAAAGCTCTCCGCTGCGCAAAAGGTGCTCCACCTCGCCAGCCTCCAGCCCTGACTGCTGGTGAATCACATTACTCAGGTCATTCCCACCAAACGCCTGTTCCCGGTCATAAACGATCTTGCCGTTTTTGAACACGTTCAGGGTGAGGGTTGATGCGCCGATATCAACCAGTCCGATAAGCTGATCGGCTGCGTTCCCAGGTTGATCAAGCAAACTGACGACACGCTCTGTGGCAAAACGATCGACATCGACCACTTCACACTTCAGACCACTGCTGTTGATCGCATCCTCACGCATCTCAACATCATCGCGACGACAGGCAACCAGCAGGATATCATTCAGTTGCGGACTGTTTTCAGAAGGCCCCAGCACTTCAAAGTCCAGAGCGATTTCGTTCAGGGGGTAGGGTATAAAACGATCCGCTTCAAGCTTAACCTGCTCTTCAAGTTCAAAGTCAGTGAACGCATTACTCAACTGGAGCGTCTTAGCAATTACAGCGGAGGAAGGCACCGCGGCAACGCAGGTAGTAAGCCCGCCGCCGCAAATCTTCAACCCTTTCTCGACAGCTTCAGATACCTGACTGATATCCTGAATACTGCTCTCTATAACGGCAGTTGAGGGCAAAGGCACAATAGCGTACGAGTCAAGACGTAGTCCCTTCCCGCGCTTTGATAGTGCCACCATTTTTATTGAAGATGAGCCGATATCTATGCCGACCCATCCTTTTTCCTGTTTGCTAAGAAAGCTAAGCACAGTAAATTATCCTTAAAAAATCCCGCATAAACCGAGCGTAATTGACTCTAGCGCGGTTTCATCAAAAATTAAACCACTGTTTCACTAGTGGCTGACACTTTCTTACAGATATAATAACTCGGCAACAAAAAACTTAACTTTAAACAACTTAACATGAAACTATTGACATCGTTACTCAAAATCAGCGTTAAACTCACCATACTGGGCTGTGTTATCGGAAGCCTGGCATTGGCTACGGCGTATTTTTACTATGCGCCCAAGCTACCCGATGTCGAAACACTGCGAGACGTCCAACTCCAGACCCCGCTCAGAATCTATTCTGAGGATAACAAACTGGTCTCTGAGTTTGGTGAAAAACGCCGCACCCCCATCAGCTTTAATCAGATTCCTCAAAATTACATCAATGCCCTGCTGGCGGCGGAAGACCGCAATTTCTTCGATCATATTGGCATCGATATCAAGGGACTGTTCCGGGCGGTATTCCAGCTGGCCAGCACCGGCCAGATTCAAAGCGGCGGCAGCACCATTACAATGCAGGTCGCGAAAAACTATTTTCTGACCAGAGAACGCTCCTTTGTCCGCAAATTCAATGAGATTCTCCTCTCACTGCGCATTGAGCAGGAACTGACCAAAGAGGAAATTTTCGAGTTATATATCAATAAGATCTATCTGGGTCACCGTTCCTATGGCATTCAGGCAGCCGCCAACATTTACTACGGCAAGGATATCGATCAACTTAGCCTGGCTCAGGTCGCCATGATTGCAGGCCTTCCCAAAGCGCCTTCAGCATACAATCCAATCACCAACCCCAGTCGCGCACTGGAACGCCGTAATTGGATTCTGAAGCGGATGCACAGCCTCAGCTTTATCAATGATGAAGATTATGAAACCGCTAAGAACGAACCCGTTAGCGCAGAGTATCACGGCACCCAGATTGAACTATACGCTCCCTATGTCGCTGAAATGGTTCGCAATGAGCTATATCAATATTTTAACGACAGCTTATACACCAACGGTTTCAGAGTTTACACAACCCTTAACAGCACTATGCAGGCCGCAGCCAACCAGGCCGTTGAGGATGGCCTGATCGCCTATACCGAAAGGCACGGCTATTTCGGCCCGGAAAAGCCCGCAGCAACCACATCACTCACGGAAGAAAACATTACCGCCACTCTGGAGCAGCAACGCACTTACGGTTCACTCCAGCCGGCACTGGTAATCAGCACTGACGAGCAACAGGCGCAGCTCTACATCAAAGATCACGGACCCGCCACTCTGACATGGGAAAATATGCAGTGGGCGCGACAATATAAAGGACCTAACCGTCGGGGCAGCAAACCCACCCAGGCTGCTGATATTTTCTCTCCCGGCGATCTGATACGGGTCAGAGAGCTCAGCGAGAACAGCTGGCGCCTGTCCCAGATCCCCCGTGTCGAAGGCGCACTGAGCGCCCTGTCCCCCCAAAATGGCGCCATCAGAGCCCTGGTCGGCGGCTTTAACTTCAACCACAACAAGTTCAACCGGGCAACTCAGGCAAAACGCCAGCCGGGATCAAACCTCAAACCCTTCATTTATGCCTCAGCGCTGGAGCAGGGCTATACACCGGCAACCCTGATTAACGATGCCCCGGTGGTTTTCCATGACAACAATCTGGAGTCCAACTGGAGACCACAAAACTACAGCAAAAAGTTCTATGGCCCCACCCGCCTGCGGGAGGCGCTTTACAAATCCCGAAATCTGGTTTCCATTCGCATCCTCCGCTCAATCGGAATCGACACGGCCACTGAGTTCCTGACCCGGTTCGGCTTTGATAAAGACCGTCTGCCTCATAACCTGTCCTTATCTCTGGGCAGCGCAGACATGACACCACTGGAACTGGTTACAGGCTATGCCGGACTGGCCAATCAGGGTTTTAAAGTCAGCCCTTACTTTATTGCCCGGATTGAAGACTCTGACGGCAATATTCTCTATCAGGCCCAACCTGTTACAGTATGTCCTGAGTGCACGTACATCGCTGACAAATCCGCCCCACCGCGGGACTTTAAACAGATACCACTGCAAACAGAGATCACTGGCAACGCAATCACCCCCACTCAGGCCGAGACCCAAAACAGCACTCAACCTGCCAGCGAACAGTTACCGACAGAAAGTCCGCAAACCGGGCAGCAGGTAACAACCTTCCCGGTAGCAGAGCGAATTATGCAACCCCAGACAGCCTATATGATCTACAACATCATGCAGGATGTTATCGCCCGGGGCACCGGCCGGCGAGCCCTGGTACTGCAACGCTCAGACCTGGCGGGCAAAACCGGCACAACCAACGATCAGAAAGATGCATGGTTCTCAGGCTTCAACAAAGATATTGTGGCGACCGCATGGATCGGCTTTGATCAGCCATCAACCCTTGGCAGAAGCGAGTTCGGAGGCACCGCAGCTTTACCCGTCTGGATTGAGTTCATGGAAGCCGCACTAACCAACAGCCCTGACCAGCCTATCGCCCAGCCCGATGGACTGGTAAGCATCAGAATCGACCCGAAAACCGGACTACTCGCTTACCCGGGACAGGAAGACGCTATTTTCGAGATATTCCCTGAAGCAAGCATACCCACTGAAGCTGCCCACAATCCAGCGCTGACTAATACAACAGGGACAACCCAAACAGAGGAAATTTTCTGAGGGATCATACAAGAATTTCGTCTCAGCCTGACAGACTGCATTATTAAGAATCGCGAGTCGAGTGAGACACCAAAACCCTCAGATACAAAAAAACCCGGCAATGCCGGGTTTTTTTCAGTAACGACTTAACTTAGCGGTTAAGCAGAGCATCAACAGTTGTCAGCGGGTAATGCGCAGGCAACGGCAGACGAGCAACACCTGAATCGATCGCAGCCTGAGCCACGGCCTGAGACACAACGCCCAGCAGACGAGAGTCTGTCGGCTTAGGAATAATATACTGAGGACCAAATTCCAGAGAGCTCAGCTCGTAAGCATCCAGCACATCCTGAGGAATAGGCTCTTTGGCCAGATCTGCCAAAGCGCGTACCGCAGCGGCTTTCATCTCTTCATTAATTGCAGAGGCTCGAACATCCAGCGCTCCACGGAAGATGAAAGGGAAACCCAGCACGTTATTAACCTGGTTAGGGTAATCAGAACGACCCGTTGCCATGATGACATCATCACGAACAGAGTGAGCCAGCTCAGGCTTAATTTCAGGATCAGGGTTAGCACAGGCAAACACGACAGGCGTCGGCGCCATCTTAGCCAGCTGCTCTCCACTCAGCAGGTTTGGCCCTGACAGGCCAACAAACACATCGGCGCCCTCAATAGCATCATCCAGCGTACGCTTATCAGTCTCAGAGGCAAATGCAGCCTTCTCAGGGGTCAGATTTTCACGACCTGAATGAATAACACCGGTACGGTCAATCATAAAGATATTTTCGACCTTAGCACCCATATTCACCAGCAGTTTCATACAAGCATGCGCCGCAGCACCCGCGCCAAGGCAGACAACCTGAGCTTCTTCCAGCTTCTTACCGGCAATTTCCAGAGCATTAATCATACCGGCAGCGGTAACAATAGCAGTACCGTGCTGATCATCATGGAAAACAGGAATATTACAACGCTCGATCAAAGCACGCTCAACCTCGAAGCATTCCGGCGCTTTAATATCTTCCAGATTGATACCGCCAAAGGTATCAGCAATACGGGCAACGGTATCGATCAGAGCCTGAGGACTTTCAGAGTCAACCTCGATATCGACAGAATCAATTCCGGCGAACCGCTTAAACAACAGCGCTTTACCTTCCATAACAGGCTTGGACGCCAAAGGCCCCAGATCGCCAAGACCCAGAATAGCAGTACCATTCGTAATAACAGCTACCAGATTACCTTTAGCGGTGTAGCGATAAGCGTTATCAGGGTTTTCTGCTATGGCACGTACAGGCTCAGCAACACCTGGGCTGTAAGCCAGCGCCAGGTCGCGGGCAGACTCAGCAGAAGTAGTCAGCTCAACACTGATCTTACCCGGGCGAGGGAACTCGTGATAATCGAGTGCAGCTTGTTTCATATCTTCAGACATGGTCGCGGTTCCAACTTAGTTATAAAAATTCGGAGATCGAATCATATAGAAAAGATCCTTTGTGCTCAACTGCCAAAACAGCCCATATCTCTGAAATTTTCTCGATATTTAGTGTATTTTCTACTACTTTTGCCGGAGTACGCAGAATTTACAAAAGAATTACCCAGCAAAATCAGGGGATCTGCCCAGTTATGCTAAAGTTTTATATAAATCAGTCTGAATTCACCAGAAACAAAAAAGGCACCCCAAAGGGTGCCTTTTTTCATAATACGGAATCGTTTACTTCTTAAGACCACGTCCGCCGAAACGCTTGTTGAAGCGATCAACACGACCACCAGTAGTCGCATCTTTCTGCTTACCGGTATAGAACGGGTGGCATTGACTGCATACGTCGATATGGATGTCTTTACAAACAGTCGAATGCGTCTTTACAACGTTTCCACAAGAGCAGCTAGCGCTGATCTCGGAGTATTCTGGATGGATATCTTTTTTCATCTGAAACCTCAGTTGTTTTGTATGCCGCCACCCGATCTCTTGCCGGGCACCGCATGCAGGCAATTAAGCCTATAGGATTAAGGCCGGACATTATACGCGCAGTTTTCAGCCCCAGCAAGCCTTTCACAACACTAAAACAACCACTGGTTAACAGCGAAAACAAAAAGACATACACTGTGGCATCTGTTCCTGATGTGGATCTCCTCTTTAATGCCTTACCTGCAACTAGCCATACCCTCTCCTCTGCGCCGTCTGTTCGATTACCGACCGCCGCAAGGATGCTCACCTGAGTCGCTCAGACCCGGCGTGCGGGTAAAGGTACCGTTTGGCCGCAGAGAGGTCACCGGCGTGCTGATCAGAGTAACCGAGCATACGGAAGTTCCCCCGGATAAACTCAAGGCAGCAATCGCTGTGCTCGACGAAACACCGCCAATGCCGGAGTCAATATTAAAACTGGCGCGCTGGGCAGGAAACTACTATCAACACCCTCTGGGAGACGCCCTGAGTCAGGCTCTGCCGGTGCTGCTTCGCAAAGGCGATCCCTGTGAATATGCCCACCAGCACCTGTGGCGGGCAACTGCGGATGCCGACATCTCCCAACTCGGTAAAACTGCCGCCCGACAACGGGAGCTGTTGCTACTACTGCTGGAGCACCCCAACGGCATCAGCGAGGATGCGATACGCGCAGAAGGCGGACAAACTACGCTGTTGAAAAAACTGACCGATAAAGCACTTGCGGAGTCCTTTATACATAAACCGGATCACGGTCACCACGACAATCAGCCACTCCATGAAGCGCCGCTGACGCTGAACGCGGAACAGCAACAGGCAGTTCACGCCATCATTACGGCGGATGGCTTCAAAACCTTTCTGCTACAGGGCGTGACCGGATCAGGTAAAACCGAAGTCTACCTGCAGGCGATAGAGCACTTTATCCGCCAGGGGAAGCAGGCACTGATACTGGTACCAGAGATTGGTCTGACACCTCAGACAGTAGCCCGTTTTAAGGCCCGCTTTAATCTGCCGGTCGTGGTTCTGCACTCAAACCTGACGGACCGCCAGCGGCTCGATGCCTGGCTGCAGGCCCGGGAAGGTGTTGCCCGGATAATCATCGGCACCCGTTCTGCGATCTTCACGCCATTGAAATTCCCCGGGGTGATATTTATCGACGAAGAGCATGACACCTCATTCAAGCAGCAGGATGGGTTTCGTTATAACGCACGCGATCTGGCGGTGATGCGCGGCAATTTTGAGCAGATTCCGGTCGTACTGGGCACAGCCACCCCGGCCATTGAAAGCCTCTATAATGCTCAACAGGGGCGTTATCAGTGGTTAAAATTAAATCAGCGAGCGGGCAACGCTCTACCGCCAAAATTTGAACTGCTGGATATTCGCCAGTTGCCCCTGCAGGACGGATTATCAGCCCCCCTTGTCCAACAGATAAAGGACCACCTGAAACAGGGCACCCAGGTGCTTATATTCCTTAACCGCAGAGGCTTTGCCCCGACCCTGATGTGTCACGATTGCGGCTGGCTGGCCGACTGCAATCGCTGCGATGCGCATATGACCCTGCACCGCAAACCCTTTCACCTGCACTGCCACCACTGCGACAGCCAGCGCCCGGTCCCGACCACCTGCAACAGCTGTGGCAGCACAGAACTAAAACCCGTGGGCGCGGGCACCGAACGCACCGAAGAAGCCCTGCAAAAGCTGTTCCCTGGTTTTCCAGTGATCCGGGTCGACAGAGACACCACTCAACGTAAAAACGCCATGCAACAGATCATGGATCGGGTCCATCAGGGGCTTCCCTGCATTCTGATTGGCACTCAGATGCTGGCAAAGGGGCACCATTTCCCCAAAGTCACGCTGGTCGCCATTCTGAATGCCGACAGCGGCCTGTTCAGTGCTGATTTCAGAGGCATGGAGCGCACCGCTCAGCTTATTTTACAAGTCGCCGGGCGGGCGGGCAGAGCCGACCATCCTGGAAAAGTCGTGATGCAGACCCACCACGCCGATCATCCTACGATCACCAGTCTGGTCACCGAAGGCTACCAGGCCTTTGCGCAACAGGAACTCAGTCAACGAATCGCCGCTCATTTACCGCCATCGATGCACTGCGCAATGTTCAGAGCGGAGGCCCGCCACCCGGGGATGGCCGAACGCGCCCTCCGCAAACTCAGAGACCTGCTCGAACCTGACATTCTCCAGCCTCAGGGCATTCAATGGCTTGGTCCACTGCCCTCACCGATGGAAAAACGCGCCGGCCTTTTCCGAGCCCAACTAGTGCTGCAAAGCCGCGATCGCAAAGCCCTGCATCAACAGCTGCAAAACATTATCCGGGAAGCAGAAGGCGATCCGGAGGCACGCAAAGTTCGCTGGTCTGTGGATGTTGATCCAGTGGATATGCTTTAGCCACAAATAACCCCCTTCAGGGGTTAACAAAACGCGGACGAAAAGGGATAATACGCGGTCTTTTTTACAGACAACCGCGCAGCTGGCTTAGTTTTTATGAGTATTTTTTTATATTTCTAACCGATAACGCTGCGTCGTTGCATCTGGCTCCTGAATTTAACCCGGTATCTTTTGAGCATGAAACAACATATTGCGGACCTGATTAGTACTGCCCTGACCTCGCTGATGGACGAAGGCACCCTGCCCGCCGACACTCAGCCCACAATCATGGTAGAGAACACCCGCGACAAGTCTCATGGGGACTTTGCATCCAACATCGCTCTGACGCTGGCTAAGGCTGCCAAATGCAACCCGCGGGAGCTGTCACAAAAGATCTGTGCCGCACTGCCAGCCTCCGATAATGTCGAAAAAACCGAGATTGCCGGCCCCGGGTTCATTAACTTCTTTGTCAGCGATGCCTCAACCGGCAACCTGATCAAAACCATTCTGCAACACAAGAACACCTACGGTCGCAACAACGATGGCGCGGGAAAAAAGGTTCAGATTGAGTTTGTTTCAGCCAACCCGACCGGCCCCCTGCATATCGGTCACGGTCGTGGCGCTGCGGTAGGCGACTGCCTCAGTCGCCTGATGGAAGCAACGGGCTGGGAAGTGACCCGCGAGTTCTATTACAACGACGCCGGCCAACAGATCAATAACCTGGCGCTCTCGGTTCAGGCCCGCTGCAAAGGCCTGACACCGGAAGATCCAAGCTGGCCGGAAGATGGTTACCGTGGCGGTTATATTACCGATCTGGCCGAAAGTTTTATGCGCGGCGATACCGTGACCTCTGAAGACCAGAGCTTCACCGGTACTAAAGATGCGGATGACCTTGAAGCGATTCGCCATTTTGCGGTGGCATATCTGCGCCATGAACAGGATCTTGACCTGAAAGCCTTTGGCGTCGACTTCGATGTCTATTTTCTGGAGTCGTCTCTCTATACCGAAGGCAAGGTAGAGGAAACCGTACAGACACTGATTAAAAATGGTTACACCTACGAAGAGGGTGGCGCCCTGTGGCTGCGCACCACCGATTTTGGTGATGACAAAGATCGCGTAATGCGCAAAACCGATGGCGGTTATACCTACTTCGTGCCCGACGTTGCCTACCATATGAATAAATGGCAGCGCGGCTTCGACACCGTCATCAACGAACAGGGCGCCGATCACCACAGCACCATCACCCGTGTCCGCGCGGGCCTGCAGGCACTCGATGCCGGCATTCCCAAAGGCTGGCCAGATTATGTACTGCACCAGATGGCAACGGTTATGCGTGGCGGCGAAGAGGTAAAAATATCCAAACGAGCTGGCAGCTACCTGACTCTGCGCGACCTGATCGACGAGGTCGGCCGCGATGCCACCCGTTTCTTCCTGGCGGCACGTAAATCAGACAGCCATCTGAATTTTGATATCGATCTGGCGCGTTCCGAGTCAGCCGATAACCCGGTTTACTATATTCAGTATGCCCATGCGCGGGTTTGCTCAATCTTCCGCAAACTGGCAGAAAACAACCAGCAGTGGGATGAGACAACCGGACAGGACGCTCTCGGACGTCTGGATCTCGAGTCAGAGAAACGCCTGACCATCAAGCTGGGACGTTATCCGGAAGTGGTAAAGCGGGCAGCCGATGTGCGCGAGCCTCACCTGATCGCGACCTATCTCTATGAACTGGCCAGCGATTTCCATACCTATTACAACTCAGAGAAAACTCTGGTTGAAGACACCGATCTGCGCAACGCCCGCCTGACCCTTGCGGTTGCAGTCAGACACGTGCTGGCAAACGGGCTGGACCTGCTGGGTGTCAATGCTCCCGACCTGATGTAAGAAGGCTAAACCGATGGCGCGCAAAGATTACGCAAAGAAACGCAACAGCGGCACGGCAGCAAGCCGGGCGACGCGAAGCAATTCGAGGGCGAAAAGCGCGCCGGCAAAACAACCGTTTCCGCTGATACGTTCGGTTATCAGCCTGACGGTGTTAATCGGCTTCGGCTTTCTCCTGTGGCAGCTAACTTCGGTCAGGCCCGATAACAGCGATACCTCACAACCAGCAGCGACCAAAACCGCCAAAACCACTAAAGAGAGTACGGCAAAGGCCTCCAAACCGACGGCTAAAACCGCACCTGAAACAAAGCCCGCAGCATCAAAAGCAACCCAGCCGACAGCTGAACCGGCAATACCGGTCGAGGAACAGTCTGAACGGTTTGATTTCTATCAGATCCTGCCTGAAAGCGAAGTTGATACTGCCAATGTCGAACCCTATAAATCGACACCTAAAGATGCAAAATCAGCGCATACTTATATCATTCAGGCCGGTTCTTTCAAGAATCATACCGATGCGGAGCAGCTGCGGGCACGCCTTATTCTGGAAGGCCTGCCCAATGTCAAAACTCATCGGGTGACTAATAGCAATGGCAGCATCTGGTATCAGGTACTGTCCGGCCCATTCGACAACCGTTCAATGCTGAGTAAAGCCGAAGACCGTCTCGTCAGGATGAGAATTCAGCCATTAGTACGACAGATCGACTAAATCCCTGCGTCATCGGATATTCATAACCTTGAAATAACGCTCTGCGCTCCCATATCTATACTCATTGAGAATTGAGTATAGCTATTCGGGAAAACGCACCCATGACCACAATTGTTTCTGTACGTCGCGACGACCAGGTCGTTGTCGGCGGTGACGGCCAGGTTTCACTTGGCAACACCGTAATGAAAGGCACCGCCCGCAAAGTCCGCCGCCTGCCAAAGCACGATGTTATCACCGGCTTTGCCGGCAGCACCGCTGACGCGATCACCCTGCTGGATCTGTTTGAGCAGCAACTGGAGAAACATCAGGGCAATATATTCAATGCCGTGGTTAGCCTGGCGCGGGAGTGGCGCGGTGACCGGGTGCTGCGAAAGCTGGAAGCACTGATGCTGGTTGCCAACAAAGATAAAACCTACCTTATTTCCGGTAGTGGCGACATCATTGAACCCGAAGATGGAGTCATCGCCATCGGCTCCGGTGGTAACTATGCCCTGGCCGCAGCCCGGGCACTGGTCGCCAATACCGATCTTCCGGCCCGCGAAGTTGTTGAAAAGAGTCTGCTGATCGCTGCCGACATCTGTGTCTTTACCAACGCCAACCTGACCATTGAGCAGCTGCAGTCCACCGCAGCCTGAGCCTCCGAGAACAGCCAGAGAGAACTACTGATGTCCAATATGACACCCCGCGAAATTGTTTCCGAACTCGACCGGCACATCGTCGGTCAGGCCGATGCTAAACGTTCTGTAGCGATCGCTTTGCGAAACCGCTGGCGCCGCATGCAGCTGGAGCCTGAGCTGCGCGCCGAAGTATCACCGAAGAATATCCTCATGATCGGCCCCACCGGTGTCGGTAAAACTGAGATCGCCCGGCGCCTGGCAAAACTGGCTAACGCGCCCTTTATTAAGATTGAAGCCACCAAGTTTACCGAGGTCGGTTATGTAGGCCGCGATGTAGAAACGATTATCCGCGACCTGATGGATATGGCGATCAAAATGCTGCGTGAGCAGGCGATGGATAAAGTCAAATTCCGGGCCGAGGATTCCGCAGAAGAACGCATTCTTGACGCTCTGTTACCTCCCGTCCGCCCGACCAGTGTAGATGAGCAGCCAACCGGGCATAAGCCTGACAGCGCCACCCGACAACTGCTGCGTAAACAGCTACGCGAGGGTAAACTGGACGATAAAGAGATCGATATCGACCTGAGTCAGACGCCGGTCGGTGTCGAGATCATGGCTCCCCCAGGCATGGAGGAGATGACCAGCCAGCTGCAGAGCATGTTCTCGAACCTGGGCAACAGCAAAACCAAGAGCAAGCGAATGAAGGTTAAAGATGCTCTGAAACAGGTGATCGACGAAGAAGCCGCCAAGATGGTGAACGATGATGACCTGAAGCAGATGGCAATCGATGCGGTTGAGCAGAACGGTATCGTCTTCCTCGACGAGATCGATAAGGTGTGCAAACGCGAAGGCACCGGGGCGGATGTCTCCCGGGAAGGGGTACAACGGGATCTGCTGCCACTGATCGAAGGCAGCACCGTGTCCACTAAGTACGGCATGATCAAAACAGACCATATTCTGTTTATTGCATCCGGCGCGTTCCATCTGTCCAAGCCATCCGACCTGATTCCCGAACTACAGGGTCGTTTGCCAATCCGGGTTGAGCTGAAAGCACTGACGCCGGATGATTTCCGCCGCATCCTGACCGAGCCGAATGCCTCACTGACAGAGCAGTATCGGGCGTTACTGGCAACTGAGGGTGTCACCGTTGAGTATACTCAGGATGGTATCGACCGGATTGCAGAACTGGCGTACCAGGTGAATGAAAAAACTGAGAACATCGGTGCCCGTCGCCTGCATACCATGATGGAACGACTGCTGGAAGAGATCTCCTTCACGGCGGCCGACAACGCAGGTCAGAGCATCAATGTCGACCGTGCTTATGTTGATCAGTATCTGGCAGAGCTGAGCCAGGATGAAGACCTGAGCCACTATATACTGTAGACCCAACCCTTTAATCCCAGTCAGACGGAGCCACAAGGCTCCGTCACCGGAGGCTGTTATGGCTGCACCACTTCCCATAGATATCAGATTGCACATCAAGTCCAGAACCCTTGAACTGGAATACAGTGATCAGGAACGCTTTGAACTGACCGCGGAATTTTTGCGGGTTCACTCACCATCCGCCGAGGTTCGTGGCCATGGCAGAGGTAACGGTGTGCTGCAGACGGGCAAGCAACTGGTCGGCATAAAAGGGCTTGAGCCTGCGGGTAACTATGCACTCAAAATCATCTTTGATGATGGCCATGACAGCGGCCTGTACACCTGGGACTATCTCTACGACCTGTGCCAGCATCACGATAGCTACTGGAACCGTTATCTCGCAGCCCTGGCAGAAGCCGGCGCCACCCGGCACGGCAATATGATCGCCAAAGGCTAAACACTGCAACCCTTACACATCATGGGTCGCAGAATCCGGCTTTTTATTTATCCAGATCAGTTGATGACGGAAGAATAAAGACAATTGCCTGTGGCAAAGGTAGAATGCGGCAACGCGAATTATGCAGATTACAGGTTTTCTATGACTGACCAGAAAGAATCTCAGGACAAGACCCACTTCGGCTTCGAACAGGTCAAAGTCGATGAAAAGCAGGCAAAAGTTGCCGACGTTTTTCACTCGGTTGCCAGCAAGTATGACATCATGAACGACCTGATGTCCGGGGGTATCCACCGCATCTGGAAACGCCTGACTATCGAACAGAGCGGTGTCCGTCGTGGCCATAAGGTACTGGATATTGCCGGCGGCACCGGCGATCTGACGATGCGTTTCTCCCGACTGGTAGGTTCTGAGGGCAAAGTTGTTCTGGCGGATATCAATGATTCCATGCTCAGGGTTGGTCGTGACCGGCTGATGGATCGCGGTATCACCGGCAACGTCGAATTTGTTCAGGCCAACGCTGAAGCACTGCCATTTCCTGACAACACCTTCGACTGCATCACCATCGCTTTTGGCCTGCGCAATGTCACCTTTAAAGAGAAAGCGCTGGCATCGATGGCGCGGGTACTCAAGCCCGGCGGTAAAGTGATGGTGCTGGAGTTTTCCAAGACAGAAAACCCGCTACTGACCAAAGCCTACGATATCTACTCCTTCAATCTGCTGCCTAAAATCGGCAAACTGATCGCTGGCGACGAGGATAGCTACCGCTATCTGGCCGAGTCTATCCGTATGCACCCGGATCAGGAAACCCTGAAAAGGATGATGGAAGAAGCGGGTCTGACCCAGTGTAAGTACCAGAATATGACCGGCGGCGTTGTCGCCCTGCATACCGGGATCAAACCCTGACCCGCCATGACTATCGAGACGATCAACGCAACATTGCTGACCCTCGCAGAAAGTACGATTAACCGGTTACTGCTTGCCAGTCCGGAAACCGTTGACCGGCTCGGCCAGCTGGACGGCAAAGTCATTGCTATTCAGCTGACCTCCCCGGCCATTTCTCTGTCGCTGCAACCCAGCGCTTCAGGCCTGCAGATAGACCAGATAGCGCGTGACGATGCAGACGTCACACTGACTGGGACAGCCGCAGACTTTTTCCAGCTGTTAAGCGCCACAGACAACAGCCAGGCGATGTTTGGCAAAACCATTAAGCTCTCGGGCGACAGTGCTCTGGCAACGCGCTTTAGTCAGGTGATGATTGATGCAGCACTGGACTGGGAGGGCATTCTGGCGCAAACGGTGGGCGACCTGCCTGCCCATGAGCTGGCCCGACTGCTGAAATGGAAAACCAGGTTTTATCTGCAGGCTGGCCACAGCCTGGTACAGAATCTGGAAGAGTATCTGAAAGAAGAGCTGCAGCTGCTGCCAAGCCAGCCGCAACTTAAGCGCTTTTACACTGAAGTGGATAGTCTGCGTCAGGAAACCGAACGGGCAGAGGCGCGGATTGAACGGCTGCGTCGGCAACTCAAAAGCTAACGCTTCAGTCAGGTCCTCATAAAAAACACCCAACCGACACGCACCCTGCTGTTAATGCCCCTTCCATAAAGAAAGCCCATAAAGCAAGCCCGTTAAAATGGTTTTACCACCACCAACACCAGAATCGGTATAAAGATCAGCAGCGGCAACTCATTGAATAAACGGAAGTAACGCCCGCTGTTATCCAGCGTACCGGCTCGCAGTTTTCTAAGATAGACGAAACACCAGACGTGGTAACCGATCAGCAAGCCAACAAATAGCAGTTTGGCATGTAACCAGGCACCTGAGATACCGAAGCCCATCCACAGCCATAACCCGAAGCCCAGCGTAAACAGCGCCATAATTGACATAAAACCGAACAGCTTACCGGCCATAATCTCCAGCCGGGCAACCTCCTGTCCCGCTTCACGGCCCTCAACATAGTGCACAAAAATACGCGGCAGATAGAAGATACCCGCCATCCAACTGGTCATTGCCAAAATATGAAACACCTTAACCCACAACATCGTTACACTCCGTGTGCTCAGACAGCCTGAGTCTCTATTCGCAGCTGATCACCTAATTCGACTAACAGCTTGTCGCCAGGATTAACCGCACCGACTCCCGCAGGGGTTCCGGTAAGCACCACATCGCCCGGTAACAGGGTAAAATAATGGCTCATATAGGCGATCAGGGGGTAAACCTTGTTCAGCATATGGCTACTGTTGCCATTTTGGCGAATCTGGCCGTTCACCGTCAGACGAATCTGCTGATCCTGCAGATCACCCACCGCGACCGGTTCCAGAAAGGCCGACAGCGGGCAAGAACCATCGAACCCTTTAGATTTCTCCCAGGGATGCTGCTGTTGTTTCAGCTTGCTCTGCAGATCACGCAGCGTCAGGTCGAGGGCGATACCCACCCCGACAATCGCTTCGCTAACCTCGGCATGGGTAGCATTTTTAAGTGTCCGGCCAATCAGGATCGCCATCTCTGTCTCAAAATGAACCGAACCAAAATCCACCGGTACCTCAAACGATTCAGCCAGTGGCACAATAGCGGTTGAGGGCTTGATGAACAGCATCGGCGTCGTCGGAACCGGGTTATTCAGTTCCGCAGCATGGTCGGCATAGTTACGTCCGACGCAAACAACCTTACCCACGGGAAAGTTAGCTTCAGTTCCGTCTACATACTGATGTTTATACTGCATGATAATGCTCCATACCGGTTGAGCGCCTGCAACGGGGCCTGCAAAGCGGCTTACAGACCCGGTTATGTTCTTCGTTTAATGGGCTCTGATCATACCCCTGGCGTTCAGCGAGCTCAATGCCAGCGTCAGACTCAGAGTCACCAGCAGAACCATCACCGAGCCCAGCACAACGCCCTCCCAGCCCAGCCACTGCCAGAAGGGATCAAGATAAAAACCGCCACAACTGGCCCCCAGATAATAGAACACCAGGTAGAGAGAGGATGCGCTGGCCCGGGCATGGGTCGCCTGATGGCTGACCCAGCTACTGGCGCTGGAGTGGGCGAAGAAGAAACCGAAACTGTTGATAAAAAAGCCCGTCACAATCAGCGGCAAGGCGCTGCTCAGGGTTAGCAGGCTACCCGCGATAAGGATCACGATGCCCAGCTTAATACAGTTCAGCTGGCCAATTTGCTGAGCTATACGGCCCGACAATGTCGAGCCGACAGTCCCCGTCAGATAGGTCAGAAACAACAATCCAATCCAGACCGGACTCAGATGGTAGGGGGCATCAGACAAGACAAAGGTGATATAACTGTACTGATTGATAAAAATAAAGAAATTCAGCCCACCCACCAGATACACCAGCAACAATAACGGGTTTGTCAGATGATCCCGTAAGCGGGACCCCATCGCCGACAGATTAAGGACTTGCGGTGAGAACTGCCGGGATGCTGGCAACAGCCACCAGAACAGCAGCAGACAAACACAGCTGACCAGCCCCATCACCAGAAACAGATCCGCCCAGCCGAGCCAGTCGCCGATAAAACCGCCAATCAGACGACCTGATATCCCGCCCAGAGAGTTGCCGCTGATATAGAGCCCGACCGCCAGCAACAGCGCCTTACGGGAATATTCATCCCCCATATAAGCGATCGCAATAGCCGGCAGCCCGCCCAGGAATACGCCTTGCAGACCCCGCAGCAGCACCAGTGCCGTAAAGCTCTCCGCCCGGGACAGCAGCAGTGTACAGAGACACACACCGGCCATACTCACCAGCATCAGCGAGCGGCGCCCGACCGCGTCTGACAGCGGGCCATAAAAGAGCAATGAAAGCCCCAGCGTCAAAGTGGTCACGGTAAAAGACCAGCTCACTTCCAGCGTCGTGAGTGAAAACTCCTGCTGTAACTGAGGCAGTATTGGCTGAGTGACATAGACATTGGCAAAAATCATAAACGAGCCGATGCACAGAGCAAGGGTTGCCCGCCAGAACTGTTTGCTACCCGATTCGATCATTACAGCGCTCTCCGATTAGATGCTGTAAGCGTATCAGCCAACCAAAAATCACAGAAATATATAAAAATGATGATATTAATAAATTATTGTGATGATATGTCAGACAATAGGTTGCTCACTGAGCGTAATCGACACTTTTCAGACAGATCAGATAACAGGTAAACCAATGGATATCCGTTCTCTACGTTGCTTCCAGATGGTTGCCCGGGAAGCCAATTTCACCCGGGCAGCGGAACAGCTCCACCTGGCGCAGCCCGCTGTCAGCATGTCGGTTAAGCGGCTGGAAAATGAGTTAGGGCTGACCCTGTTCCATCGCAATGAGCGCCGCATCACCCTGACGGATGAGGGGGAGCGGCTGCTGCTGCATGCCGACAAGATTCTTCAGGCCGTTGCCGATGCTGAGCTGGAAATGCAGGAACTGACCGGTCTGACCCGCGGCCAGGTCCGGGTGGGTATTCCCAGTATGCTGGGGTCCTACTATCTGCCCGAACTGTTAATGGGGTTTCGCCACAGCTTTCCGGCACTGCAGCTATCGGTCGTCGAAGGGGGCACTACGCATATCCGCCGGCTGATCGAAAAGGGGGATCTGGATATCGGAATTGTCGTCGATGGCGGTGAAACGGATGAACTTGAACGGGTTCACCTGATGCAGGTGGAAACCCTCGTCTGTGTCAGTCCGGACCATCCGTTCGCGCGCAAAACCAGTGTCAGCTACCAGGCGTTTCTGGATGAAGAGCTGGTATTGTTTAAAGAGGGGTTTTTCCACCGGCAGGTCACCGAACAACTGGCCAAAGACTATCACGTGACCCCGAAGATATCCTTTGAGACCAACCTGATTCCGCTGATTCAATCGGTCGTCCGGCACGGGTTTGGCATCTCAGCCCTGCTCAAACCGGCCATCGATGATGCCCGCGACCTGATCGGGATCCCTTTTGACGAGCCGCTACTGTTTAATCTGAGCATCGCCTGGCGTCGGCAGAGTTACCTTTCCCGGGCCAACAAGGCCTTTGTCGACTATCTGCTTGAACACTCAGCGGCAACGCCTCCAAATGCGTCAAACAGGTGACAATTTCGGCAAAGCTATCTACTATAGCGCTCCCATTTATAGGAGTAATAATACCATGCTGACCGTAAACGAATACTTTGATGGTGCGGTAAAATCTATCGGCTTTGAAAATGCGGAAGGCAAAGTAACTTCCGGTGTTATGGCCGCTGGAGAATATGAATTCGGCACCTCTGAAAACGAACTGATGAAAGTTGTCAGTGGTGAACTGGTTGTCAAATTGCCCGGCAGTGACGAGTGGCAGGCGTTCCCAACCGGCACGGAGTTCCGGGTTGCAGCCAATCAGACATTCCAGCTGCAGGTTGCTCAGCCGACGGCATACATCTGTATCTATAGCTGATTCAGCACTTTAGCCGCCCAAAACATGAATCCAAATCACTCATTGTTTTCAATAGTTGATTTGGATTCATCTTCAAGTGAATAAAAATCCACCAAATCCCCCTATTGGGGCCACCCCTTTTCCCCTGACACTGTGTTAACATAGCGCCCTTTCTTTTACCGGCTAATCCGGCGATGCCTGCCACACACGGGACATTTCCACATTAAAAAGAGATCCATACCATGAGCCAAAATACCTCTCTGGAAAAAAGCAAGATCAAGATTCTGCTGCTGGAGGGCGTGCACCAGTCTGCACTGGATACCCTGAATGCGCACGGTTACACCAACATCGAATACCACACCGGCTCACTGCCAGAAGAAGAACTGCTTGAGCGCGTCAAAGACGTTCACTTTATCGGCCTTCGCTCCCGTACCCAGCTGACCGAAGAGGTTTTTGAAGCGGCGGACAAGCTGATTGCGGTAGGCTGTTTCTGTATCGGTACCAACCAGGTGAACCTCACTGCGGCGACCATGCGCGGTGTTGCGGTATTCAACGCGCCCTACTCCAACACCCGTTCCGTTGCTGAGCTGGTGATAGCCGAAGCGATTCTCCTGCTACGTGGCGTAGCCGAAAAAAATGCCAAGGCGCATCGGGGAGAATGGCAGAAATCGGCCAAAAGCTCTTACGAAATTCGTGGCAAGAAGCTGGGGATCGTGGGTTACGGCAGCATCGGCTCACAGCTGAGCGTTATTGCTGAGTCCCTGGGTATGAATGTTTTCTTCTATGACACCATCACCAAACTGCCACTGGGTAACGCCACTCAACTGGGTTCACTGAAAGAGTTGCTGAACACCTGTGATATTGTCTCGCTGCATGTGCCTGAAACACCTGCCACCAAAGATATGATGGGAGCGGCTCAGTTCGCTGAGATGAAGCAGGACTCGATCTTCCTTAACGCCGCCCGCGGCACCGTCGTGGTCATCGATGAGCTGTGCAAAGCACTGGCTGAAAAACGCCTGCTGGGGGCTGCGATTGATGTGTTCCCGGTTGAGCCGCGCTCCAATAATGATGAGTTTATCTCGCCACTGCGCGAATTCGACAATGTAATCCTGACACCTCACGTTGGCGGATCAACGCTGGAAGCGCAGGAAAACATTGGCTACGAAGTCGCCGAAAAACTGATCAAGTACAGTGATAACGGCTCCTCAATTTCCTCCGTTAACTTTCCTGAAGTGGCTCTGCCAGAGCATCCGGACGTTCACCGTCTGCTGCATGTTCACGAAAACGTCCCTGGCGTGATGAGCTCCATCAACAGCGTCTTTTCTGAGAACAACATCAACATCTCCGGCCAGTATCTGCAGACCAATGAGAACGTAGGTTATGTGGTTATCGATGTCGATGCTGATACATCCGAGGTTGCACTGGAAAAACTGAAACAGGTTAAGGGCACGATTCGCTGCCGTCGACTGTTCTGATACAGAAAGTGTTATGAAAAAGGCGGTTTCCTTCGGGAGCTGCCTTTTTTATTGCTCGATTTTATTGTCAGGTTTTATTACGCGGACGGGTTCAGTTCGACGGATTAATCTTCTGCTCAATCAGATTAAACACCTGCAACCGTATGCTCGCCTCCTCATTGACCAGGTGGTGCCGGGCTTTCTGTAACAGTTTAATTTCAAGGCCCGGATAGAGTCGTCCGATCACCCCGAGGTTGTGCCGCCACTCCACCGTGTCATCGTCAACCCCCTGAATACACAGCGGCTGAGTCGGTAAACTGCCGGATTGTTCCACCTCAGCAATCCAGCGCAACATCGCACCGATCCAGCGCACCGGAATCCGTTGATGCTGTAACGGATCCTGATAGCGCACAAAATCCAGAAAACTCTGATCCCCTGAACTGGGGCCATACGTTCTGGGCACCGAACGCAGCAGAAACCTCAGCCAGCGATACTTACTGGCGATCTCTTGCCAGCCACAAGGACGCACCAGGGGAGCCAGAAACAACTGATGCTGAACTGGCCAGTCGCGATAGCCAAACTGTAGTTGCTGCTCCATCAATATTGCCGCGCCAGTACTCTGTCCCAGCATGGCCCAGGGCGCCTTTAAGCGGTCCTGACGACTGTTAAGCAGCTCGGTCAGCTGTCTGGCATAGGTGGTGAAACAGTCAATCGAGAGGGGCTGCCCCTGAGACAACCCATGCCCCGGCAGGTCAAAGATCAGTACATCCCAACCGATCTCCAGCAGATATGAGATCAGATGACCGTACAGCCCGCTGTGATCAAAATAGCCATGCAGAACCACCACGGTTCCCCGGCTTTCATCCCGGCAACAGTAATGCTGAACAAACAGGGTACACCCCAGAACCGTTTGCCGGGTGGCAAAAAGCTTATGCCCGGCATGAAGAATAGGGTTTAACTGATAACAGTTAAGATACTCCTCCAGCATCTCGCTACCACTCACACCATCCTCATGGTTATATACCGGAAGCGTGTCGCGTAAGCATTTGGCATCTAACATCTGCATAATTACGGATTCCTTAAGTGCGCCGTCCAGTCTGATCATCAAAAAGCGCGACCCTGTCTTATAATTTAGGCCAGATTTACAACTTATTCCTTGTACCGGGTCAATTGGCGTATATAGTAAACCCCATCACCTCAAGGCACGATCTATGCGATTGCTATTTGTTTTCATTATTCTTTTCAGCCTGCAAGGCTTGGCTGCAACACCCGATCTCACTGCCGATCTCACTGCCGATCTGACGCGCCTTGAGGAGCAGCTGCAACAGTTTGAAAACGATCAGGAAAATCCCACCAGAGAAGCCTATCAGCAAGCCATAAACCACCTTCAGGAGCTCATCAGTCAGCGTCAGCAGGCGCGGAAACTGCGGCTTGAAATTGAAGCCCAGCCGCAACAACTCGACCTGGCCCGCAGCCATGCGCCGCAACCCGATTCAGACCTGCCACAAACCTTTCCCGCGGAAAGAGAGCTACAACCCCTGCTGGTGAAGGCTAAGGCACGCCTGATCGATCTGGAACAGTATCGGGATGAACTGCAACGTACCATCCGCGACAGTAATAAGCTATTGCTCAGCAAGCGGGAAGAACTGGCCGCCCTGCAACAACAACTCAACAACCTGACACAGCCCGCCACCGCTACTGCACCAACCCCCGAACGGCAAAAAGCCCGGGAGCAAGCCCGCCAGTATCAGCAAATGGCGATTGAGTCCGCTATTGAGGTCACCGAACTTGAGATTCTCGCCCTGCCCGGCCGGACAGAACTGGCCTCGCTGAATCTGCAAAACCTGCAAACGCAGATTCAAAACCACCAGGACTGGATCAACAAAGCCGAAGAACATCTGCAACAACAGGACCGTATGTCCGCAGAAGAAACCCTCAGTCAGTTCGAATCCGCCGCGACGGACACCAACCCGGTGCTGCAGCAAACCCTCAGCCGCAACTATGAAACCGCCGATATCATCCGCCAGGAACTCGCTGAAGCAGAACAAACCGCACAGCGGCGCAAGCAACTGGAACAACAGTTGCAGATTATTCAGCAGACATACCAGGCGATACAGTTACAACTGGAACTGGGTATCGGCTATACCGGTTCAGAGATTAGAAAACATATTCAGCAACTGCCAAAACCCCTGAAATCAGACAATACCAGGAACCGGCTTAAAGAGTTGCGTCTGAGCCAGCTGACCCTGAGCCAGCCGCCATCACCGGCGAAAACCACAGCTCTGACAGAACCGCAGAAAACAAAACTGAGTCAACTGAATCAGAGCCTGACTGAGCTGATCTCCGAGCAGCGCTCGCTGCAACAGAAGCTGATCAGTGAACTGTCACAGTTATTGCTGGTTCAGGAACAATTTAACGCCCAGGTTGCCGATAGCCGGACACTGTTTAATAAACACCTGCTCTGGCTACCCAGCACCGAGCCGGTATCCGCCAGATGGCCGGCGCAGATTATGAGCGGCGTGATCGTTCTGAACCAAGAGTTACCTGCTCTGCTCAGACCTTACTCAACGATGCTGGCCGACATAATAGCAATCCCATTCTGGCTGTTTCTGATCGCCCTGCCGCTGGCGCTATTCTGCCAGCGATACCTGAGGAAGCGCCAGCCCCGCTGGCGTAAGCAGATCGGCAATGTCAGTCAGGACCACATCAGCCACACCCTCCGGCCACTGTTGTATTGCCCGTTAGTCGCGCTGCCAATCCCCCTGTTTCTCTATCTGCTGGGCCGACAACTGGATGGCGATGAAACATCGGTCAGAAATCTGCTCTATGTTATTGCCTCGATCAGCTGGATCTACCTGACGGTGATGCAATGGCTGCAACAACCAGACGGCTTACTGCAGGGACAGTTCAGTCTGCCGGAACATGCCACCGCAACGCTGCGAAAACGGCTGCGCTGGTTATTCTGGATCAACTCGCCACTGATCGCCTTGCTGTTTCTGCTAGACCTGAGTACCAATGAAACCATTATTGCCGGCCCGACCCGCTTAATCCTGCTGGCCATTACTATCGGTTTTACGCTGTTCTGGATCAGTCTGTGGCGCGCCGCCCCGCGACAGCAGAAAGCGGCTGATGACGATCATTCGTGGGGCAATATCAATATCTGGATCGGCGCTATCATCGCCTTTAATGTCGCGATGGCCGGGCTGATTCTGTGGGGCTACATGCTCTCTGCCAGTATCCTGATCGGGCTGATGTTCCTGTTGATCTGTATCGGCATTCTGGCCTATCTGATCTTCCATCTGGGGCGTCGATGGCTGCTGATAGAGGAACGTAAACTGCAGTTTACCCAAACCCTGGCGCGCCGGGCCGAGATTCTTTCCGCCCGCGAGGAGCATAAAGAGACACCACCACCCCTGAATGAAAACTTTATCGATCTGCAAACCATTTCAGAGCAGGGCAATATGCTGCTGAAAACGGTCACTGCCCTGACCTTTCTCACGCTGGCATGGTTCACCCTCGGCTGGACACTCCCGGCTCTGGAAGTGCTCGATTCGGTGACACTCTGGAGCACCGGCAGCAGCGAAAACGGGGTCCTCAATTACATCACGCTCAAACAGATTATTTTTGCGCTGGCCGCCCTGAGTGTGACGTTTATCGCCGCACGCAACCTCCCCGGGCTTTTAGAGTTGCTGGTACTGAACTATCTGCCACTGCCCCCCGGCACCAGCTTTGCGGTCTCTACCCTGCTGAAGTACAGCCTCTATATCATCGGTCTGATCAGTTTTCTTAACTTTCTCGGACTGGAGTGGGGCAAGCTGCAGTGGCTGGTTGCGGCTCTGGGCGTCGGTCTGGGTTTCGGGTTACAGGAGATCGTCGCTAACTTTGTCTCCGGCCTGATTATCCTGTTTGAAAAACCGGTGCGTATCGGCGATACCGTCACCATTGGCGGCGTCACCGGCACTGTCAACCGGATCCATATCCGGGCGACCACTATCACCGACTGGGACCGCAAGGAGGTGATCATCCCCAATAAAACCTTCATCACGGACCAGTTGATCAACTGGTCACTGACCGACGCAATCACCCGCATCGTGATCCCCGTCGGGGTCGCTTATGGATCCGATACCGAGCTGGTGACAAAACTATTGCTGCAGGTGGCCGAGGAAAATGAAAATGTCCTGACAGAGCCATCGCCTCAGGCCTTTTTCCTGGCATTCGGAAACAGTACACTGGACTTTGAACTACGCGCTCATATCAGCGCGATGGATAAACGCAACCAGGCACTGCATGAACTTCACGGCGCGATTGACCGGCTGTTCCGGGCGCACAATATCGAGATCGCATTCCCGCAGATGGACCTGCATCTGCGCAGCAATGACAGCGATGAGCGTTCCGACAAAAATGATAAAGAATAAGCACGTTTTTACAGGGATGAGAGGAATTAAGGCATGAGTGAACACCTGAACCGAAAACTACTGCATCAGTGCCAGATCGCGGTGCGCTGGGGGGATATGGATGCCTACGGACATGTCAATAACGCCCTCTATATGCGCTATCTGGAAGAAGCCCGGGTTCAGTTTCTGGCGGATATCGGCGCCGCGATGAGCGGCAACGGCACCGATCCGGTGATTATCAATGTTGGCTGCACCTTCCTGAGGCCGGTCAGTTATCCCGCCACGATGATAATAAAAAGCTATGTCGGAGAGATCGGCCGTAGCAGCTTCATGGTCTGGTATGAACTGAGCACCACCGATAATCCCGATCAGCTTTGCAGTGAGGGTTATTCAAAAGTGGTCTGGATGGATCATCAGACGGGTCGCTCCGTGCCCCTGCCAGAGACGATTCGTACCGCTATCTCATAAAACCGTAACAAGGAGCTAAACGCGAATGAGTGAAGTAATTGAAGTGCAAAAGAGTAATGGCAGCAATGCCAAAGTTGTCTACATCCTCTATCTGGTCAGCCTGATTGTAGGTGTCACCGGTATCGTCGGACTGATCATGGCCTATGTGTATAAAGCCGATGCCCCCGACTGGCTGAAAACCCACTACCAGTGGCAGATCCGGACCTTCTGGCTGGGCCTGCTCTACACCGTTATCGGTCTGATCACCACCATGCTTCTGATCGGCTATCTGATCCTGTTGTTCAATCTGATCTGGTTTATCATCCGCTGCGTCAAGGGTCTCAGCGCTCTGGAGAAACAGCGTCCCTTGCCTGAACCCACCAGCTGGCTGTTCTGAGCGTTACAACACAACGTTTTCACTCAAAGAGCTGCCCTCCGGCAGCTTTTTTGTGTCTGCCAATCACCCGCGGCAATGCCTTTCAGCCACATTCCACAATGTGAAATGAATACCTGCCTCAAACAGGGTATAAGCTTCATACTTTAGCATTGCTCAGGGGCGACAGCGTTTGTAAAGTGCGATATTGTTGCAACGCACAAGCCACAATAGCTGCAGCGCTGATAGGAGCCACGGCTATTGCGGCATACAAAAAAGACCTGGTCCGGTTGCCTCGCGCCGGATACGGGACGATTACAATGAGGCAGTAAATTATGAGTCAACGGATACAAACGGGCGGCCTGCAGGTTGCTGAAGCTCTCTACAACTTTGTTACCCAGCAGGTACTTCCGGGCACCGGCGTGACCGAAGAGCAGTTCTGGTCAGGTCTGGACGCTATCGTGCATGATCTAGCGCCGAAAAACCGCACGTTGCTGGCAAAGCGTGATGCTATTCAGGAACAGATCGATAGCTGGCATCGCCAAAACCGTGCTGACGGCTTTGATTTTGCCGCGTATAAATCATTCCTTCAGGAGATCGGATATCTGCTCCCCGAAGGTGAAGACTTCTCTGCCACTACCAGCAATGTTGATCCGGAAATGGCCACCATGGCGGGTCCGCAGCTGGTTGTACCGGTGATGAACGCCCGTTTCGCACTGAATGCCGCCAATGCCCGCTGGGGCAGCCTGTATGATGCCCTGTATGGCACCGATGCGATCGCTACAACCGATGGCGCGGAGATTACCGCAGGCTACAACCCGGTGCGTGGCGCTAAGGTTATCGAATTCGCCCGCAATGTGCTCAACGAAGCTGCCCCGCTGGCGGATGCCTGCCATAAAGACTCCGTCCGCTACAGCATTACTGATGGCAAACTGACTGTCACGCTGACCAACGGCAGCGAAACCGGCCTGCAGGATCCGTCGCAGCTGATCGGCTATAACGGCGATGCAGAATCACCCAACTCAATCCTGCTGAAACATAACGGCCTGCATCTGGACGTTAAAGTCGACCGCAGCAGCCAGATCGGTTCAACCGATGCCGCCGGTATCAGCGACATTA
Source organism: Amphritea atlantica (assembly GCA_024397875.1). Classification (NCBI taxonomy): domain Bacteria; kingdom Pseudomonadati; phylum Pseudomonadota; class Gammaproteobacteria; order Oceanospirillales; family Oceanospirillaceae; genus Amphritea; species Amphritea atlantica. The sequence continues at coordinate 3,865,638 of CP073344.1, forward strand.
TCGTTGAAGCGGCGCTGACAGCGATTATGGACTGCGAAGATTCAGTCGCGGCGGTGGATGCTGAAGATAAAGTCATCGCCTATAAAAACTGGCTCGGGCTGATGAAGGGCGACCTGACTGAAGAGGTGAGCAAAGGCGGCAAAACCTTCACCCGCCGCATGAACCCTGACCGTAAATATACCGGTGTCGATGGCGCTGAAGTAAGCCTCAAGGGCCGCAGCCTGATGTTTGTCCGCAACGTGGGTCACCTGATGACCAACAATGCCATTCTGGACAAAGAGGGGAATGAGATCCCTGAGGGTATCCTCGACGGCATGATCACCAGCCTGATCTCAATCCACGATGTCAAAGGTAACGGTCAGTTCAGCAACACCACCACCGGCTCTATGTATATCGTTAAACCGAAGATGCACGGACCGGAAGAGGTAGCCTTCGCTAACGAACTGTTCGGCCGTATCGAAGACGCTCTGGGGCTGGAACGCTTCACCCTGAAAATGGGCATCATGGATGAAGAACGCCGTACCACCGTCAACCTGAAAGAGTGTATCCGCGCCGCCAAAGAGCGGGTGGTGTTTATCAACACCGGCTTCCTTGATCGCACCGGCGACGAGATCCACACCTCCATGGAAGCGGGCCCGATGATTCGCAAGGGCGAAATGAAAGCCGCTGCCTGGATCGGCGCTTACGAAGACTGGAACGTTGATAACGGTCTGGCCTGTGGCCTGCAGGGCCGCGCCCAGATCGGTAAGGGTATGTGGGCGATCCCGGATCAGATGGCCAACATGCTCGACGCCAAGATCGGTCATCCGCTATCCGGTGCCAATACCGCCTGGGTACCCTCGCCAACGGCTGCCGCACTGCACGCACTGCACTATCATAAGGTGGATGTATTCGCCCGTCAGGATGAGCTGAAGAGCCGTCCTCGCGCGAATCTGGACGACATTCTGACCGTTCCGGTTGCCACTGATCCAAACTGGTCTGCCGAAGAGATTCAGAACGAGCTGGACAACAATGCCCAGGGTATCCTGGGTTACGTGGTTCGCTGGGTCGATCAGGGCGTGGGCTGTTCTAAAGTGCCTGACATCAATAATGTCGGCCTGATGGAAGACCGTGCAACCCTGCGGATCTCCAGCCAGCATATCGCTAACTGGCTGCACCACGGTATCTGCTCTGAAGCGCAAGTGATGGAAACAATGCAGCGGATGGCTGCGGTGGTTGACCAGCAGAATGCTGGCGATCCCCTGTACCGTCCGATGGCGCCCGACTTCGACGACAGTGTCGCCTTCCAGGCAGCTCTGGAACTGGTGATTCAGGGACGCGTTCAGCCAAACGGCTATACCGAACCGGTTCTGCATCGCCGCCGCCTTGAAGCCAAGGCTAAATTTGCCAGTTAAGCTTTAAGCCTTAAAAAAACCGCGCCCGGCGCGGTTTAATGAGATGGTTCCCCTCGCTTTTAACCAGCTATGCTGGAAAGGCGACGAAACCAACAAGGAGAACCATCTCATGTCTATCAAAGTCCTTGGAATCGATTTAGGCAAGTCTTCTTTTCATTTAATTGGTCGTGATTCTCACGATAAGCAAGTCTGCAAAAAGAAACTCTCTCGTCATCAGCTCATTACTTTTATAGCACAACTACCGCCATGCATTATTGCGTTTGAAGCATGCGGTGGCGCGCACTGGTTAGGCCGTCTCTGCATGAGTTATGGTCACGACGTCCGATTAATCCCGCCTCAATATGTTAAACCTTTTGTTAAAGGTAATAAAAACGACTTCATTGATGCGCAAGCGATTACTGAGGCGGCAGGTCGTCCGGATATGCGGTTTGTCGCAGTGAAGTCAGTTGACGCACAAAGTCAGGTAGTCGTACATCGAGTACGTGAAGGCTTCGTAGCGGAGCGCACAGCTTGTATGTCACGTATTGGCGCGCTGTTATTGGAATTCGGTTTATCCCTTCCACGTGGTCACTCAGCGATGAAAAAGCTGTTTTCATGGCTAAGCACACAAAAAGTTACACTATGCCCAGCCATCATAGGTGAGCTTCAAGTGATGCATGATCACTACCGCTACTTAAATGAGCAAATAGCCGAACAAGATATAAAAATCGTTAGGCAGGTTAAGCAAAGCAGTCGTTGCCAGCTACTAAAAACCGTTCCTGGTATTGGTGATATGACTGCAAGCCAATTAGCAGCAGAAGTGGGCAATGCTCATCAGTTTAAAAGCGGTCGAGAAATGGCTGCTTGGTTAGGGTTGGTGCCGCGGCAATATTCGACAGGAGGGAGGTCGAAGTTATTAGGTATTAGTAAGCGTGGAAATAAACGCCTTAGATGCTTATTAGTGCACGGAGCCAGAGCGATCCTATCACGATTGGATAACTATCGGGGGCCGATGTATGACTGGCTAAGAAAGCTGAGAGCAAGTAAATCATTTAATACGGTCTGTATTGCTCTGGCAAACAAGCTGTCACGAATAGCGTATGCTGTTTTAAGCAAGAATGAGCCTTACCAGTCACAGCAGGTTTAATCAGGTTTGCAATAACAGAGCGTGATGATGAAAAGGGTTGACCGTCCGGGTAGTAAACCTGTCACAAAAAACAGCTGTTATAAGCTGTCGGTTTTTTAAGGGCTATCTGGCGCGGATGCTCATCGTGGAGCAGGAATGAAACATTCCTAATTAAAGACTCCGAATACATTAGCGCAAAACCACCTCATGATCACAAATCTGTGTTGCAATCATGAGGGGAACCATACATTTTTGTGCCTCAAGCAGGGCCCTGCTGAGCGCTCAGATAGGGAGCAACATTCGCCATCATCCGCTCGACGTAGCTGTCTTTCTCGCCCACCGGCGCAACATAATGCATCGTCTCCTGTGCCACCGTGACGCCTTCTAGTCGGGCCAGTACCCAGCAGGCCAGATACTGCGATGCCAGACAACCACCGGCACTGGCGACATTATCCCGGGCGAAAAAGGCCTGATTCAGAACCTCAACACCGGCTTCCCGCACCCAGGGTGCCGTGGTCAAATCGGTGCAGGCGGGCACACCATTGAGCAGTCCCAACTGCGCCAGCAACAATGCACCGGAGCACTGCGCACCGATTAACTGCCGCTGCGGGTCTAACTGAAGCTGCGACATAATGGTGTCATCGGCCACCACCGCACGGGTTTTCATACCGCTGCCAATCAGTACGACATCGGCATTGTTCGCCTCGCTAAGCGGGATATGGCGCTCTAAGACCAGCCCATTCATCGACTCGACCCGCGCCGTGGGACTGGCGATGGATACCCGCCAGTCCGATCGTTTTACCCGATTCAGAAGCCCCAGAGCGATCAGGGAATCCAGCTCATTGAAGCCATCAAAGGTCAGAATAGCAATATGCATCGTGCCACCTTATGCAATCATAAAATCTTAAAAAATAACTGCACCCATGGCTGAGAAGACACCCATCAGGTCAGTTGCTTAGTCCCATTGTATGGACTAAATTCATGACAATAAAAAAATTGTCATGGATACATCTGAAGATGCCCCGCGCACGTTATAAACATCTGGTGGATAAGTTTGCCCACGAAATTCGTTCAGGCACCCTGCCTCCGGGAACTCAGTTGCCGACACACCGGCAGCTCGCGATGCGGGAAGGACTGGCGCTGGTCACCGCAACCCGGGTGTATGCAGAGCTGGAACGGATGGGGCTGGTCAGCGGCGAAACCGGCCGCGGAACCTTTGTCAGAGAAACCGCTGTGCCGCTGGGCCACGGTATCGATCAGCCCCCGGCGACAGAGGGGATGATCGATCTCAACTTCAACTCTCCTTCCCTGCCGGGTCAGACTGAGATGCTGCGCAAAGCCCTGCGACAGATAGCAGTATCCGGCGATCTTGAAGCTCTGCTGCATTATCAGCCTCATGGGGGACGCAAGCATGAACGATCCGTGATTGCCCGCCACCTAGAAGCCCGGGGGCTGAGCGTCGATGCCGACAATGTACTGATCGTCAGCGGGGCGCAGCAGGGTCTGGCGGCCTCGGTGATGTCGCTGCTCAATCCAGGAGATGTGGTTGCCGTGGATGCGCTGACCTATTCCGGCTTCAAAGCACTGGCAGAGGTACATCGACTGGAACTGGTGCCGGTTGCCATTCAGGATGAGGGTCCCGACCTGCAGGCACTGGAACAACTGTGCCGCACCCGACGGATTAAAGCGGTTTACACCATGCCCACACTACACAACCCGCTGGGATGGGTTATGGATGCAGGACAGCGGCAGCAGCTGGTCGCAATCGCCCGTCGGCACAACCTGCTGATCATTGAAGATGCAGCCTATGCCTTTCTGGCCGAAAATCCCCCGCCCCCCTTAATCACCCTGGCCCCCGAACTGACGGTCTATGTGTCCGGACTGTCCAAAAGTGTTGCCACCGGCTTGCGCATCGGTTTTATCGTTGCACCCGATCGCTGGGTGCCACTGATCGAGCGCACCATCCGCGCTACCACCTGGAACACGCCGGGCCTGATGACCGCCATCGCCTGTGGCTGGATTGAGGATGGCACCGTAGCCCGCCTGGAAACGGAGAAACGCAGGGATGCCCGGGCCCGTCAGACGATAGCCAGAGAGGTACTCGCCGGACTGGATTACGTCGCTCACCCGGCATCCTACTTTCTCTGGCTGCGCCTTCCCGAGGAGGCCCGGGCCGATCAGGTTGTCATGACACTGATCAAAGCCAATATCTCGGTGTCCACCGCCGAACCTTTCTGCATCGCTGGGCATACCCCGCACGCCATCCGGCTGGCACTGGGATCGGTCGATCTGAACACCCTGCAAGCCGCCTTAACCCAGGTCCGCGAGGTGGTCGGGCACTATCTGTATTAACGCTTTTCCGTTGGCCTCCGCGGGGCGAAAGATTACACTGGCACTATGACACAAGCACTGATCGACTTTATCCACAGCCACCCCCGGCTGTTTATCCTCACCGGCGCCGGCTGCAGCACCGCATCCGGCATTCCCGATTACCGGGATCATAATGGCCAGTGGAAACGCCAGCCGCCGGTGCAACATCGCGACTTTATCACCCGCCTCGCCACCCGCCAGCGTTTCTGGGCCCGCAGCCTGATCGGCTGGCCGCTGATGGCCAATGCCCGGCCCAACGACGTGCATACAAGCCTGCAGCGATTAGAAGAGAAAGGCTATTGCCAGCAACTGGTGACTCAGAATGTCGACCGGCTACATCAGCTGGCCGGTCAGCAACGGGTGATCGATCTCCATGGCCGCTCAGATCAGGTGATCTGCATGGATTGCCATGCGCTGCATGCGCGCAACAGCATTCATCAACAGATGGCCGATGAAAATCCCGCTTTCGCTCACTACACGGCCACGGCGGCGCCGGACGGTGATGCCGATCTGGAGGGCATCGACTTCAGCCGCTTCAGGGTGACAGACTGTCCCGCCTGTGGCGGCATGCTGAAGCCAAATGTGGTTTTCTTCGGCGATAATGTCCCCAAAGAGCGGGTCTTCAGCGCCCTGGACAGTCTCCGGCAAGCGGATGCGCTGCTGGTGGTCGGCTCCTCACTGATGGTGTACTCCGGTTTCCGCTTCTGCAAACAGGCAGCACAACTGAATATCCCTATTGCGGCGATTACCCGCGGCAAAACCCGGGCCGATGAACTCCTCAGCCTGAAACTGGATGGCGATATCAGCGCCTTTCTGCAGCCCGGCGCTCGCGCACTGCCCCCTTTAACCGCTGAGTAAAGCTCACCGGCCACGATCACTTCAGGGCAGCGATAAACATCCATATAAGGTATACTGAGCGCCAATTAAATTCTTATCCCGAGTACACTGTGTCTGATACCTCTTTCGCCTCCCTGAACCTTCCTCCCGCTATGCTCAGCAACCTCGCTGACCTTGGCTACAACGAGATGACGCCGATCCAGGCGGGCAGCCTGCCCCATGCCCTGGATGGCAAAGACCTGATCGCCAAGGCCAAAACCGGCAGCGGTAAAACCGCCGCCTTTGCCATCGGTTTGCTGCTGCAAATAAATCAGCGGGATTTCGGTACTCAGGCACTGGTGCTCTGCCCCACCCGTGAACTCAGCACCCAGGTTGCCAATGAGATCCGCCGTCTGGCGCGGTTTAAAGACAATATAAAACTGGTGATTCTCTGTGGCGGCCAGTCCGTCGGGCCGCAGATCGGCTCACTGGAACACGGTGCCCACATCGTAGTGGGGACTCCCGGCCGGATTCAGGACCTGATCCGCAAAGGCAAACTGAATCTGTCCCGCTGCAGCACCGTGGTACTCGATGAGGCGGACCGGATGCTGGATATGGGCTTTTACGAGCAGATCGAAGGCGTCATCAGCAATACCCCGAAACAGCGTCAGACACTGCTGTTTTCTGCCACCTACCCGGAGGGCATCAAAAAGCTCAGCGCCGATCTGCAGGTTGATCCTGTCGAGGTCACCGTAGAAGCGGTGCACAGCACCGGACAGATCGAACAGTCCTTCTACGCCCTGGAGCAGACCAAAAAACCGGACGCGCTGGCACGCATACTCAGCCATTTCAGCCCGGAATCCACGGTGATCTTCTGCAACACTAAAGATCAGTGCCGCGAGGTGTCAGACTACCTGCGTAACCTGGGCTATTTTGCCGCCGCCCTGCACGGGGATCTGGAACAGCGCGACCGTGATCAGGTGCTGGTGCAGTTTGCCAACCGCAGCAACACCATCCTGATCGCCACCGATGTCGCCGCCCGCGGCCTGGATATCAGCGATCTGTCGATGGTCATTAATTACGACCTGCCCCGTGATCCGGAAATCTACGTCCACCGTATCGGTCGTACCGGCCGCGCGGGCAAAGAGGGCACCGCGATCAGTCTCTACCGCGATTCTGAAGCCTATAAACTGGAAACCATCAGCGAATACCTGTCGCAGACCCTGCAGACCCATTCCCTCAGCAGCCTGAAAAAAACCAGCTCGGGTGAACCGGTTAAACCGGTAATGCGAACTCTCTGCATCGCCGGTGGTCGAAAGGATAAGATACGTCCCGGCGACATCCTCGGCGCTCTGACCGGTGAAGCCGGTATTGACGGCAGCGCCGTGGGCAAAATAGACATCTATGACTATGCGGCCTATGTGGCGGTAAAGCGGGAAGAAGCCCGTAAAGCCCACAGCCGCTTAGTCGACGGCAAGATCAAAGGCCGTCGCTTTAAAGTCAGAATGTTGTAAAAAAGTTTTACTGTGTGAGCAAAGGTATTTTAATATGGCTGTAGCATCGGCCCGGCATATTCTGGTAAAGACCAAGGCTGAAGCCGAAAAGCTGAAGCAACAACTGGAGAAAGGGGAGGACTTTGGCCGTCTGGCAAAACGACACTCTCTGTGTAACTCTGCCAAACGGGGTGGTGATCTCGGCGAATTCCGGCCCGGCACCATGGTAAAAGCGTTCGACGACGTGGTTTTCCGCAAGAAAGTACTGGAGATCCACGGACCGGTGAAAACGAAGTTTGGTTTTCATCTTATTCAGACCCTCTATCGCACCTAGGCCCAGTGCCGCGATAAAAGTCGCCAACTTAAGGAGGTGGTTCCTATGAAACCGGCCAAGAAACAACACCCCAAGTTTATTGAAGCGATGCAGAAACTCTCTGCCATGAATGAAGATGAACGCCTCTCCGACGAGAACAAAGAACTGTTTGATCAGGCCATCGCCTACGCGCCGCTGGAAGCGCAGCCGGCGTTGATGGCTATTCAGCGGAAATATGAGGAGCTTCATTAGGGGCTAAGAAGTGGCTAGACGTCGCTTCGCGACTTGCTAGTGGTTAGTTGCTAGAAAAAGCTTAAAGATCAAAAGATTAAAGAGAGCCGGGAGGCTCTCTTTTTTTGAGGCCGCCGCTGGTGAATCAAGGTTCATTTCAGGCTTTAACTCAAAGAAATAACACGTTTCTATTAATCTATCTCCCTTAATAACTAAATTCGAACACATCGAAGAATTCTAAGAGCTTTTCAATCTTCATCGGAATCATCGTGCCTTAAACTATCATCATCTTTATTAAACACATCATCTTGTTCGTTACCTTTAGATCTTTTTCGGAATTGATTCAAAACCCTAAAATCGGGGTCAATCCTATTCATATCAATTATACTCTGTAGTTCTTTATAGTGCTTTACATCACGCTTTCTAGATTTTATCCTGCGCATTAAATCTTCATAATCTCTAGTGGGTCTTTCTGAAAAATCAATCGACTCTAATAACTCTTTATGTCGCATAGAGTTATTAAGCGACTCCAAAATCTCTTTATGACGCCCAGCGCTTATATTAGACAAATTAGATCTTTCAATAATTTCTTTCAACTTCTCATTATCGATTACTCTTCTTTCTCTAATATGATTAACACTAGCATCCTCAATAGAACTTTCTTTTACTTCTATTGACAGGTTTGTCTTACCATCTTCCATAAAGGCTGATGTGCTATACATATGAAAACAATCGATATTTGACTCTCTATATATTTCTGCTTGTAACTCAGCTAAAGGGCCTATTATTTTTTTACCATTTGAATTTAATCTATACCACCAATCTTCTTTAGAGTCGTCCGTTATAAAAACAACTATTTTAATATTCTCTTCACTTGATTTATGCAAAATCTGCTTCCAAAGGATCAAGTCACCATACTGTCTTTCATAGTTTAATCCATCAAAAAAGAAGTGTGTTTCATCTCCGCTCTCTGATTTCCCAGCATCCTTATATCCAGGAGGTATTTTTTTAGCGTACCTTTCTGATCCCTCTTTAAATAACTCGTCCAACCAGTTCTGATCTTCTGGTTTATTCCCAATTCTATTCTCGAAGCAAGAATTTATTTGATCCCTTATTTTGTCATGGGATCTAACACAAGGCTGCTCGCTATTCCAATGCGCTACAGATTTTTTGTAGTTTGAAATACTTCTATATATTTCTTTCTCTAACTTCTCCGTATTTTCAAATAGTTTAGGAAATCTTCTTTTTAGAGCCAAACGTTCAAAATCACCGTTAAAAACATTTTGTATTTTTTCTAAATTACTTTCTATATCATTAAAAACTGACTTTTCATTTTTAATAACCTCTAAACGACGCCGTTGATACTCCAACCCTACTTGATATGGAATCCATACTTTGCCTTCTAGCGCCCGAAGTATCTTAAAAAAGTCATCTCTAGTTTGTTCTGCATACCCATATAGATTTAGAAGCACATTAGCATCAAACACAAATATGACCTGCTCATCTTTCCAAGCTTTCTTTAGTGTATCGATATCAAGATTGTAAAAAGCTTTAAACTGGTTCTTCATTTTCAGCCCTCTTAGCAGTTATCTAACGACAAATGGGGTCAGACTTAAATCATTCTAACTTCACTTATTTCATATCTTTAAGAAAAGAGAAAAGCTAAAAGGCAGCTACTGCATTCTCGTCCACTGAAAATGAGCGGGCTCATTGATCAGTTTGTATAGCGGGGCTATACATTTCCATTCCTTGAGTGTGCCTTAAACCGGAAGGCCATTCAATTAATCTGATCAACAGTATGGCACGGACCTCTTCCCCTCTGTGCAGCCGAGCATTGCAGGTTTCAAATGAATAAGGGCGAGGACTGTCTGAGGGCGAGTTTATAGTCGCAACTGACTACCCTTCGGGCCAGCTGAAGCTGTTCAGGCTTCGCCTGTCGCAGCCCCATTTGAAACCGAAACGCGTAGGGAAGTCGGCGAAGCCGACCAAACAGTGGGCACGGTTTTAGATTGTTAAGACTTTTGGGCGCCCAAAAGGCTTGACCCGCTCAGCGAGAGCGGAACAAGAAGCAAAGAATTACTGCGGTAATAAAGTAGACCTCCTGATTAAAGGGTTCAAAAACCATTTTGATCAAGCGCTTCCAACAATAAAAGAGCACCAATAGCCCTCCTCTTTTTGCTTTTACGCTTTTTCTAACGACTAGCGAGTCGCGAAGCGACGGTCTAGCAAGGGCGAAGCCCGTCTAGCGAGCAACGCGCTCTTCGTTGCGTTCTAACAGCCGATCTAAACATTAGGACCAATTTCGAGCTGGCTGCCATCACTAAACCGAGAAAACCGAAAGCGCGACAAATCATGCTGACTCTCTTGTTTATTGACGATCTGAGCGATGATTCTGCCGAAGGCGGGGCCGATACCAAAGCCGTGGCCGCTCATGCCGGTGGCGACGATGAGGCCTTCTAAATCGGGGACTCTGTCGACGATGGGTACGATATCGGGCATCGCATCGATCATGCCCGCCCAGGCATCCAGTATGGGGGGGATGCCAATCTGTGGAAATCTTTGCGCGAAGCGTTGTTGCATCACCTTGACCTTACCTTTGGCGGGGGCGGGATCGAGGAAGCGGGTGAGTTCGAACGGGGTGATCTCATCGGCGCTCCAGTGACGTTGCACTCGCCAGGCATCCGGTGAGTGGGCGATTTCGTTTATCCAGGGCCTGATCTCGTGGTAGTTCTGCAGTCCCGTTTTTAACCATTTTGGCAGTAAGCGGAACGAATCCGGGCCAATTAAGTGATCATGTGAATCGGTGAGTGCGATAGTATAGCCACCATCGCTACGTCGGCGCACCGCCAGTTTTTTATCGGCAAAGCTGGTTGTGGTAATGCTTTTCAGCGGCGCGGTTCGGGCAACGGAGGCGCGCACCGATAACTGCGGAATATTGATACCGTGACGGCGCAGAAACAGGGATGACCAGACGCCCCCGGCGACGACAACCTGTGATGTTCTGATGCGGCCGGCCTCAGTGATAACCCCGGTAATCTGGCCCGCTTCGATATCCAGTGTACGTACGGCACAGTTTTCCCGGATAAAAACCCCTTCGCTGTGGGCTAATTCAGCCACAGCAGGCACGGCTTGCCATGGCTCTGCGCGGGCATCACTGGCGGTATAGGTCGCGCCGACCCAGATGTTTTTTGCCCGAGGGTCAAGTTGAATATGTTGCTCAAGCTGAGCGCTGGACAGTGCCACGGTATCGACGCCATGGGCTGCGGCAATACTCAGCCACTCTTCCCGTTGCGCCTGCGCCGCTTCAGTTTGCGACAGATACATCACCCCGACCCGCTTAAACCCGGTGCGGCCGTTGACCTCTTTATCCATCGCCTCCCATAGCCGGGAGGCTTCCATCATAATCGGCAGTTCTGCGGCATCACGCCCATGCTGTCTGATCCAGCCCCAGTTGCGTGACGACTGCTCACCGGCAATACGACCTTTTTCGATCACCATCACGCTAAGCCCCGAGCGCACGATATTCAGGGCAGAAAAAATACCGATAACTCCGCCACCAATCACCACCACATCAACTTCATCAGGTAGCGGGTCATTAAACGCAACAGGCGTGTTCAGGGTGATCATAATGAGAGCCTTAAGATTAGCGTAGCGTTATAAATAAGATCCAAATGATCGAACCTGCACTTGATGGCAACGGTCCTTTGGCGTGATAGTGCCGCGGAGAGACCTTTAAAATCAATGAAGTAAGCGTCATTGATTTAAATACCCATTCACCTGAGTGTGCCTGAAACAAAAACCCGGTTCAATTACTCAAAAAGAGGTAGATCGCCGCGAGGCCCCCAGAGGCTATGCTAACGCGCCTCCAACAAAAAAAGAGAGCCTACAGCCCCCTTCTTCTTATTTTTCTTTTACGCTTTTTCTAGCCACTAGCAAGCGGCGAAGCCGCGTCTAGCCAGTCGCGTAGCGACGATCTGGCGAGCAACGTGCTCTTCGTTGCGGTCTAAAAACGCAATGCGTTTTTTCGTTGCGGTCTTAGGCTTTTTTACCCTTCCGGGCGTCGCGTACCAGAAAAGACCGCCCCTGGCCGCGTTTGAGTTCGAACAGATCGACCTCTTTAAACAGGCTGCTGAGGTTTTTATAGCCGTAGTTGCGGCAATCGAATGAGGTCCTGTTGGAGATATTCGCACCCACCGGGCCCAGCGCGGCCCAGCCGTCTTCATCTTCGGTGGCTTCAATCGCCTGACGCAACAGGTTGATCAGTTTGGTATCGGATTTGATATTTTTTGGCTTAGCGCTGCTGGCACTTTCGACGGCTTCCGGCTGATCCAGAAAGAGGAATTTTGAGCACGCATTCACAAAGGGCGATGGCGTCTTCCGTTCACCAAACCCCAGCACCATTTTGCCTTCGGCTAATGCCCGGGTGACCATGGGGGTAAAATCACAGTCGGATGAGATAAAGCACATCACATCGATATCTTTGGTGTACATGACATCCATCGCGTCGATCACCAGCGCGATGTCGGAGGCGTTTTTCCCTTTGGTGAGGTCATACTGCTGAACCGGCTGAATAGCGTACTCGTGCAGCAGCTCTTCCCAGGATTTCAGTGAGGGCGATTTCCAGTTGCCATAAGCTTTGCGAATCGTCACCACGCCGTACTTGGCCACTTCGCTCAGCACATCCACGAACTTGCTGGCCGGCGCGTTATCCGCATCAATAAACAGGGCTATCTTTTGCTTTATTTCGCTCATGTTAAAACCGCATCTCTGAATAGACTTAACAACTTATCCCCGCACCGGTAAAGCTGTCAAAGTATTACTGATAAAAGTGAGCAGATTACCGTGAGGCGTCCAGAGGGGCATGCTGGCGGCCCCTACAAAAAAGAGAACCAACAGTTCTCTTTTTTAGTTTTACGCTCTTTCTAGCCACTAGCAAGGGCGAAGCCCGTCTAGCCAGTCGCGAAGCGACGTCTAGCAACGGCTTTGAACGCGCAGCGACAATCTAACGAGCAACGCGCTCTTCGTTGCGTTCTAAAGACGCCTACTGCCTCGGAGCATAGGCAAAAACGTCGGAATGTATCTGAACCTCTTTAAGCCCCTTCTCTTCACAAGCGTCAAGCAGCGCGTATACCATCGCCGGTGAACCGCTGGTGAAGATCTGTGCGTTATCGAAGTTATCGAAGTCAGCCACCACGGCAGCCGGTAACAATGCAGTACGGCCGCCCCAGCCAGGGCTGTTGCCGGGTTCGCTGACCACCAGATGGACATGCACATTGGTGTGTTCATGGGCCCATTGCAGTGGTAGTTTTTCCAGGTAGAAATCCGCTTCGACCCGGGCACCCCAGTAGATATGGATCGGGTTCTTAACCTGATTCGCCAGCAGGTGCTCGGCTATCGATTTGATCTGGGCAAAGCCGGTGCTGGCCGCCGCCAGGATAATCGTGGTATCGGGTTTCAGCGACGAAGCTTCCAGATAACACTCGCCTTTGGGCAGTTCAATCTCGACACTGGGGTTATTCTGCAGATGATCCATTATGGCAACCGACAGTTCACCTTCCGGCATCCGGCGGATATGCAGTTCGATATCGCTGCTGAAGTCCGGTGCACTACCGATTGAGAAAGCGGCGCGGCGCTGATCCGGTAACAGCATCTCCAGATACTGTCCGGCATGAAACTCGATGGCATGACGGCCGGTAACCGGCAGATGCAAACGCACCCGGTAAACATCATGGCTTAGCTGCTCAACGGCGGCGATATCACAAACCAGTTTTTTCACTCGTAACTCTCCAGGGCGTAACAGCCCATCAATTCTGACCCTGATATCACTACACGGCACAGCGGTACAGGCAAATATCTGTGCGGGGTTGTCGCCTTCACCTAACTGCAGTTCCAGCTCTGGATATCGTTGCTTAATGCTGCCCTGCAACAGGGTCACTTTACAAATTTGACAGACGCCGTTGCGACAACTGAAACGCATGGTATAACCGGCGTTTTGCAGCGTATCGAACACCGGTTTCCCGGGGTCAGCCTCTATAACATATTGATCGTTAACCGTTATATGATAACGCTCAGTCACCCTAAATACCTAACTGATCCCAGATCTCATCAACCCGCTGCTTAACTTCCGGGGTCATCACGATCGGTTCACCCCATTCACGGGTCGTCTCTCCGGGCCACTTGTTGGTGGCATCCATCCCCATCTTCGAGCCCAGTCCGGAGACCGGGGAGGCGAAATCAAGATAGTCGATCGGGGTGTTATCGATCATGGTGGTATCGCGGATCGGGTCCATGCGCGTGGTAATCGCCCAGATCACATCGTTCCAGTCCCGGGCATTGATATCATCATCACAGACAATGACGAACTTGGTGTACATAAACTGCCGCAGGAAAGACCAGACACCCAGCATCACCCGCTTGGCGTGGCCCGGGTACTGCTTCTTCATCGTCACCACTGCCATACGGTAAGAACAGCCCTCGGGTGGCAGATAGAAATCGGTAATCTCCGGGAACTGCTTCTGCAGAATCGGCACAAACACTTCGTTCAGGGCGACACCCAGTACCGCCGGTTCATCCGGGGGACGTCCGGTATAGGTACTGTGATAGATCGGATCGGGCCGGTGGGTAATACGCTCTACGGTGAACACCGGAAAGCTGTCGACTTCGTTGTAATAGCCGGTATGGTCACCAAACGGCCCTTCATCGGCCATCTCGTCGGGATCGATATAGCCTTCGAGGATAAACTCGGCGGTGGCGGGCACCTGCAGGTCGTTACCGATACACTGAGTCACTTCGGTTTTACCGCCGCGTAACAGCCCGGCAAAGGCGTATTCTGACAGGGTATCCGGCACTGGGGTCACTGCCCCCAGAATAGTGGCCGGATCGGCACCCAGCGCCACCGCTACGGGAAAGTTCTCGCCCGGATGCTGTTCTTTCCATTCGCGGAAATCCAGTGCGCCCCCCCGATGCGACAGCCAGCGCATAATCAGCTTGTTTTTACCGATGACCTGCTGGCGGTAGATGCCCAGGTTCTGACGCTCTTTATACGGTCCTTTGGTAACCACCAGCGGCCAGGTCACCAGCGGGCCGGCGTCACCGGGCCAGCAGCGCTGTACCGGAATCTTGCCCAGATCGACATCATCGCCCTCAATGACATGGGTCTGACAGATCGCATTACGGACCTTTTTGGGGCCCATATTCAGTACCTGCTTAAAGATCGGCAGCTTCTCCCAGGCGTCTTTCATCCCTTTCGGCGGCTCGGGTTCTTTCAGCATCGCCAGCAGCTTACCCACTTCACGCAGACTGGCGACATCCTCCTGCCCCATCCCCAGCGCAACACGCCTCGGGGTACCAAACAGGTTTGCCAGCACCGGATAATCATAGCCTTTGGGATTTTCAAACAGCAGCGCCGGACCACCGGCCCGCAGCGTCCGGTCACAGATCTCGGTCATCTCCAGATCAGGATCGACTTCGACGGTGATACGCACCAGTTCACCTTGTTTTTCAAGGCTGTGGATAAAGTCTCGCAGGTCTTTGTATTTCAGGTTCGACATAGTATTCAGCAATAAAAAAGGGCAAGCGCTAAGCTTACCCTTTCAGAACAGAGATATGAATCAGGAACGACGCATGGAGAGGAAGAATTCTTCGTTGGTCTTGAAGTCCTTAAGCTTATCAAGGACAAACTCGATGGCGGCTGAATCTTCCATCGGATCCAGCAACTTACGCAGAATCCACATCCGCTGCAGCTCTTCTTCAGTGGTCAGCAGGTCTTCACGACGGGTACCGGAGCGACGGATATTGAAGGCAGGATAAATCCGCTTCTCCGCCACTTTACGGTCCAGATGCACCTCGGAGTTACCGGTACCCTTGAACTCTTCAAAGATAACCTCATCCATTTTTGAACCGGTATCAACCAGTGCGGTGGCGATGATGGTCAGGCTGCCACCCTCTTCGATATTCCGGGCGGCACCAAAGAAACGCTTAGGACGTTCCAGTGCGTGGGCATCCACACCACCGGTGAGTACTTTACCGGATGACGGGATCACGGTGTTGTAGGCACGGGCCAGACGGGTAATGGAATCAAGCAGGATAACCACATCCTGTTTGTGCTCGGTCAGGCGCTTGGCCTTTTCCAGCACCATCTCCGCAACCTGCACGTGACGTGACGGCGGCTCATCGAAGGTAGACGCAACCACTTCACCGCGAACGGTACGCTGCATCTCGGTTACTTCCTCCGGACGCTCATCGATCAGCAGTACGATCAGATGGACTTCCGGATTATTACGTTTAATTGAGTTGGCAATATTCTGCAGCATCAGGGTCTTACCGGCCTTCGGCGGAGACACCAGCAATGCCCGCTGGCCTTTACCCATCGGACACACCAGATCGATCACCCGGGCTGTCAGATCTTCTGTACTGCCGTTACCCAGCTCCATCTTCAACCGCTCCTGGGCAAACAATGGAGTCAGGTTTTCAAACAGAATCTTGTTCTTGGCATTTTCCGGCTTATCAAAGTTGATCTGATCAACTTTCAACAGGGCAAAATAACGCTCACTGTCTTTCGGCGGACGGATTTTACCGGAAATAGTATCACCGGTACGCAGGTTAAAACGCCGGATCTGGCTCGGAGATACATAAATATCATCAGGACCTGCCAGGTATGAACCTTCCGCCGATCGCAGAAAGCCAAAACCATCCTGCAGGATTTCCAACACGCCATCGCCGTAAATATCTTCACCACTCTTAGCATGACGCTTGAGAATCGCAAAAATAACATCTTGTTTACGGGAACGGCCCAGGTTATCTAGTCCCATCTCTTTTGCTATTTCTAGCAGTTCAGGAACGCTTTTCTTTTTAAGTTCGGTAAGATTCATAGGTTTTTGTGTAGTGTTGGAAGACAGGAATATGCCTTGAGCGGAATAGTAAAACTATTCAGATCAGATTGAATTGATAAAGTGAAATCAGAGTTCTAAACCAGAGTAATAATCCAGAGTTCTGGAAGAAAAGAGTTCTGGAAGAGAATCCGGTGTTTGGAGATGACACTATAATGCGTTGGTTAAAAAGAGTCCAGTAAATCAGGGAGCAAACCGTGATCCCGGTCACTCCCTGCGTATTTACCGACTAATGTCGTAAATTAATGCGCCTTAAATGCTGTCTTCAATGAAAGCAGCCAGCTGAGACTTTGACAGAGCGCCGACTTTAGTTGCTTCTACATTGCCATCTTTAAACAGCATCAGCGTCGGAATACCACGAATACCGAATTTGGGCGGCGTTTCATTGTTTTCATCGATATTCAGCTTACAGACTTTCAGCTTGCCATCGTAATCTTTGGCGATCTCTTCGAGAACCGGGGCAATCATCTTGCATGGACCGCACCACTCAGCCCAGTAATCAACCAGTACCGGACCATCCGCTTTCAATACATCATCTTCAAAAGAAGCATCGGTCACGTTAACAATATTTTCACTCATAAAAAGCCTCTGCAGTGAGATTCACTAAATATTAATAGTTACCGATCATACCACTGTCATCAAACGATTGTGAATATGCAGGGAATACCACAGGCATCAATATCCGGGTTGTTTGCGCTCTAATCAGCAACATATATCTGTTAAGATGGTTTCATTGTCCTTTTTGAAGCGTACGCACATGAATCAGGAAACAACCACCGGCTCAGGCGGGTACTCGCTGCTGGCTGCAATCGACCTTGGCTCTAACAGCTTTCATATCGTCGTCGCAAAACTCGTTCAGGGCGAGTTACAGCCAATCGATCTTTTATCAGAAAAAGTTCAGCTCGCCGCGGGCCTCGATGAAAACCGTATGCTGACGCCCGAAGCAATTCAACGGGGTCTGGAGTGTATGGAGCGTTTTGCTCAGCGGGTCAGGGATATTCCCGAGCAGCAGATCAGAATCGTGGGCACCAATGCGCTGCGGGAAGCGGTCAACAGCGACGATTTTATTCTCGAAGCAGAAAAGATCATGGGCTGTTCAATCGAGGTCATCGCCGGTATTGAAGAGGCCCGCCTGATCTATCTCGGGGTATCACATACCCTTGCCGGTGATAATGGCCGCCGGCTGGTCATCGATATTGGCGGCGGCAGCACTGAATTTATTATTGGCGAACGCTTTGAACCACTGGAGCTGGAAAGCCTTGAGATGGGCTGTGTCAGTTTCAACAACCGCTACTTTCCCGATGGTGTCATCACAGAGAAAAACTTTCAGCTGGCCGTTTTCGGTGCCCTGCGCGAATTACTGTCTATCAAACGCACCTATCGACAGCTGGGCTGGGAGGACTGTGTTGGCGCGTCCGGAACCATTAAAGCGGTTCGTAACGCCTGTATCACCCTCGGATACGCGACCGACAAAGTCAGCGCCTCAGCACTGCAGCAGCTGAAAGCTAAAATTCTGAGTTACAACCATGTCGATGAGATCGAAATCGATGGCTTAAAAGAGGACCGCCGCGCGGTGTTCCCCGCCGGTATCGCTATCCTCTCTGCAGCCTTTGAATCGCTGGGTATAAAAGAGATCCGTTTTTCAGAAGGCGCGCTGAGAGAAGGGCTGCTGTACGATATGGCCGGCCGCCTGCGCCACGAAGATGTTCGTGAACGCAGCATCAATGCGATGATGCAACGCTATCGTGTCGATCAGGAACAGGCGATGCGGATAGAACAGACCGCCCTGATCGCCCTGACTCAGGTCAGAGAAAGCTGGCATCTGGATAATAATGAATATCACAATATGCTCAGTTGGGCAGCCCGCTGCTGCGAAACCGGCCTGACAATCGCCCACAGCCAGTACCATAAACACAGTGCTTATCTGGTGCTGAACTCGGATCTGCCAGGATTCACCAAGCGCCAACAGGTTAAGCTGGCCGCCATTGTACAGGGGCACCGCCGCAAGTTTCCAACGTCGACTTTTGACCAGTTACTGCCCCGGGAGGCGAAGCACTATAGTCGTCTGACCATTCTTCTGAGACTGGCCTTTGTCCTCAACCGCAGCCGCAGCAGAGAGCGCCTGCCAGCCTTCCATCTGAGCGCAGAAGACAATCAACTGACGCTTGAATTTCCCGACAACTGGCTCAGCCATCAGCCACTCACTCAGGCGGACCTGGAGCAGGAAGCGGGCTATCTCGCGAATGCGGGGTATGCACTGGCGTTTAAGTAGCCAGACTTCGCTAACGGCGCAAGTAGCTAGACTTTGCTAACGGCGCGAGTAGCTAGACGTCACAAAGAGCGTGACTTGCTAGAACGGCGCTACGCGCCTGCTAGTTGCTAGGAAGAGCAGTTACGGAGTGGTGCAAGGCTTTTGTTTTTTGAACTTACGCTTTTAAAGCCATCGCTTACGAAGTGCAAAGCAAGCTTTCACTGCATAAGAAATTAAGAATGCTTTTTCTAGCTGTAGGAAGAGCAGCTACGGAGTGATTCGGAGATTTTGTTTTCTGAACTTACGCTTTTAAAGCAATCACTTACGAAGTACAAAGCAAGCCCTCACTGCACAAGACATTAAGAACGCTTTTTCTAGCGGTAGGAAGAGCAGCTACGGAGTGGTTCGGGGCTTTTGTTTTCTGAACTTGCGCCTTTGAAAAAATCACTTACAAAGTGCAAAGCAAGCCCTCACTGCTCAAGACATTAAGAACACTTATTCTAGCTGCAGGAAGAGCGGTTAGGGAGTGGTGCGGGGCTTTTGTTTTCTGAACTTCCGATTTTGAAGCAATCACTTACGAAGTACAAAGCAAGCCCTCACTGCTCAAGACATTAAGAACGCTTTTTCTAGCTGTAGGAAGAGCGGTTAGGGAGTGGTTCGGGGCTTTTTTTTAACTTACGCTTTTAAAGCAATAGCTTACGAAGCATAAGACAATCCCACACTTCGCAAGAAGTTAAGAACGCTTTTTCTAGCTGTAGGAAGAGCAGTTACGGAGTGGTGCGAGGCTTTTGTTTTTTGAACTTACGCTTTTGAAAAAATCACTTACGAAGTACAAAGCAAGCCCTCACTGCACAAGATATTAAGAACGCTTTTTCTAGCTGTAGGAAGAGCGGTTACTGAGCGATTCGGGGCTTTTGTTTTCTGAACTTGCGCCTTTGAAGCAATCACTTACAAAGTGCAAAGCAAGCCCGCACCGCACAAGAAGTTAAGAACGCTTCTTCTAGCTGTAGGAAGAGCGGTTACGGAGTGGTTCGGGGCCTTTGTTTTCTGAACTTCCGCTTTTGAAGCAATCACTTACAAAGTGCAAAGCAAACCCTCACTGCACAAGAAGTTAAGAACGCTTTTTCTAGCGGTAGGAAGAGCAGTTACGGAGTGGTGCGAGGCTTTTGTTTTTTGAACTTACGCTTTTAAAGCAATAGCTTACGAAGCATAAGACAATCCCACACTTCGCAAGAAGTTAAGAACGCTTTTTCTAGCAGTAGGAAGAGCAGTTACGGAGTGGTGCGAGGCTTTTGTTTTTTGAACTTACGCTTTTAAAGCAATAGCTTACGAAGCATAAGACAATCCCACACTTCGCAAGAAGTTAAGAACGCTTTTTCTAGCCACTAGCAAGCGGCGAAGCCGCGTCTAGCCACTAGCGACTGCTCTAAAAAAAAGGCTCCCGAGGGAGCCTTTTTTCATTCAATCAGCGCTTAAGCTTGCGGGCCTGCAGCGATGATTGATTCAGCAACACCTTCAAACTTGGTGAAGTTAGAGGTGAACTGACCGATCAGGTCTTTTGCTGTGGCGTCGTATGCACCTTTGTCTGCCCAGGTATCACGAGGATTCAGCAGAGCAGAGTCAACACCCGGTACAGCGGTCGGTACAGTCAGGTTGATACCATCCAGATGCTGCGTCTGAACATCGATCAGTGCGCCGTTCTGGATCGCTGCAATAATGCCGCGGGTTGTCGGAATATTGAAGCGGGAACCAGTACCGTAAGCACCACCCGTCCAGCCGGTATTTACCAGATATACCTGGCTGCCAAACTCTTCAATACGCTTGATTAGCAGGTCAGCATATTCGCTGGCCGGGCGCGGGAAGAACGGAGCACCGAAACAGGTAGAGAAGGTCGACTTAATGCCGCCACCAGAACCCATCTCAGTTGAACCAACCAATGCGGTATAACCCGACAGGAAGTGATACGCAGCCGCTTCTTTGGACAGAATAGATACCGGAGGAAGAACACCGGTCAGGTCGCAAGTCAGGAAGACAATCGCCTTAGGCTCGCCGCCCTTGTTCTCTTCAGTACGTTTTTCAACGTGCTCCAGAGGGTATGCACAACGGCCATTTTCAGTCAGTGAGGTGTCACTGTAATCGGCAGTACGATTTTCGTCCAGGGTCACGTTCTCAACAATCGCGCCGAAACGGATAGCATCCCAGATAATCGGTTCGTTCTTCTGGCTCAGGTCGATAGTTTTCGCATAGCAACCACCTTCCAGGTTGAAAACAACACCTTTACCCCAGCCATGCTCGTCATCACCGATCAGGTAACGCTCGGGATCTGCGGACAGGGTGGTCTTACCGGTACCAGACAGACCGAAGAACAGTGTGGTATCGCCATCTTCTCCGACGTTTGCAGAGCAGTGCATCGGCAGCACATCTTTTTCAGGCAGCAGGAAGTTCTGCACAGAGAACATCGCTTTCTTCATTTCACCCGCATAACGCATACCGGCCAGCAGTACTTTACGCTTGGCAAAGTTGATAATCACACAGCCATCGCTGTTAGTGCCGTCACGCTCAGGGTCACATTCGAAGCTGGCAGCATTAATAATCTGCCACTCTTCTTTAGACTTGGGATTAAACTCTTCCGGGCGGATAAACAGGTTCTGACCGAACAGATTCTGCCATGCAGTTTCAGTGGTCATCACAACCGGCAGGTAATGATTAGTATCAGAGCCTACGTGGACATTGGATACGAAATGCTCCCGGGCGGCCAGGTATTCCTCAACGCGAGCCCACAGGGCATCAAACTTATCTGCATCAAATGGACGGTTGATAGGACCCCAATGAATCTCATCGGATGTACTGGCTTCCTCAACGATAAAACGATCCATCGGAGAACGACCTGTACGCTTGCCAGTTTTAACAACCAGCGCACCTGTGTCAGCGAGAGTGCCTTCGCCACGCTGAATGGCTTTTTCAACTAGCTGAGCCGGGCTCAAATTTACGTGTACAGTGTTCACGGTTTCTTTGCTCATTGCTTGATTCCCTTGGCGTCTAGCCAAAAAAAGTAATTTACCTGATAAAGCTGCCTGACCCCTGTTCTTGTGAATTCCTGCCGGAAAACCAACGGGGCCGTTATTATAAGGAGGCGTATTATGTCAAAAAAGCCTGCAAAACACCATCGACCCGGAGATTTCTTGGCTGCAAAAGAAAACCTTCCTGAGACGAAAAAACAACAGGCACTAAAACTGACATTAAAACAGTAACTTATAAATCGGAGTTGATTAATGAAGCTGATCAGACCCTTCGATATTGGCGCTGTCCGAGAACATCATAGCAATATCGGCCAGATCAAAACGATACACTTCATTGCAGAACTGACAACTGACATCGATACTGCCCTCTTCCCGGACGATCTCCTCTAACTCTTCCTGTGTCATCGAGCGCAGCGCATCGGCGGTGCGCTTACGAGAGCAGTCACATTTAAACTGTAGCGAGTCAGGATCGTACAGACGACAGTTTTCCTCATGGAACAACCGGTGAATTATCGTCTCGTTGTCCAGCTGCAGAAGCTCTGCATCGGTGAGGGTGGCTCCGAGACAGCTGAAGTGTTCCCAGTCCGCCATAGAATCGCCTTTGGCAGGCATAACCTGAAGCAGAAAACCAGCGGCACGCTGTTCATCTGCGGCCAGATGTATCTGAGTCGGCAGCTGTTCTGACAGGCTGAAATAGGCTTCCAGACAATCACTCAGCCGCTTGCCTTCCAGTGGTACCACGCCCTGATAACGCTTACCCTGGTCCGGCTCGATGGTGATCACCAGCTGGCCGCCCTGTAGCAGTTCGCAAAACCCGGCCTGCTCAGGCAGCTCACCGTCAAACCGGGCGATGGCACGCAGGTCCCGCTGATGATTACACTCAGCCATCAGCACCTTTACCTGATTATTACTCTGGGCCTGCAGTAACAGCCGTCCATCAAATTTAAGCGTGGCGCTGAGAAGGCTCACAGCCGCCATCATCTCACCCAGCAGAATATTAATCAGTGCAGGGTAGTTATGCTTGGCGATTGCCTGTTGATAACTCTGTTCAAGTCCGGCCAGTACACTGCGGATGTCCGCCTCGTCAAAAATAACCCGTTGAAGCTGATCAGAACTGCTCATGATGTTGTTCGAAACCCATATCTATATCTATATCATTGCCAGAAAAAAGCAGCCCGGCGAAAGGCCGTATATTACCATAGCTGCGGCAAATCTAGCGATCCTTAAACTGTATAATCTTACGTCGCTGCTTCTTATTTGGCCGGTGATCCGGAGCCACATTGCCCCGCATAATTTTGCGCACGGCGGCACCCTCTTCGCGGCTCTTGATGCTCTCTTCCGTTTCCTGATACAGCAGCCGGGCTTCAGGAGCGCCCCGGCGCTGATCCGAGATCGCCATAACAATAACGGTTTTTTCATCAAATCCCTGACGAATCACCAGCTTTGCGCCAACCTCTACATTGCGGCTGCATTTGGCCCGCTGGCCCTGATAATGCACCTTGCCACCCTCTATCGCCTCTTTTGCGGCACCCCGGGTTTTAAAGAACCGTGCTGCCCAGAGCCACTTGTCCAGCCGGACATGCGGATCCGGATTATTCTGCTTATTATGGGTCTGTTTATTCATCTATTTTTTCATCAACTCATTAAAATGCCCGATTGCATTAAAATCAGTAATCTCACGCCCGGGCTGCTGACTATCCGGCTGTATTATACTTAACAGATAGGCTATTCCGTATTCCCGGGCAGACGCCAGAACCGACAGACTGTCATCCACCAGCAGGGTCCGGGCCGGATCAAAGGGCTCATCCTCCTGCAACCGGTGCCAGAAAGCCTGCTGTTCCTTAGGTATCTGATAATCATGGGAGCAGATAATCCTGTCAACTAAGGTGTCCAGTCCGGTCTGCTCCAGCTTCAGCGACAAACTATCCTGATGGGCGTTGGTTACAATCACCCGCCGAACATCCTGTTCCTTAAGGTGTTCAAGAAAGTCATGTACATGGGGCCGGAACGCAATTCGCTCACTGATCTCCCGTTTCAGCGCTTTAATATCGACATTCAGCTCCTCTGACCAGTAATCAAGACAGTACCAGTTCAGCGTTCCCTGCTCCTGCATAATGCGCTTATGCAACCAGGTCTGTGCTTCGTCATGGTCAATACTGTGGAGCTCAGCATAGCGAACCGGAAGATGCTCGAGCCAGAAATAGGTATCAAAGTGCAGATCAAGCAGGGTGCCATCCATATCAAGCAGCACCGTATCAATATTCGTCCAGTCCATATAAAAAGTCAGAGTCGCAGGTTAGTATTACGTCAGATTTAACACTGATTGACGAGGAACAATTCAGTATGCCTGTAAAACCGGATATTTTGAAGGTAACCGCCACAGCTAAAAGCCGGCTGTTTCAGGTGGAAGAGATAGAGCTACGATTTTCTAATGGGGTTGAGCGAACCTACGAGCGGCTGGCCAACCGTGGTCGCGGCGCCGTGATGATCGCGGCAATTGATGCTGAACAGAACGTACTGCTGATTAAAGAATACGCCGTTGGACTGGAAGATTATCTGCTGACTCTGCCAAAAGGACTGATTGATCCCGGTGAAGATGCCCTGCAGGCGGCTAACCGCGAACTCAAAGAGGAAGCAGGCTTTGGTGCTGAACAGCTGCGGGTGATTAAGCAGATGACATCGGCCCCCAACTATATGGGCCACAAGATCACCGTGGTCATGGCCGAGGGACTATTTGCCTGCCGCCTGCCGGGGGATGAACCGGAACAGATGGAGGTCATTCGCTGGCCCCTGAACAAACTGGATGAACTGTTCAGCCGGGATGATTTTTCCGAAGGCAGGGCAATTGCTGCACTCTATATGGTACGACAGCAACTGCACTCCGAATAAAAGTCTAGATAAGGCGCCTGTCCGGAAGCCCCTTAACTGCAACCGGTAAGAGGCAATATACGCACCAGAGCTTAAGGTGCTTTACACTCCCTTGAGCCAACCCGGACAATGCCTTCGACTTTCTGTCTCATCACCGGATCGCTGATGGTGCCCTGCATAATCTTTTCAACCTCATTATCACTGAAATGCTTATGCACATAGTTCGACAAACAGCTGCACTGTTCCTCTGTTGCCGTGCCCCCTGCCATGCAGCCCTGCTTAAAAGGCTCCCAGGTTTTCGATGTCAGATACTGAGTTTTTACGGTAAATACCACCAGCAGTACCGCCGCAATCCAGAGAAACACTTTACCCATAACCCGTTATCGCCTGTGTAGTCGTATTGATTGTCATCTGTTCAAAGATGATCCGATTCTAACAGTTCCGTAACATCTGTCAGCTAACTTTAGTCTGATAGAGACTGTTAAACAGTGAATTTCCCCTATATTCACAGGGATTTACAGGCGATGAAAAGCGCAAATAAGGGTGCTATGATTCAGCACCAACGGGTCAACAACGCTTGAATTATTCCAATAAAGACCCTATATAAAGATCCTGGTTTATATAACAATTTCACAATCTATGCTGAACCTGACACTATAAAGGTAATTAATTATGAGCTTCGAACTACCAGCACTGCCATTCGCCAAAGATGCACTGGAACCTCACATCTCCGCAGAAACTCTGGACTTCCACCACGGCAAACACCACAACACCTATGTTGTAAAGCTGAACGGCCTGGTACCAGGAACTGAATACGAAGGAAAATCTCTGGAAGAGATTATCATGTCAGCACCAGCAGGCGGCGTATTCAATAACGCAGCCCAGATCTGGAACCACACGTTTTACTGGAACTGCCTGTCTCCAAATGGCGGCGGCGAACCAACCGGTGCAGTTGCTGACGCGATCAACGCTAAATGGGGCTCTTTTGCGGCATTCCAGGAAGAGCTGAACGACAAAGCGGTGAACAACTTCGGTTCAAGCTGGACCTGGCTGGTTAAAAACGCAGACGGTTCTCTGGAAATCGTTAACACCAGCAACGCCGGCACGCCAATGACCAATGGTCAGACTGCCCTGCTGACCGTTGATCTGTGGGAACACGCTTACTACATCGACTACCGCAACGTTCGTCCAGACTACCTGAAAGGTTTCTGGGCACTGGTAAACTGGGACTTCGTTAACCAGAACCTGGCGGCATAACAGCAACAGTGACCCAGTCACCTCAGGGTGACGGTAACCTCTGATAAAAAACTCCGGTAAAGACCGGAGTTTTTTTTGCTGCTACGTTTTAACCGATCTCAGGTTTCACCAACCGCCCCCTCAAACCCGGTGTTCAACAGCGTTTATAGTTTAAGCTGAGAATTCCAGATCCGTATTACCGCGTCCCGACAGTCCTCCAGCTCACTTGCACTCACCGGGCCGGTACGGTTCTGCAGCACCTGTCGGTGGCCAACCGAACGATACTTTTTATAGGCCTCCCTGAGCGTCTCTGCATCATCCGCAGACATCACCCCGGTGTGCTCCATCGCGTCCAGAATCCTGATGTTATCGGTAAACTCGATCAGCTCTGGGTACTGGTGCGAATACGCCAGCGCACTGAACTGTACAATAAACTCGATATCGACAATCCCCCCACGATCCTGCTTCAGGTTAAACAATTCACCCGCTTCTTTTTCCGATGTCCCAAGGTGTTCGCGCATTTTCTCCCGCATCTTCACCACCTCTTCAGCGAGCGCGCCATGCTCCCTCGGCTGCATCAGAATATCGGCCCGTACCGCTTCAAACCGTTGTCGGAGGGATTCAGATCCCGTAATCACCCGCGCCCGGACCAGCGCCTGATGCTCCCATGTCCAGGCCTCTTTCTCCTGATATTCGGAAAACGCTTTCAGCGAGCTGACCAGCAAACCGGAATTGCCTGATGGCCTTAAGCGCATATCAACTTCATAGAGGTGGCCACCGGTGGTAAAGGTATTGAGGATATGAATAATTTTCTGGCCCAGACGGGTAAAGAATACAGAGTTGGCAATCGGTTTGTTGCCCTGGGTATATAAGCTGGCATCGGCATCGTGGACAAACACCAGATCCAGGTCAGAGCCATAGGAAAGTTCAATCCCCCCCATTTTGCCATAGCCCACGATAATAAAGTCAGGGTCGCAGGGAACGCCCGGCGCTTTCAATGGCACACCATGTTTTTCAGACAGCTGGCGCCAGGCAATCTCAAGCACCACCTCCAGAATCACTTCTGCCAGCCAGGTAAGATAGTCACTGACCTTCATCAGTGGCAGTACACCGGTAATATCGGAAGCGGCAACGATCAGTGCATGAGCGCTTTTGAAATAGCGCAGAGTGTCCATCAGCTGCTCTTCATCCTCTTCCGGAATACGCAGCAATTGCTGACGCAGATCCGATTGCAGCGCCTCTTTCGAGGGCGGGGAATAGAGGCTGCGCTGATCGATCAGTTCATCCAGCAGCACCGGCTGTTTCGCCAGGGTCTCACTAAACCAGGCACTGGCAGAACATAAGCGCACCAGCTGTTTCATCGCACCGGGATTTTCTGCCAGCAAGACCAGATAGGAGGAGCGCCGGATAACCGCCTGAATCAGCAAGAACACCCTCTCAAGGGTCTCAGCGGAGTTCTCTGTGGCGGCGACCTCGTCCATCAGTTTCGGCAGTACTGCCTGCAAGCGCTCATATCCGACAGCCTGCATCACCTGGACGGAGCGACTCGACTTCAGGTGACTGAACGCTTTCCACGCCTGCTGTGGATCATCCAGCCCGTGCCGGGCAAAAAAAGCCTCCCCCTCGGTATCATCCAGTTCGCTATTCCAGAGTTGCAGCCAGTCACTGGTCTGGTCTGTGGCGGCCGGTGCGGCCTCCGTTGGCGCAATGACATCGGCGAAATGCCCGGTGACACGGTCACGCTGACGATCCAGCTCTGCGATAAAGCTGTCCCAGCTATCAAATCCCATGCTGTAGGCGATACGCGCCTGACCAACCGGATCGGTTGGCAACTCCTGAGTTTGTCGGTCGGCAACCGCCTGAATCGCATGCTCTGCATTGCGCAGAAAGGTATAGGCATCAACCAGCTCGGTGGCAGCCTGCTCCGGTATGCCAACGGTTTCCGGTAGCAGCGGCAAAATATTCAGTAACTCCCGCTGCTGTAACCGGGGATCCCGGCCGCCTCGTATCAGCTGGAACGCCTGGGCGACGAACTCCACCTCCCGAATACCACCGGAGCCTAGCTTTACGTTGCCGTGCAGACCTTTGCGCCGCACCTCTTTATTGATCATCTCCTTCATTGAACGCAGTGAATCAAACGCACTGAAGTCGATATATTTACGATACACAAAGGGCCTGAGCATCTCCAGCAGTTCGGCACCGGCCTGCTGATCGCCACCGACGACCCGCGCTTTAATCATCGCATAGCGCTCCCAGTCCCGCCCCTGGTTCTGGTAATACTCTTCCATCGCCGGGAAACTGCATACCAGCGGACCACTGGCGCCATAGGGCCGCAAACGCATATCGGTGCGGAACACGAATCCATCCGCAGTAATGCTGTCCAGTGCCTGTATCAGTTTCTGTCCCAGGCGACTGAAAAAGTCCTGATTGGCCAGCCCCCGGCCCCCTTGTGTCATGCCCTTTTCCGGGTAAGCAAAGATCAGATCGATATCTGAGGACAGGTTCAGCTCATTGGCCCCCAGTTTTCCCATCCCCAATACCACCAGTTTCTGCGGCTGAGCGGGACGGTCTTCCGAGGGGACTGAATAGGGCGTTCCCCATTTAGCACAATGGTTACTATAGAGCCACGCCAGCGCCTGATCGATACAGGCATCTGCCAGCGCAGACAGATCGGCGGTGGTACCGCGCATATCGGTGGTACGGGTCAGATCACGCCAGATAATTCTGACCATTTCACGCTGACGGAATTTGCGCAACACGCTATGCAGCAACTCTTCGCTGTCCACCTGCGCCAGGCTTTGCTCCAGTCGCCGACGGTATTCGCTGGCAGGATAGTCAGTGTAAAGGTCTGCACCGGATAACAGATCATCAAGCAACCGGGGGTTTCGGCTCAACTGATCAGCGACATAATCACTACCGCTCAGGACCCGGATCAGATCATCATCAAAGCGATCGACGCTGTGGTCGAGGTTTTCGAGTGAAGCTGAACATTTTTCAAGGTTTAGTTTTGCACAGGGCTGAAGCAGAGGAGGCAATTTCTTGATTAACTGGCTGAGCATATCCGAAGGTATCCTGATGACCGATCTATTTTTTCAGCTTACCAAAAAGCAGTTTTTCGCACGACCGCTATCTAAGCAACCCGCCGTAACAAAAACTTCATATTCATTAAAAGGCAGCGAATAAAAACCAAAAATCAGCATGTTACAGACCAATAATAGCGACTTATTTATCTACGCTAAGATATTCAATGTCAGTTTAGTTACACTTATGTTTCATTTTGACTACAAATGCGCGGGCTGCCAACGTATACTCGCGCAAAATTTGCTCGAATACCGGTGATTTTATGGTGACTAACAACCCGATTATGCAAATGTTTGCACGATCTCCTTTTCAGCCAATGCAGGAACATATTGCAAAGGCTCACTCCTGTGCTATCCAGCTGATCCCCTTTTTTGATGCCGTTATGGCTGAAGACTGGGATAAGGCCGCCGAAATTCAACATAGCATAGCCGTGCTTGAAGGTGAGGCCGACACGATGAAAAAGGAGATTCGCATGAATCTCCCCAACAGTCTGTTTCTGCCAGTCCCCCGTACCGACCTCCTCGAACTCCTTCGCATGCAGGACAAGATCGCCAACAGGGCAAAAGATATTGCCGGTCTGATTCTTGGCCGGAAAATGCTGATTCCCTTACAGATTCAACCGGCTATCGCAGAATATGTTCGCTCATCCCTGAAAACATCCGGTCAGGCGCTGATGGCACTGAATGAGCTTGATGAACTGATTACCGCAGGCTTTCGTGGACATGAAGTCGATGTTGTCGAAAAGATGATTCACGACCTCGATGATCTGGAACACGATGCCGATGAGATGGAACGCGAAGTTCGCTCATCCCTGTTTGATGTAGAGAAAGAACTGCATCCTATCGATGCGATGTTCCTCTATCAGATTATCAGCTGGATCGGTGATCTCGCCGATAAAGCACAACAGGTAGGCAGTCGTTTGCAGTTGTTACTGGCAAAGTAAGCCCTGCGAATAATCTTTCTCTGAATCTTAAAAATTAGGTAGTTATCATGAGCATCATTGCGGAATATGGCTCCATCCTGGTCATTATGGCATGTGTGTTTGGATTTTTTATGGCCTGGGGTGTGGGCGCAAACGATGTCGCTAATGCGATGGGAACCTCGGTAGGTTCCAAGGCATTAACCCTGAAACAGGCGATTCTGATCGCAATCATCTTTGAATTTGCTGGCGCATACCTTGCCGGTGGCGCGGTCACCGCGACCATTCGGAAAGGGATTATTGATCCGGCAATCCTCTCCGGAACACCGGAATTATTGGTTTACGGTATGTTGTCAGCACTGCTGGCAGCGGGTATCTGGCTACTGATCGCCACAGCCATGGGCTGGCCAGTCTCCACAACTCACTCGATCGTGGGTGCAATCGTCGGTTTTGCGGCCGTCGGCATCTCGGTGGATGCGGTGCACTGGGGCAAGGTCGGCAAGATTGTCGCCAGCTGGGTAGTCTCTCCCCTGACCGCAGGGGTGATCGCTTTCTTCCTCTACCGTACCGTCCAGATACTGATCCTCGATACTAAACACCCGTTCAAGAACGCCAAGAAATATGTACCTATGTATATTTTCGTGGTCGGTTTTATGATCTCCATGGTGACCTTTACCAAGGGCCTCAAGCATATTGGCATGAATCCGGGATTTGGCAACAGCGCCATGATCTCAGTCGGGGTGGCTTTAATCACGATGGTCATCGGTATTCTGATGCTGCGGAAGATACATGCCCGGGCTGAAGATAATGTTGACTATCACTTTGCCAGTGTCGAGAAGGTGTTTGGTGTACTGATGATGTTCACCGCCTGCGCCATGGCATTCGCCCATGGTTCAAATGACGTTGCCAACGCGGTTGGCCCACTGGCAGCGGTTGTTGGCGTGGTAAACTCTGCTGGAGAAGTGGCGCAAAAATCCGTAATGCCGGTCTGGATTCTGCTGCTGGGCGGTAGTGGTATCGTTGCCGGTCTGGTCATGTATGGCCATAAAGTCATCGCCACCGTCGGTAACAATATTACTGAGCTGACCCCCAGCCGTGGCTTTGCGGCAACCCTGGCTGCGGCCTCAACCGTAGTATTTGCCTCCGGTACCGGTCTGCCTATCTCCACCACTCATACTCTTGTAGGTGCGGTTCTGGGTGTCGGCATGGCCCGGGGGCTTTCGGCACTGAATCTGCAGGTGGTCGGTACCATATTCGTCTCCTGGCTGGTCACCCTGCCTGCCGGTGCTTTCCTGTCGATTGTGATCTTCTTTACCCTGAAAGGAATTTTCAGTTAACAGACAGCTGGATCAGATAAATAAAGGCGATCATGAAATGATCGCCTTTTTTATTTCTGTTGAAAGCGGCACAATATGGGATAACTAAATAGAGTCGGATACCGTTATGCAATCCTCCACACCTGACCTGCTCACCATGCTCACAGAACTGATCGCCACCCCCTCGGTCAGCTGCACTGCAGCACATTGGGATCAGAGTAACCTGAGTGTTATTGGCAAGCTTGAAAGCTGGTTATCCGGTCTGGGATTCAAAACGGAGGTAATGGCGATACCGGGACACCCGGGTAAAGCCAACCTGATCGCCACACTGGGCAGCGGTCCAGGCGGACTGGTGCTGTCAGGTCATACCGATACCGTGCCATTTAATGCCGAACTCTGGAACAGCGATCCGTTTAAACTGACCGAGAAAGACGGTCGTTTCTATGGCCTGGGCACCTGTGATATGAAAGGCTTCTTTGCTATTGCCATCGAAGCGGCCCGTAAGTTTATCGACAAACCGCTGCAACAACCGCTGATCATTCTGGCCACCGCCGATGAAGAGAGTTCAATGAGCGGTGCCCGGGCACTGGCGGAAGCGGGTCAACCAAAGGCACGCTATGCCGTCATTGGTGAACCGACCGGCATGCGGCCGATCTACATGCATAAGGGCATTATGATGGAGCAGGTGCGGATCAAGGGCCGCTCTGGCCATTCCTCCGACCCGGCTCTGGGTGCCAGCGCGCTGGATGCGATGCATTCAGTGCTGGGCGAGCTCCTCAGCTTTCGTAAGGAGTTGCAGCGAGATTATCAGAACAGTGATTTCGCAGTATCGGTACCCACCCTCAATCTCGGTTGTATTCATGGTGGCGATAACCCCAACCGTATCTGTGGCGCCTGCGAGCTGGAATACGACCTGCGTCCGCTACCAGGGATGTCCGCAGAGAACCTGCGCGAAGCAGTAAGCAAACGCTTACAACCGCTGCAGCATACATTTGGCGTAGAGATCATCACTGAGCCCCTGTTCCCGGGAATTCCGGCATTTCACAACGACAAACACTCGGAACTGGTCAATACCGCAGAAAAGCTCACCGGCCATCAGGCCGAAGCCGTCGCCTTTGCCACCGAAGCCCCGTTTTTACAGGGGCTGGGGATGGATACCATTGTGATGGGGCCGGGCTCTATTGATCAGGCCCACCAGCCCGATGAATATTTGGCTTTTGATCAGATTAAGCCTACAGTAGCGGTACTGGAACAACTGATTGCAAGGTACTGTTTTTCATCGTGATTAATGATAGCAACCCATACGTAAACTGGTTTCGTCACAGCTCTCCCTATATCAATGCTCACCGGGGGAAAACCTTCGTCCTGATGCTGGGAGGAGAGGCGCTCGCCGATCCGAATTTTGCCAACATCATTCACGATATCGCTCTGCTGAACAGTCTTGGCGTCAAGCTGGTGCTGGTGCACGGCTCACGCCCCCAGATCGAAGCGAAACTTGAACAGCAGAATATTGAAGACTGGGTTCACCACCATCTGCGGGTTACCGATGCAGACACATTGCGCTGTGTGATCGAATCAGCCGCCAGCTTGCGGATCGAAATAGAAGCAAAACTCTCGATGGGACTGGCAAACTCCCCCATGCATGGGGCCAAAATCCGGGTCTGTAGTGGCAACTTCGTGACCGCAAGGCCTTTTGGCATCTACAACGGCGTGGACCTGTGCCATACCGGAGAGGTGCGCAGAATCGATCAGGAAGCGATCCGGCAACAGCTCAGCATGAACAATATCGTTCTGCTGTCGCATCTGGGATATTCGCCCACCGGGGAGGTCTTCAATCTCGCCGTTGAGGATGTCGCCACGCAGGTAGCGATCAGCCTCGATGCCGATAAACTGATCATGTTTGGCGAAGACGGCGGGGTTCGCGACAGTAGCGAAGCCCTGCGCTCTGAGCTGCTGGCCGATACGGCTGAGCGCCTGGTAAGTCAGTATATGGCAAAGCACAGCTCACCCGATCAGGTGCCATCGGAACTCTGCCGTCATCTGCAGGCAGCGGTGACCGCATCCCGGCATGGCGTCGCCCGCAGCCACCTGATCAGTTATCGGGAAGATGGTGCGCTGCTGTCTGAGCTGTTCAGTCGTAACGGTATCGGCACCATGGTGATCGAGCATTCCTACGAGCAGGTAAGACCGGCAAGCATTGAAGATGTGGGTGGGATTCTGGAGCTGATCAGGCCGATGGAAGAAGCCGGTATTCTGGTGCGGCGCTCAAGAGAGTTGCTGGAAGCGGAAATTAATCAGTTTATGGTGGTCGCCCTGGATGGCGCCATCGTCGGCTGCGCGGCACTCTATCCGTTTCCGGAAGAACAGATCGGCGAGCTGGCCTGCGTGGCTATCTCACAGGAATATCGCGGTGGAGAGCGGGGCGAGAAACTGCTGCAGGCGATTGAGGAATCTGCCCGGGAACAGCAGCTCAACCGCCTCTTTGTGCTGACCACCCGAACCGCGCACTGGTTTATCGAGCGGGGCTTTGAACCGACAGCGATCAGCGGCCTGCCCAACAAAAAGCAGGAGATGTATAACTATCAGCGTAACTCCAAGGCTTTTATTAAATCGCTTAATTAACGCTGCATCGGTTAAGCTGCCTGAGAATACTTTTTGTACAGCGGATCTGTCTGCCAGACGGCAACAGATCCGCCGCCTCTAATTGAGCGGCATCCTGATAGTAAACAGCGCTCCGCCCAGAGTCGATTCACCAATCTCCAGTTCACCGTCGTAACTACTGAGAATATCCACCGCAACAGACAAGCCGATGCCCTGACCCGGCGCGGAAGTATCTGCCCGCTGTCCGCGCTTGAGTATCGTCTGACGCAACCCGGGGGAGATTCCGGCGCCATCGTCAGCGATATCGACCTGTAGCATCCCACCACCGTTGCTGCAATTGACAGCCACCTGGCTGTGACCATATTTATAAGCGTTTTCGAGAATATTTCCCAGTAACTCCATCAGATCCCGCTCGTCAGCAGGCAGCTGGTAATCTCCATCCAGAGTCAGCGACACCGCAATATTTTTATCCCGATACACTTTATTCAGCGCGGCAACCATCCGCTCAATAAGCGGCGCTACCGGCGTTTTCTTCGCCAGGGTCCGCCCCTGACTTTTGACCGCCCGGGACAACTGGTACTGCACTATCTGATCCATCCGCCCCGCCTGATCGGTCACCAGAGTCTGGTACTCATCGAAGCTGAGGCGCTCCTGGCGGGCTCCCCGGATCACGGCCAGCGGAGTCTTCAGACTATGGGCCAGATCGCCAAGCGTATTACGATATCGCTCCCGCTGCAGACGCTCATTACTGATCAGCAGATTGAGGTTATCGGTGACTGCCTGAACCTCGGTGGGGTATTCACCGGTGAGCTTATCGCTCTGCCCCAGCTCGATTCGTTTAAGATCTTCCGCCAGCCGGGTCAGAGGTTTTAGCCCCCAGCGAATCAGCGCGGTTTCCACCAGCAGGAAGAGGAAAATCGCCGCCCCCAGCCAGCCCCACAACCGGGCGTTAAAAGCTTTCTGCTCTGCTTTTACCTGATTATCAGACTCCAGCACGGTAAACACATAACTATGTTCCCGCCCTGAAATCTCCCACAACAGGGCAAACTGATAGACAAAGACACCCTGTTCCGGCAAGCGATAAAATCTTGAATCACCGGTATTGAGCCCATCCACTTGCAACTCATCAACCAGCGCATCAGAGATCAGCTTGGCCGATTCTGAGTACCATACCAGCATATCTTTACGGTCATGGAGGAAACCATAGAGGCCCGATTCAACCTGAGCATAGCGGGGTTCCTGCAGGTTATCAGGTATCATAATACGATCGCCCTGAAGCTCAGCAGCACCCAGAATAAGGTAGAGCTGAAGTTTCAGTCGTTCCTCTTCCGCCGCTTCAAGACTGTGGTGAAACGCCTGCTGTAAAGCAAAACCGGTAAGACCAAAGAATACCGGCAACAACAGCAGTGAAGCGAGCAACAGGCGGGCACGAAGAGCACGGGGCATCATGCGTTGTTTGATGCCCCCGCAGACAGGTCAAAGCGATAACCCAGTCCGCGCACGGTAGCGATCGGCTGCAGTGACTGATCCGGATCGAGCTTCTGTCTCAGGCGCCGGATAAACACCTCTAACACGTTACTGTCACGATCAAAATCCTGGTGGTAAAGGTGCTCGGTCAATTCACTTTTTGAGATCACCTTGCCGGCATTCAGCATCAGATACTCCAGCGTTCGGTACTCATAGCTGGTCAGTTTTACTGAACTGTCATTGAGATAAACATTACGACCACTGCTATCCAGCTTTAACGGCCCAAACTCAAGCATCGGCTTGGCATGACCCGCTGCTCTGCGCAGCAGGGCATTCAGCCGGGCCATCAGTTCCTCGATATGAAATGGCTTAACCAGATAGTCATCAGCGCCTGCTTCCAGCCCTTCGACCTTATCCTGCCAGTCGCCCCGGGCGGTCAGTATAATCACCGGGAAATTCACATCATTCTTGCGCCAGCCACGAATAACCTCAACACCGGACAGCTTGGGCAAGCCGATATCGACGACCGCCAGATCATAAGGGAACTCATTGCCAAGGTAGAGTCCCTCTTCGCCATCTTCTGCTTCCTCAACGGCATAACCACTATCGGTCAGCGCCGTCACCAGTTGACGGCGCAGATCCATATCATCTTCTATTACCAGCAATTTCATTCTGTTACTCCATTCCTGTGGATGGCGGGTACCACCTCAAGGCGATAGCTCCTGACCGGTCTGAGCATCAATCAGAACTGTCTTTACCCGACCATGATTGATCAGCCGGATAAGATGCACTAACCGCCCGTCGCGGTCCCGGGTTTCCGCCTTTACAACCTTTCCTCCATGATTCTGCTTTGCGGTTGCTGCCGCCTGTTGCAGCGACACCGCATTTACAGCAAGACTCATGGATTCAATTCTGAATTCAGTTTTGGCCTCAACCACCTCTGCCGCTGCCACAGTCCCCCCAATCGTTACCATCAGCAGGGCAAAAAGTGTATATGAGAACGCTCTGAACATTATTATCACCAATTATTTACATCTTAATCAGAAAACAGGGCTGACAGTGACCCGCACCGGGATCCGCTTACCCGGCTCATGATCCATGCGCGTCTTATAAGTGCGACCGTTATAGCGGTAGGTCACCTTGTAGCCGGTTACCCGTTCATAATACTCAACATCGTGCTGTACGTTACAGCGTGTTTCGGTGCGATATTCAATGTTGTTACCACGGTGGTGACTGTTCCGGCTAATATCATTACCGATAGAGGCTCCCAGTACCGCTCCGACCACCGCCCCCACTTTTTTATTATCCTGGCCTGCGCCCAGCTCGTTGCCGATCGCCCCACCAATGATACCGCCAAGTATAGGCCCTGTGTACGATTTACGCTGATGACTCTGCGTTTCGTATCGTACATCCTCATCCCAGCATTCACGACGAGGAATACGACGCTGAGTCTGAACCACAATCGGTTCGACATGGGTTACCCGGGCAAATTCCCGGTGATGCTTGCTCTCTTTAAAGCGGGAATCCGCCTGAGCCATCCCGGAAGTCAGCCCCAGTGCAATAAGACTTGCTACAATTAACTTTTTCATGGCTACTCTCCCCTCTCTGTTCTTTGGAGTATGTAGCCTATTGTCGTGCTGCAGGACTGAACCAATCCTGAACTGTAAAGTGCCTGATGCTGCTTTACCTATCTTTACAATAGGGCATACAACAAGCAGCAGAGCGTGGTGTGGATAAAAAAAACCGGCCTGAACGGGCCGGTTTCTTAAGTCTGAAAAACTGTTATTTATCGTTTTCAGCGCAATGACTCAGCTTAGCCCTTCTTACAGGTACTGACGCCCAGCACCCGATACAGAGGGCACCAGCCAAACAGCGCAATCGCAATGACCGGCACACCGATCCATCCCCAAACGGTTTGAGGTCCCACAAATACCAGTGCAATCAGTACCAGACCGACCAGAATACGCACCACTTTATCTACAGATCCGATATTCTTTTCCATTTTTCCATCCTCAGATTTATTCAGGTTTGAATCAATTATCGGCGCTGTTGCTGAGAATGTCTGTGACAAAGTCACACTGACCTGAATTGCTGATGCTCTCTTTTGCTTAATTTTCTTTTACTTAACGATCTTTTGCCGCACTTTTGACGGCCCCTTTATTCAGGAACAATACCTGATTTCGACTCAGGGCAACCCATTCCTTCTGCTCAAACAGCTTCAACTGTCGACTGACAACCTCTCTTGCGGTGCCCAGCTCGTCGGCGATCTCCTGATGGGAGCGTAACAACACAGACCCAGGCCCCACATGCTCAATCAGATAACGGGCCAGCCGCTTTTCGATACGCTCAAACGCGATCTCCTGTACCAGAGCGATCAGACGGGCCAGTCGCTCACCATAGGAATCGAATATAAACCGTCGCAGGCCTTCCGATTCCGCAATGGCGCGCTGAAAATCAGATAATGGAAGCAGAAATGCAGTCACCCCGGTTTCGGTAATCCCTTCTGCCGGATAGTCCTCAGCGCCCAGCAGACAGGAAGTCGTCAGCACACAGGTACCCTGGTTTTCGATCCGGTACAGAATCAGTTCCCTGCCATTCGCATGTCGCCCCAGCACTTTCACCACACCGGAGACCACGATAATAAAGTGCTGACAAACGCTGCCCTGATGAAACACCACCTGATCAGCAGGCAGCTGAACTTTCTGCGCCCGGCTGAGGATCGCCAGCCCGGCCTCATCCAGCTGCTGTAGCAGTGGAAACTGGTCGGTCAGCAGAGTCAGATCAGTCATTGTCTGCCGGTTTATCTGCCGCCTGACGCCGGGCACGTAACGCCAGGGTCACATAACGAATGTTGTAAATAAAGCCGATCATCAGCGCGATCGGCATCGTCACCAGAAAAACGCTGCCCAACGCCGGGGATGCCAGAAACTGCCCCAGCCAGAGACAAAGTATACTCACGATCGCCACCGGCACACCGGTACGCATCATCATTTTGAGCCAGCGATCTGAACGGATCTGTTTTTTATCTATAACCATTAACGCCTCCTGGGATCATATGCCACTAAGAATACTTTTTTACTACAGGAAACAATAGCCCGATATGTCGCTAAGAGGCCGGCAATAGCGATTAACGCCAAGTGTTGCGCTGAATGAACAGGATTGTTAGGTATTCCCGCCGAGAGTTTTGTATAATCGACGGTCTTATACAAAAAACTCACTACAGCCGCAGAGGATCTGTGCATGCCACAATATCGCTCCAAGACCTCCACCGCAGGTCGAAATATGGCCGGTGCCCGCGCACTTTGGCGCGCCACGGGGATGAAGGATGACGATTTCCAGAAGCCGATCATCGCCATTGCCAACTCATTTACCCAGTTTGTGCCCGGGCATGTCCATCTGAAAGATATGGGACAACTGGTCGCCCGTGAAATTGAAAAGGCTGGCGGCGTTGCTAAAGAGTTCAACACCATTGCGATCGATGACGGTATCGCCATGGGTCATGACGGCATGCTTTACTCTCTGCCGTCCCGGGATATTATCGCGGATTCCGTTGAGTATATGGTAAATGCCCACTGTGCCGACGCACTGGTGTGTATCTCCAACTGCGACAAGATCACACC
Source organism: Amphritea atlantica (assembly GCA_024397875.1). Taxonomy (NCBI): domain Bacteria; kingdom Pseudomonadati; phylum Pseudomonadota; class Gammaproteobacteria; order Oceanospirillales; family Oceanospirillaceae; genus Amphritea; species Amphritea atlantica. The sequence goes on from CP073344.1 coordinate 3,904,627, forward strand.
GGGGATGCTGATGGCCGCTATGCGCCTCAATATTCCGGTTATCTTTGTCTCCGGCGGCCCGATGGAAGCCGGCAAGACCAAACTATCCGAGCACAAGCTGGATCTGGTCGATGCCATGGTAATGGCGGTTGATCCGAGCGCCTCCGATGAGATGGTTGATGCTGTTGAACGATCCGCCTGCCCGACCTGCGGCTCATGCTCCGGTATGTTCACCGCTAACTCAATGAACTGCCTGGCCGAAGCGCTGGGACTGGCACTGCCAGGCAATGGTACGGTTGTTGCCACCCACGCCGATCGTAAAGAGCTGTTCCTGGAGGCGGGGCGCAGCATCGTAGCGATGGCGAAGCGTTACTATGAGCAGGACGATGAATCGCTGCTGCCACGCTCAGTAGGCTTCAATGCCTTCGAGAACGCGATGACACTGGATATCGCCATGGGCGGGTCAACCAATACGATCCTGCACCTGCTGGCAATCGCTCAGGAAGCTGAAATCGATTTCACCATGGCCGATATTGATCGTCTGTCACTGACGGTACCTCAGCTGTGTAAAGTTGCACCAAACACCCCTAAATACCATGTCGAAGATGTTCACCGTGCCGGTGGCATCATGGCGATTCTGGGAGAGCTGGACCGTGCCGGAAAACTGCATACCGATGCGCCAACGGTTCACGCACCGACGATGAAAGACGCACTGGATAAGTGGGATATCATGCGTAACCCATCCCCGGAAGTGATGGAGTTTTATAAAGCAGGCCCTGCCGGCATTCCTACGCAGGTGGCCTTCAGTCAGGCAACCCGCTGGCCAACGCTGGATGGTGATCGTGCCAACGGCTGCATCCGTTCTATAGAACACGCATTTTCACTGGAAGGCGGTCTGGCCGTACTGCGGGGTAATATTGCTCTGGACGGTTGCGTGGTGAAAACCGCCGGTGTCGATGACTCAATTCTGGTATTTGAAGGCCCGGCACACATTACCGAGTCTCAGGATGAAGCGGTTGCCAACATCCTCGATGACAAGGTCAAAGCCGGTGATGTAATTATTGTGCGCTACGAAGGTCCTAAAGGCGGTCCGGGGATGCAGGAGATGCTCTATCCGACCTCCTACATCAAGTCGAAAGGCCTGGGCAAAGAGTGCGCACTGCTGACTGACGGACGTTTCTCCGGCGGTACATCGGGTCTGTCTATCGGCCACGTGTCTCCGGAAGCCGCTGCCGGCGGCGCTATCGGCCTGGTGCGCAACGGTGACCGTATCCGCATCGATATCCCCAACCGCACCATCGACGTGCTGTTGTCCGATGAAGAACTGGCTCAGCGCCGCGCAGAACAGGATGCGATTGGCTGGAAGCCTGTTGAAGCACGTCCGCGTAAGGTATCCGCAGCGCTTAAGGCTTACGCACTGCTGGCAACCTCTGCCGATAAAGGTGCGGTGCGGGACCTGTCCAAGCTGGAAGATTAATCCTGCCGGGCAGATCAGCAGCAACAAAAAAGCAGCCTATCCGGCTGCTTTTTTATGCCTGCAAATTGATTAACTGCTAAACACCTGCCACACAAGGCGCAAAGCCAGCGCTGTCACCAGCAGTCTGAAGATCTCCTGAAATCGCTCCGCAGGCACCTTCTTCAAGATATGTAACCCGACCCAGGTGCCGGCAAAGCCACCGGCAATCATTGCAATAATCAGCGGCAACCAATCCGTAAACGCAAAGCCAATCAGGCCAAACACCAGCATTTTCAACAGGTGCTGAACCGTCATACAGGCAGCAAAAGTGGCGACTATGCGATATTTCTCATAACCCCGACGATGAACAAAGGCAGCCACAAGAGGCCCGGTAGCACCGACAAACATCGTAATCAGCGTGGTTCCTGCACCGGCCAGAACCAACCCAGCAGGGGGTATCTCCTGCTTACGCAGCCCGGGGCCCCAGACCAGAAACAGAATAAATCCGGCGACACTGAGCTGAATCAGCTCAACCGACAATTGCACCACCACAAAGTAGGCGACCACTGCTCCGATCAGCGCGCCACCCAGAAACAATCGGAGCAGGGACCAGTCAATATACTCACGGGTCAGCAAAGCCCGGTTGCCATTTGAACCGAGTTGTACCAGACCATGCACGGGAATCAGCGCAGCGGGCGGCACAATGGTGGCCATCACCGCCAGCAGCAACACCCCGCCACCAATACCCATTGCAGCCGTCAGCATTGAGGTCAGGGTACTGGTTATAATCAGCAATAGCGCTGTATCGATACCGATCAGGTCAGGCAGCCAGTTCACAATCTATCCTGTTATATCCGGCAAGGGGAAAACTGCGTTTGCTGCACATAATTAACAGATGAGCAGACGCATAGCGACAATAGCCGGGGCTCCGGCTACCACTGGCATCACTCCTGCAGCGAAGCCAACACCTGATCAGCCCAGCTTAAGCTATGGCGATAGGCAACCTCATAGAATGGCCGATCTAAGAAGTTACGCATGTCGGACCACTCGCCGCGTTCATAATGCTGCACCTCGGTGAGAATCTCTCCCATCTGATTAGTCCGGGAGAGAATAGCCTCTTTTATTGCGCCGTCCAATGGGATCTGATCCAGCAACACCTGCATATCGGTATCCATCATGGCATCAAGCTGAGACAGCAGCCCCACCATGAAATAATTGATCGGATTCTGATAACTGAGCATCTCCGCCAACAGTTCACACATCCGCCCGCGGATCAGCATCATGCGTGTCAGCTCTACCGGTTTATCGGACTGGCCACTGAGCAGAAACAGCGCAGCCCATTTCTTGAGCTGATCCATGCCGATCAGCGACACCGCATGGGAAATCGAGTCGATCTGTTTCGGTGTACTGAAGGCGGCGGAATTTACCAGACGCAGTATCTTATAGGTCATCGCCGGATCATTGATGACAATTTGCTCGACGGACTGTGCGGTTGCCGCAGGGTTATTCAGTTCAGCCAGCAGCTCCAGGATCAGAACCTTAGAACTGCCAAAACTCTTCCCTTTAATCGATACCGGGCGACAGAGAAAATATCCCTGAAACAGATTGAAACCAAAATCGATAGCCCGGCGAAAATCCTCCTGACTCTCAACTTTATCGGCCAGCAGGTGAACCCGATAGGGCTTACAGAAGTTAACCAGTTGCTTAAGTTCGGCATCGTCATGACGCTGGGTATCGATCTTAACCACATACATCAGATCCAGCAGCGGGGTTTGCACTTTATCGCCGGTATAGTGGGTTAATGCAAACCGATAGCCCTCCGCTTTACGCTCACGCAACACCGACAGCAATTCCTTGGATATGCCGTCTTCCCGCAACAGTTCGAAAATAACCCCTTCCCGGGGAAGATCAGGCAACATATCGGACAGCAACATACTCTGAGTCAGTTTGACAAATAACGGCAGATGCTTAGTTTTGCCATCATTCGAGGCAACAGCATAGTTATTCAGAATGACCGATGCAGTTGCCTGCTCGTCAGAGAATTCCGCCGGCAGCAAGCCACTATCGGATCGATACAGCAGGCTGTAACCCTGCACATCCTGACTTTTATTAAAAACCGGTTGTCTGGCTAACAGAACAGAACATTCTGTCTGCATATCCTCGTTTAGCGCAATAGTCACTCGTTATCCCCTGATCAGATATCAGCCAGTATACCCCATCATTCCCCGCCATTAGAGGCCGCAGTGAAAAAAAATGTGCTCCCGACAGATCTTCAGAACCACAGCCTTTACACCACTAGATGCAGGCTTCAGGGACACGCTCATCCGCGGGAAAAACAGAGCGTTACGCAGTTTGAATACAAGTGGAAATGGCTGATGGTTATAGTTTTTATCTGTTTCGGTTAATCTAAGGCCCGATAGATACTCTGAACAATGGAACCCTCAGCATGACTGCACCCCATAGAATTCTTTTTGTCTGCAGGCACAATTCGATCCGCTCACAGATAGCCGAAGCCTTAGCCAATAAAATGGGTCATGGCAAAGTGCTCGCCACAAGCGCCGGGCCTGAGCCTGAACCCATACCAGAACACGTCTCGGAATGGGTCACCCGGCTGAGTCACAGCCAGACGAAGCCGGTCAGCAAAGACCTGAATGAGATGGCCCGGGAGCCGTTTGATACGATTATCACACTCTGTGATAAAAGCCACGACGCCCTCCCGGAACTGGCAACCGATCAGCAGCATATCCGCTGGGACTTCAGTCATCCTGATGATGCCGAAGCGCTGAAGCATATGGAAATCGAAATATCTGAACGTCTGAGCCTGATGCTACAGGCGAAAGGGCTGATGTAGATGGCATAATCCGCTACTGACGTAACTGCAGCCGGACATTTCTTTGCCAGAGGGCGTCTGTTAAACTTAGCGCCCCAAAAGAAACACCGGCCGATTGCCGGACATATAACCTGTCAGTCCGGAAAAATAGAATGTCTGCTGCATCTTCCGATTCAACCACTGCCTTTACCGCACACCCGTTCCGCTGGTTTCTGGCGCTGATCGCCCTGCTGTTTCTCTACCGTGAATGGATCGTTCTCAGCACCCCGATAACCCTGTTTTATGATGAAGCGTATTACCTTGGCTGGGCTCAGACACCGGACTGGGGATATTACTCAAAGCCGCCGATGGTGGGCTGGCTGATCGCACTGACTACTGCCGTTTTTGGCAACGCAGAGTGGGCGGTAAAGCTGGCCTCTCCCCTGCTTTACAGCGCTGCTGCTATCATCATCTATCGTACCGCTGAACGTTTTTCAGACGATAAAGTGTTAGCGACGAAGGCCGCTCTGTTCAGTGGTTCAATATTCCTGCTGATGCCTCTGGTCGGCTTTAACAGCCTGTTTATCACCACCGATGCCCCCCTTATTTTCTTCTGGTGCCTTTGCTTCTACGCCTTCCTCCGGGCCAAAGAGAGCAATAACGGCCTCTGGTGGCTGTTGGCTGGCGTGGCCGGAGGACTGGGACTGCTGTCGAAATATACCTTTATTATTTTACCCACAACCTTTCTGCTCTATGCGGCCCTGAGTCCCGCAGGACGGCAACTGTTACTCAATCCCCGCTTCTGGATGACCTGCCTGCTGGCGATCAGCTTCCTGCTGCCCAACCTTTACTGGAATTACCAGCACGACTTTATCAGCTTCCAGCATACTGCGGAGATCTCTCACCAGAGCAGCAGTTCACTGAGCTTCAGCCGACTGTTGGAGTTCTGGGCAGGCCAGCTGTTTGTGTTTGGTCCGGTGTTTCTTATCTATATCGCTATCCGGGGATTGAAACGCCATCCCCGCAGCGATATTGAACGCCTGCTCTGGAGCCTGTTCTGGCCTACCTTTGCGGTGCTCTCCGTGCAGGCGTTCATGGCGCGCGCGAATGTCAATTGGGCAGGTCCCGCCTATATTGGTGCCTCACTACTGGCGGGCTACTATCTGAGCCAGCTCAAGGGATACCGTATACTGCTGATCGGTCTGCTGGCGAACCTGCTGTTGTCGATCGCCTTCTATCACTACGCTGCAGTGACAAACGCTCTTGGAATAGAACGCAAGTGGGGTACTGATCCCTATAAGCGATTACTCGGCTGGCCAGAGTTTGTCCATCAGTTTCAGCCCTGGTTTGATCAGCACCCAGACTACAAGCTGGCCAGTGATTCCCGTAAATTACTGGCCTACTTTGGTTACTACATCACACCGCAGGACTTTAAAGGGGTCGCGCTGAGTGATGACAGCTATATCGAGGATCACTATGAGCTTCAGTACCCGCTTTCCAAAAGTACGCAGACACAGTTTCTGTTTGTCAGCGAGCATGATGTGGCAGCTAAACTGACACACTATTTCACTGATGTAACACTGCTGACAGAACAAACCCTGCCCCTGTACAGCAACTTCAGCCGCACTGCACGCCTCTATAAAGTCAGCGGTTTCAAGGGCATTAAGCAAGAGACTGAAGAGTAATCAGATGGTCCACTTAACCGCGTTAACACAGCTGAAACACTGTCGGGAAATCGTCCTGTTCCTGGTCTGCGCTGCTGTTTTCATCAGTTTTCCTCAGATCGATCTGTTTGTCGCCGGCTTGTTTTACGATCCTCAGACACAGCAGTTCATCTATAAAAACAATCCGCTGATTCAGTTTATCTACCGGCTGTTTGCGATGATCCATATCCCGATACTGCTGGGACTGATTGTTACAGGACTCCTCATCAGATTTAACAAACTGAAACTCAAAAACTATAAAAAGTGGAGCGTCACGTTTCTGCTAACCGCCCTGATCTTAGGTCCCGGACTGCTGGTCAATACGGTCCTCAAAGATAACTCCATCGGCCGCGCCCGCCCGGTACAGGTAGAGAACTTTGGCGGCGATAAGCCGTTCACTCCGGCATTCGTTTATTCCGGTGCCTGCAGCAAAAACTGTTCATTTGTCAGTGGCCATGCTGCGATGGGGTTCTACTTTATGATCCTCGGATGGTTATTCGCCTCTCGCCGGGCGTTCTGGGGCGGCTGTATGGTGGGTGTTGTGCTGGGACTGACCCGAATAGTACAGGGGGGGCATTTTTTCAGCGACGTTGTGCTTGCCTTCTGGGCGGTCTATCTGGTTATTTCCTTGCTGGGTGCCCTGTTTAACTTCAGACACCCGCTCTATTTAAACACCAGATAAACAGGCCTGACTTTCAGGGGTTATAACGACAGCTGAGAAGCGCAGATCAGGCGCTTTCACTGGCGCAAAGTTGCACACTCACGCGCTGCTCCGTCGGAAATACCGCCGGACCATACTGGTTAAAAATTGCTACATCGGCAGCGTCCCGGCCATAGCCCAGTGTCACATAGCCGCCTTTACGAAAGGTCTCGTACAAATCGTGCTGCGTGGCATCAAAGGTATACCAGCGACCACCCACATAGGCTTCAAACCAGGCATGCAGATCCATCGGATAAAGGTCATGCAGATAGCCAACCACCATCCGTGCAGGAATACACAGGCTTCGGCACAATGCGATTCCCAGATGCGCCAGATCCCGGCATACACCGGCAGGCAGGAGATTCACCTCCTGGGCAGAGAGCAGCAGATCGCTGACGCCGGGCTCATAGCGAAACGTATTCCGTAACCAGCTCTCAATGGCAGCGACCTGATCATAACCCGGCAAACAATCCGCAGTGATCTGACTGGCCATCTGGCCGAACCGGTCTGACTCACAATAGCGGCTGGGCAGAAGATAACTGAGTACCGCATCGGGCAGATACTGCACCTCGACAAACGGAGCTCCGGGGGCCCGGTCCAGGGTATCGGCGATCATCACTCTGGAGGTCGTATGAATAGAGAAGTTCCCCACCGGAGCCACCAGCCGCTGACACAGGTTGCCGTAGGTATCGGTAAACTCAAAAACCGGAACACTCGGGACGATCTTATACTCTTCACTGGCGATCCACTGAAGGGCACCACTGCGGGGTCGTAACATCAGCACAAAAGGGGTCGGTATTGAGATATCGAAGAAAAGATCACAGCTCGTTTGTAACCACATCAGAATATCCTTGCGGTTGAATAGGCGAATTCTTCGCTGAATGATCACCCCCGCCAACGGCCGGGGTGATAACGGGCAACCCTAGTTTTTCAGCCTGCTCACATCGACAGACACGGTGAGTTTCTGACTCTTTCCACCATCAAAAAACACCCCTTTCAAGGGGGAAACATCACCATAATCACGTCCCCAGGCGGTGGTGATATGGTGCTCTGCCGGCATATTGTTATTGGTCGGATCAAACTCAAACCAGCCCTCCCCCGGGGAGAAAACTGCAAACCATGCGTGGGAGGCATCACTGCCGACCAGTTTTTCCTGTCCCGGTGGCGGCAGTGTTTCCAGATAACCACTGACATAGCGGGCTGGAAACCCCAGAGAGCGCAGACAGCCAATCGCCAGATGAGCAAAATCCTGACAGACGCCACGTTTGTTACGCAGCACCTCATCGAGTGGTGTTGCGATACTGGTGGACTCAGGGTCGTAGGTAAAATCAGTATAGATTCGCTGTGTCAGCTCGCGTACAGCCGAGAGCAGGGGGCGATTGCTGGTGAATGATGAACGGGCATATTCACGCAACCCGGCAGCGGTTTTGATCATCGGTGAATTGAGCACGAACTCCCGCGCTTCCAGTACCGCCAGTTCCCGGCTTTCCTGCAGTGCGACCAGCGCCTGACCACAGGTATTGCCAAAATCGAGATTAAGCTCGCACTCCCGGGCATATTTACTCTCATGCACCCGAATATCGGTGGTGACATCGATCTTCAGTTCCTGATGAGGCTGTTCCAGTGAGAAGAAGTACGCTTTATTGCCAAAATAATCGGTGCGCTGCTGCCCCAGAGTATACGCGGGGTATATCTGAATCCGGCTATCGGTGCAGCTCTGATACTCAGTATCCCTTGGCAACAGGTAGGCCCGGTTGTAGCACAGCGTCACCGGCTTTTCATATTCGTAATGGGTGATATGCCGAATGCGATAGATCATAATTCTTCATCCCAATCGGTGCGCACAAGTTGTTGGTGCACCTTGACCTGATCAAAGTATTTGGTACTAATCTGGTTCGATGTTTCCTGCAGCAGATACTGCAAACGGGCCAGCAACTGATCAAGCGCAGCGCGGGTTTTGGTTTTATTATCCTCTGCCACCAGCGCATCAAGTGTACTCAACTGAATGGCTGAAGACGCTTCGAGCATGCAGCGATCCTCTTCTGCCAGACCTGCGCCATGCACGGCCGAAGGTAATACTTCAAGATGTCGGCGTAGCTGATCAACCTGATAAAACACTGAGCGTGGGTTGCTGCTGTCATGCAACAGCAGTTCCAGTCCCTGCGCCATATCACTGCCGGAATGATCACGGCGGCGGAACGTAATCAGTACTTCGGAGCTGAGCAGTATTGATTCAAGTACCTGCAACTGCTGATATTCGGGTAATACAGTCACCAGAGAGGAGCGAATCAGAGACACCCCCTGAAGGGCTTTCTCAACCCGCAGCCCCATATCGATAAAGCGCCATCCCAGGCCCCGCACCATACTTTCCTGCCATAATCCGGACAGCGCCAGCAATGTTGTGACCAGTGGATCCAGTGCTTCTTCAGGGGCGGCAGTCAGTCCCTGCTTAAGGGAATCGGCCAGACCATTCAGTTCATCCCGAAGATCATTAATCACCCTCTGGGTATCCGCTGACAGCATCTCCCGTACCTGATCCGAGCACTCCAGCAGCGAGTTCAGGTTAGCGGTAACACTACCGGCGCGCTTGCCATCCAGCACCACCGACAGCAACTCCGCTTCGGGCTGTACAGAGGCCGACTCATCAGGGACGACAAAACCTGGGTAGGTGGTGGTCAGCTGGGTCACCGCCTGCAGCAGCACCTTACGGGTCTCAGCAGGCATATGGTAGGTACTGTTAAGCTGGACAAACACGGTTCTGAGCAGTCTCAGTGCGGACTCAGCCCGGACAGCATAGCGTCCCATCCAGTATAGATTCTCGACAACCCGACAGGGAAACGAAATCCGCGGCTGCATCTGGGTCTTAACCGGGGCAGGCAGAGGCCGCTGCTCCAGCAAAGAGACCTGTTTTTCAGGCTCAGATGCGAGTATCCAGGTGTCCTTACTGATCGCCCCTCTGAGATTGCTCAGGTTAAGGCTGTCAGCCAGATTACCCACCCGGGTCAGTCCGCCCGGCATAACATTGTAAGAGGAGCTGGTTGCCACCGAATAGCCCCGCAGAACAGAGGGCCGGGGCAACAACTGATTATCTCTCCATGAGGGAGCCGTGGAGGGGCGAATATACTCCTGAGCGACAAACTTTAACGGCTCCTTGCGGATCTTATCGATCAGAGCCTGACGCTGGGTCTCATCAAGCGTCGAACCAAACACACTCTGATCAGACGGTTTACGGAAGCAGCTCTTAATCACCAGACGACTGATATTCTCAATCACATAGGTCAGGTCCTGAGGGTCTCCGCACCAGTAGGTTGTTACCGACGATAGCTGCGGCTCACGCCCCAGAAAGTGACTGGCAATCTGCGGCAGATAACGCAGCAACGCAGGATTTTCTAAAAAACCTGAACCCATCGGGTTGGCGACTATCACCCGCCCTGCGCGAACCACTTCGAGCAAGCCGGGCACCCCCAGACGGGAATCACTTTTAAGTTCTACCGGATCACAGTAAAAATCATCAACCCGGCGCAGCACCACGTCAACCCGCTCCAGCCCTCCCAGTGACTTCATCCACAGATATCCCTTACTGACCCGAAGATCACTCCCCTGAACCAGCGGGAAGCCAAGGTAGTTGGCGAGATAGGTATGCTCGAAATAGGTTTCGTTATAGGAGCCCGGCGTCAGAATAACGATTCGCGGTTGCTCATTGGTAATCGAACTGGCCAGACTGTTAAGCTTCAGGCGTAACGACTGGAAGAACAGTGATAGCCGGTGCACATGACTGTCACGGAACAGCGATGGCAGCACCCGGGACATCACTGTGCGGTTCTCCAGCGCATAACCGGAACCACTGGGTGCCTGGGTACGATCACCAATCACCTGCATACGCCCGGTATGATCACGCACCATATCGGTGGCATGCATCACCAACTGATGCTCTCCCGGCAGGGACAGCCCGTCACAGGCACGCAGAAAGCCGCCATGACTGTAAAGCAACTCTGGCGGTAAGATGCCAAGACGAATCAGGTCACGGTTACCATAGATATCCTTGAGTACCAGATCCAACAGCTCGGCACGCTCCTGCAGACCCGCTTCAATACCGGCCCACTCTTCACTGGAGATAAGGGCGGGTACCGGATCGAGTTGCCAGGTGGCAGCCGATGGCGAGCCGCTGTTATAGGTCGCGCCATCATCACGCAGAATACGCTCAGCCTTTAGCTGACGATCACGAATGCCCTGGACACCCAGAGTCTTCAGTCCGTCAAGCAGATATTGCCAATGCGCCTGGATCTGCGACTGATCGCCATAGACCTCATCGTATCCAGAGCCTGCGGGTGAATACTGCAACCCATCAGGGGATTCTGCGGCTCGTCTTTCCATCAGCTATCGGCACCAAAGTTATTTCAGGCTGCATAGTATGCCACGACTTTGCTACGTTTCCATCTGCCTGCGCAGATCCAGAGTATGCGGATACTCATTGGTCGGCATTTCCGCAGGTGGCGCCATCGCCCGTGGTGGCGCATTATTGGCAAAAAACTCGCGGATCCCGGAAAATTCCGGCATATGGGTGGTGGCCGGTGGCGTCGGCGTATGCTCAGTGTCACCAAAGCGATTGATACGCCGGGACTCGGCTTCGAACGCGTTAATCGGGAACGTTTCATAACTGCGGCCACCCGGATGCACCACATGGTAGCTACACCCGCCGATGGTTTGTCCATTCCAGGTATCGATCAGATCGAATATCAGCGGCGAATGAACCCCGATAGTGGGATGCAGTGCCGACTGCGGAGCCCAGGCTTTGTAGCGCACAGCGGCAACAAACTCGCCCTGACGACCGGTAGAACGCAGCGGTATACGACGACCATTACAGGCCAGCACATAGCGATCCGGGGTCAGGCCCTCCACTCTGATCTGCAAACGCTCAACCGATGAGTCAACAAAGCGCGCGGTACCAAAACTACCCACTTCTTCTCCCAGCACATGCCAGGGTTCGATCGCCCAGCGCAACTCAATCCGCACATCATCAATATTGACGCTGCCATAGTGGGGGAAGCGAAACTCCTCAAAGGGTGCCAGCCACTCCTGCTGGAACGGTATACCATGCTCCTGCAGATCCTTAACAACCTCGCGGATATCTGCCCAGACATAATGCGGCATCATAAACCGGTCGTGCAGATCCGTACCCCAGCGCACCAGCGGTTTCTTATAGGGGTCTTGCCAGAAACGCGCCATCAGGCAGCGAATCAGCAGCGCCTGCACCAACGCCATCTGCGGATGCGGTGGCATCTCAAAGCCGCGAAATTCGAGCAGCCCCTGACGTCCCGATGACAGACCCGGAGAATAAAGCTTATCGATACAGAACTCTGAACGATGGGTATTACCGGTAATATCCACCAGCAGGTTACGCATCAGCCGGTCAATCAGCCAGGGCTGATCAACGATGCCTTCAGGCATCAGATCGAAGGCGGTTTCCAGCTCGTAGAGCATCTCTTCCCGACCCTCATCGACCCGGGGCGCCTGACTGGTAGGGCCAATAAACATACCGGAGAACAGATAGGACAGCCCTGGATGGTGCTGCCAGTAGGTTACAAAGCTGCGCAACAGGTCAGGACGGCGCAGGAATGGACTGTCGGCAGCGGTTGCCGCGCCCAGCGTGATATGGTTACCGCCACCGGTGCCGGTATGGCGACCATCAAGCATAAACTTCTCAGCCCCAAGCCGTGACAAACGTGCCTCTTCATAGAGCATCTGGGTATTATCTGACAGGTCACGCCAGTTATCCGAAGGGTGAATATTCACTTCGATAACACCGGGATCAGGGGTCACTTTAAAACATCGGATCCGTTCATCTTTGGGCGCTTCATAGCCTTCTATCACCACCGGCAAGTCAAACTCTGCTGCGGTATCTTCGATCAGCTCAATCAGGGCAATGTAGTGTTCCAGATGCTCCAGCGGCGGCAAAAACAGATAGAGGCAACCGTTCCGCGGTTCAATACACAACGTCGTGCGCACCACTTCCACAGGTGTGGTGGCTTTATCGACCGGCTCAGATTCAGACCCATCTGCACTGGCAAGCGCCGCACTCACACCAGCATCCGGTAATGCCTCAACGGGGGCAAACGGATCACGTGCATGCTCCCGATGCAGCTCTTCATCGGTCATCAGGGGTAACGAATTCAACGGTAAGCGCAGCCCGACAGGAGAGTCACCCGGAATCAGTGTTAGCGTATCACGGCGAAGCGGCCACGGGCTTGAACGCCAATGCTGGGTGTCATAATTCCAGCCCAGCGGCAAACAGTAGCCAACTGGCTTGCCCAGATCCTGCGACAGCAGTTGCGCCAGTTTCTTACGTTCCAGATCATCTTTCAGGTCAGCTTTACGCGGATCAACATTTTCCGGCAGGCTCTGTTCTTTCCAGAGATAGTAGAGTGAGTCTTCATAGGCAGGGATAACCCGCCGGGAGGGTAAGCCCGCTTTTTCGGCCAGCAGTTGAGCAAATTTCTTCGCCGTTTTGCGGGTCACGCCATAGTCTTTGTCAACCCGCGCCAGCAGCCTGGAATCCCGCCACAGAGGCTGACCATCGGTACGCCAGAAACAACCCAGCGCCCAGCGGGGCACCTCCTCTCCGGGGTACCATTTACCCTGGCCATAATGCAGTAGCCCGCCAGGCGCAAATTTTTCCCGCAATCGGAGCAACAGGTCTTTTGCCAGCCGGAGTTTATCTTCGCCCAGTGCTTCAGTATTCCACTGAGCTCCGTCCATATCATCGATTGATACAAAGGTCGGTTCTCCGCCCATGGTCAGACGCACATCCTGATCGATCAGCTGCTGATCAACCGCAGCACCCAACGCTTCAATGCATTGCCACTGTTGTTCTGTATAAGGCTTGGTTACCCGCGGATCTTCATGTATCCGGGTAACTTCATTGCTGAAGGCGAATTCCACTTCGCAGGGATCAATACCACCCGCGATCGGCGCAGCAGAGCGTGGCGAAGGGGTACAGGCGAGTGGAATATGTCCCTCACCGGCAAACAGCCCGGAGGTCGGATCCAGACCAATCCAGCCAGCACCCGGAATAAACACCTCACACCAGGCGTGCAAATCGGTGAAATCTTTATCCGTCCCCGACGGTCCGTCCAGCGCTTTAACATCCGCGACCAGTTGTACCAGATAACCGGACGCAAACCGTGCAGCCAGTCCCAGGTGACGCAAGACCTGCACCAGCAGCCAGGCCGTATCCCGGCAGGAACCGCGTTTCAGTTCCAGCGTTTCTTCGCTGGTCTGAACCCCCGGTTCCATGCGGATATTATAATCAATTGCACTTTCCAGACGCTGATTCAAATAGACCAGAAAGTCATTGGTCGGCATCGGTTCACGGGGTACAGAACGGACCCATTCCTGAATTAACGGTCCGTCATCAACGATCTCAAGATAGGGTTTGAGCTCGGAGAGCAACTCCTTTTCATAGGTAAACGGGAACTTCTCCGCATACTCTTCGAGGAAGAAATCAAACGGATTAATCACCGTCATATCGGCGATGACTTCCACCTCAACACGCAGATGGTCACTCTTTTCAGGGAACACCAAGCGGGCCAGGAAATTACCAAAAGGATCCTGCTGCCAGTTAATAAAGTGGTTTTCCGGACTTATTTTCAATGAGTACGCTTTAATCGGTGTCCGGCTGTGAGCCGCAGGCCGCAGCCTGATAGTGTGCGGGGACATCTTTACCGCTTTGTCGAAGCGATATTCAGTAATATGGTGGATTGCGGTTCGTATGGCCATTCGGTACCCCGTAGATCGATATAAAACCTATTCTGGATAAAGCAAAAGTAATTATGACCGGGCGGAACAGATACTGGTCAGACTGCTTCAGATCTGTCAGCCAGAGATTATTAAGCTCTGAGTCCCCCCATCATCGCTGTTCAATATGACAAATATAATGACTTTTATCGCAGTGCTCTTTGATTAACACTGACAGGTTGAACCTATAAATCCGATTACCGCCCTGTCTCACCGCTGCTGCGCACCACAATAAAGCATCTCATCCCTGACTAATGCAGCCAAATCTCCATCACTCAGAAACCTTGCCCCCAAACAGCGCATGAACAGCTAAGGTTTGAGCTATCTACAAGGTAGAGCAATAAACAGGCCAGCGATAGCTATTTAATAGAAAGAGGATAGCTTCAATTCTGTAAAGACAGTCCACAGATTAACCTGTTTTAGGCACGACGGTAACCTCCCTTTAACAAAGACTTAAACGGTAATCATCTCTGAAGAATATGCGGCGCGGCGATAGTGTCGCCGTGGTTTGCAGGGATATGGATCTACGCGTAGATGACGAGGTTGTCGTAACTACGTCAAAGAACCGCGTTGTAAACAGTGGTGATACAACTGAGTTAATCTGATCAGATTAACGGCAGAGACTTATCGACCCTATTACGAGGATCGGCACAGCAGGGTAAACCCGGAAGCGGAAACTCAGCTCCTGCTGCTATTGACCGGCTACAGCAGCATAAATGGAGCGTCCGGGTTTAACTAAGCGACTCTGTTTATACTGTCAGCTCCCCCAAAAACGGGGTCTGCCGGTATCCAGATGGACAAATTTACTGCGGGTATAGAGTCCTACACCACCGCGGTTCATCTGCCGGGCAGCCCGGTGCAGGTCCATCAGGTGAACTCCCGGTATACGAATATCGATCGCCTGACCCTGCATGTGCAGACTTTTTTTCGCGACCTGACCGCTACGCTGGCTCAACATTGCATTCGTCTCCGGTGAGCGGTAACCAGAAATCACTTCAACGGGCTTATCAACCCCCAGCTTCTGCTGCAGGTCATGCAGTAAGACCATCAGTTCAGGTGACATATCACCGACTTTATCATTACGATGATCTCTCAACAGGTGGCAGATAGCCTCCATACTGTCGGGGATAAACTTACCATTACAGAAGAAAGTAGCGTTCAGCTTTTCCCCGGTATGCAGGTTATTAAACGACAAGGACATATCGGAGAGCGGCATGATGCTGCCCGATTCCGGTATCGTATTCCTGGCTAAAGCATTTGGAGAAAGAGCTGCACCCGCAGATAACAGTGCGATTTTGCGCAAAAACTGCCTGCGCGAATGTTTCATATGTGTCATAAGGTAGGAAATTAGTTACATCGTTTAAAAATTGAACAGCGATTATCTATTAATTACGCACAACTGTACAGTTTTTAATCAATACGCCACGATATTGAACCCCCCGCCTGAGCGGTTGAGACAAGCTGATCACGCTCCCAATCATCCCGACGGTAAATATCGTGGCGAAAATTCAGCATTCCCTGAGCGTCTAGCCATGCGGTCCAGTAGGTCATATGCACCGGCAGTGGATGACGAAGATATATTGCCTGGGTTTCTTCTGTCATCAGCCCTTGTTGCAGCAACGGTAGCTTTCCCGGGCTATCCAGCTGCAATAGATATTGAGCGAGTTCTTCAGCCCGTTCAACCCTGATACACCCCGAACTCAGGTCGCGACGTTCCTTATTAAACAGACTATGGGCCGATGTATCATGAAGATAAACCGCATAGGGACTGTGAGACATAAACTTGAGCCTTCCCAGAGTATTTCCCTCTCCGGGGGCCTCCCAGAAATAACGGTCTTCGCCGCCCCGATACATCGACTGAGGGTCTACTTCGTTACTGGGTAATAAGACCCGTTGCGCGCCGCGGCCCTGAGCCACATTAAGGTGTTTTCGACTCAGATAGTCCGGATCAGCCTGCCATGCGGGAATAATATCTTTCCAGCCGATACTTTTAGGCACCGTCCAGGAAGGATTCATAATCAGCCCTTTGATCGCTGTTGTGAATACCGGGGTCTTGCGTTTCTGACGGCCAACAATGGTTTTCATCTGTAGTACAACATCACCCTGATCGACCAGGCGCAGACGGAACTCCGGTATATTAACCTGGATATAGCGTCCGCCGGCATGTTCACTGAACTGCCTGATGCGATACTGATTCAGCGTTAACTGATCAATTCGTTCGGCCGGTGTTATATTCAGAAAGCGGCGACTTTCAGGCCCCAGAATACCATCCGTTATTGCGCCATGACGAGACTGGAACCGCTTCAACGCCTCATCCAGCGCCTGATCGAAGTACTGCTCATCGCGGGTTACCAGCGTCAGTCGCCCATAATCGCCCAGTAACATTAATTGCTGACGCAGAATAACAACCTGAGGGTGACGATCTCCCTGACGCAATAAGGGGCCTTTTTCAAGACGCGGCCAGGGCCCATGACGATTCAATTCATGGTAGTAGTTAATTGCACTATCCAGACTCTTAAAATGGCTTTCAGGCGCTGGTTGATTCTGATGCAGCAATGCCGAATAAATAGCCGGGTGCTCCACTGCAGACGCAGCAGTACCGACACAAAAACTGAGGTATGCACAGAAACATACGAGCCGGCTGATACCTCCCATATTCACTCCTTCAGGTTTTAACCACGATAAAAACCTGTCGCCTGTTCAGTACAGACCCAAAAAGAGCAAAAATCAAAAAATGGCGCTTCAGTTCAAAGATATTTGTGTCATTTTAAGCGAGCGGGAACTAGCAATCGTGCCGACACAAAGCGCCAGGCTTGGGACCTGCTGACTTCGGGCGAGAGAAACGAATACAGTGTATCTGGCATTCCCAGGAACGCGTCAGCTAAGACACAACCCTCTGGTAACAGCATGAGAAGATCACAGAGAAAAAAGGGGAGAAATGGTGCCGCCACCAAGAGTCGAACTCGGGACCTACTGATTACAAGTCAGTTGCTCTACCAGCTGAGCTATAGCGGCACTGTGCTTAGCGGGATTACTCGGCTTAGCCTCGCCCTTCGGGCCGTCGCTACGCTTCGTTGTCTCGCTTCACTCGGCTCAAACCCCATCGGGGATTCTCACCCTCCAGGTGTTGGTGCCCGGAGCAGAGTGTTTTGCGTATATATAGATAGCAGAACTATCTATAAAGTGGCGCGCCTGGAGGGATTCGAACCCCCGACCAACAGGATCGGAACCTGCTACTCTATCCAGCTGAGCTACAGGCGCGCAATTCATCAGATATGACGAGGGCGGTATATTACCGATCTAACGGAGTACTGTCTATTGCTAAAATAGATTTTTCACTGATTCAGTCAGAGCGGCATTTCTGTGCCGAAGTAACTTAATTATAGTCACAGTTCACATCACTGAACCGATGCTGGTCGAAAGAGATAATCTGCGCTTCCCGCAACTGCTCCTTTCCTGCAGGAGGTATCAGGCTGGCCATCCGCCTGGCCTTCACCGCCCGGCTGAAATAAAACCCCTGAAACAGCTGACAGCCCCAATGTTCCAGAAATTCCAGCTGTTCCTTCTTTTCAACCCCTTCAGCAACCACATCAATACCCAGGGTACGGGCCATCGCTATAATCGTTGACACAATCGCCGCATCATTGCTGTCGGTCGTTATATCCTGCACGAACGACTGATCAATTTTCAGGGTACTCAGCGGCAGCTGTTTCAGATACTGTAACGAAGAATATCCGGTACCGAAGTCATCGAGTGCAAAACGGATACCCAGTCGGGAAAGCCGCTCCATTTTTAAGCGCACCGCTTCAATATTGTTGAACAGGACGCCCTCTGTCAGCTCAAATACCAGATACTCAGCCCTGACACCGCTGCTGAGTACAATCTCCTGAACCTGCTCGACGAAATCATTCTGCTGGAACTCCCGCGGACTGATGTTCACCGACACCACCAGTTTCTTTCCCTGCGCCTCCCAGGCAGCCATCTGCTTGCAGACCTCAGCAAGCACCCACTGACCTAAGCAGCAGATCAGGTCCGTCATCTCGGCAATCGGAATAAATGCCGCGGGGTTAACCGGCCCCTTCTCGCCATCTGACCAGCGAACCAGCGCTTCGGCACCGACAATTTTTCCACTCCCCCGAACCAATGGCTGATAACAGATATACAGCATGTTTTTATCAATCGCTTGTCGAAGGCTTGCCTCAACCTGTTGACGATGATCGGCACTATGCTGCATCTGCTCGAGAAAAAACTGTACCCGGTTGCGCCCCTCCTCTTTAGCCCGATACATCGCCAGATCAGCCTGCATAATCAGGTTTTCAAACTCGTCATTCTCTCCATCAAACAGGGCGATACCGATGCTGGGGGTCACCTGTAATGCCCGTCCGTCAATCTGATGAACCGAAGAGATAGACTGCCGAACCTTTTCCGCGACACTCAGGGCATTATGGCTGGCAGTGGACTCGCTGGTTCCCAGGTCAGGTAGTAATACAACAAATTCATCCCCCCCCAGCCTGGCTGGCGTGTCTGCCTCCCTTATCGCTTTGCGTATACGCGCCGACACACTGTTCAGCACGGCATCACCGACACTATGTCCCAGTGAATCATTGATCGCTTTAAAATGGTCCAGATCCATATATAACAGTGCACCGATCTGTTCAGACCGCTTTGCCCGTATCACCTCATGCTCCATGCTCTGCATTAACAGCCGGCGATTCGCCAGTCCGGTCAGTGGATCAAAGTACACGTGCTGCTCAATCGTTGCCTGGTGAGACTTTAACTCCTTTGCGTTGCGGTTTATCTGCCCCAGCATACGGTTAAAACCACTTATCAGGGCATGAAGTTCACCCGACTTATCGTCTTCAGGGATTTTCAGGGCGAAATTCTGATGTAAGGTAACCTGCTCCATTGCATCTATAATTTTATCCACAGGCTCCGAAATCCCACGCTGTATTCGCTTGGAGAGCAGAGAAACCCCCAACAGAGAGAAGCAATACAGCGCGGTACCAAACAGCAGATAGATAAGCATCTGCCTTTTGACTGCAGCCAGCCCATATTGCAGATAGAGCTGCCCCACCAGCTCACCTTCCACTCTTAAGGGAACGCTGTATTCGAGTAGTTCAAAATCGATTTTATAGGCGCTTTCAAGCTGAGCCCGAAGTCGCAGGGAGGGTGTGGGCAGCGATTGGACCAGTCCCGGCTTAGTCAGTTTAACCAGCTCAGAACCATCATTCCGATAAACATATATCCCCAGCAGATTGGGTTCAGAGAAATAACTTTCCAGCAACAGGGTCGCCAGCATCGGAGACTCTGTCATGACGACATGAGCAAGCTGGGGAGAGGTCAGCCCTGAAAAAACATGGGCTCTGTCAACCAAATGACGGCGATGGTTATAAAACTCGACACTCATTACCACCAGCCCCGTAATCAGCAGGACCACGGCAACCGAAGTCACAAATAAACGGTGCAGTCTGCCGGTAACAGACAATATCGGACGCTTACTCACCAGAACATCCCTGCGAATCCGCGCCTTCGATACAGACCAACAGATAAAAAAGACTATCAGTTACCATAATAAATCCTTTTACGGTATTTAAATCATGCGACAACTGACTGGCTCACAGTCCTGCAAGGGAATTAGAATCTTGAATTGTAACGCTACAAAATAACGCCAACGTCTTCCGTAGGCAACAACAGTCGCATTTTAACTGCCCAAAATGATAACAACCGATTTCATTCGTCGCGTTTTCAGCTGTCGGCTGACTAATTATTTAGTCCTGATAATAGCATCACCCATTTTCGTTGTGCCTATTTACCGCTATAATCCCGGCCGAATAATAATTTATAGACGCTGTAACAGCCCCATAGAGGGCATCCCGACAGCTACCTTTTTCTAAAATTAGCGATGATGAGGTCGTGACTGTGAGTAAATTTGCTGCCAAAGCTATTTCTGCCCTGTTTGCTGTAGCACTGGGTTTTCTGGCCACCTCGGCTATAGCCAACACTGATAACGCTGCTATTGCAGAGCGTCTTCAAAAAGTGGGTTCTGTCTGCGTAGAAGGCGATGACTGTGGTGGTGCAGCTGCCCCTGCTGCCGCTGCCGGTGCACGTTCCGGGTCAGATGTTTACACTGCCAGCTGCGCCGCATGCCACGCCTCCGGCGTACTGGATGCGCCAAAGTTTGGCACCAGTGACTGGGCTGACCGCGGTGCTAAAGGCATGGATACATTGCTGAACAGCGCCCTGAACGGTTTCAACGCTATGCCACCACGCGGCACCTGCGGCACCTGTTCTGACGAAGAGATAAAAGCCGCCGTTGAGTATATGGTCGACAGTGCCAAGTAAGCTTAACGAAGCGAACTAAACCCGATAAAAAGGCCGCATCAGCGGCCTTTTTTATAACGGTATTAATCAAAGATCGTCCAGCAAGCCCCGCAGACCGCTCAGAGTAGCATTACCCCGCGCTTTATTGGTCACTTCACAAACCTCTCCCCGGCCTTCAAAGGTCAGGTCATCTTCAGGCAGCTCATCAAGAAAACGGCTTGGCTGACAATCGATCAGCTCACCAAACTGTTTACGTTTACGCGCCAGCGTCATCGTCAGCGTCTGCTTAGCCCGGGTAATTCCCACATAGGCCAGCCGCCGCTCCTCTTCAATATCACCATTCTCGATACTGTTGCGATGGGGCAGAATCTCCTCCTCCATCCCCATCAGGTAGACATGATTAAACTCCAGCCCCTTGGATGCATGGAGTGTCATCAACTGTACCCGGTCAGAGTCATCTTCCTCTTCCTGTCGTTCCATAATATCCATCAGCACGAGTCGGGCGATAGCCTCCCTGATACCCGCCTCGGGATCATCCTCCCGCAAACGCTCCAGCGTATTACGCAGTGAATCAACCAGTATCCAGACATTCTGCATCCGCCGATCAGCAACCGCTTCACCGGAACTGTTCTGAGCGATCCAGCCGGCAAAATCAATATCCTCTATCATCTTCCGAATAGCATCGATAGGATCACCCCGTTCACACTGCTGATAGATCCCTTCCAGCCAGTTCTTAAAGCGCTGTAACCGTTCAACCTGCGCCGGCTTTAACACCTGCTCCAGGCCCAGCTCACTACAGGCATTGAACAGACTGCAATGCCGCTCAGAGGCATACTCTCCCAACCCCTGCAGTGTCGTATGACCGATCTCACGGCGTGGCAGATTAATGATTCTCAGGAACGCGTTATCGTCGTCCGGATTCACCAGCACCTTCATGTAAGACATGATGTCTTTAATCTCTGCCCGGGCAAAAAATGAAGTGCCGCCACTCAGCTTATAGGGTACCTGATAGCTTTGCAGTTTCAGTTCCAGCAGGCGGGCCTGATGGTTCCCCCGATAAAGAATGGCAAAATCTTTGAACTGATAACGCTTGCGCAGATGCAGGTCCAGAATCTCGGTGGCGATGCGATCACACTCCGCATCTTCATTACGGGTGAACACCACCCGGATCGGATCACCGAACCCCATATCACTCCAAAGTGTTTTGTCGAACACGTGAGGGTTATTCGAGATCACGGTGTTTGCGGCCTTAAGAATACGTCCGGTCGAGCGGTAATTCTGCTCAAGCTTGACTACTTTCAGTGACGGAAAGTCGTGCTGTAACTGCACCAGATTTTCCGGCCGGGCACCACGCCACGAATAGATAGACTGATCATCATCGCCCACCACCGTCAGCATCCCCCGTGTACCCACCAGCATTTTAACCAGCAGATACTGGGTGATGTTGGTATCCTGATACTCATCCACTAACAGGTAACGAATCTTCTGCTGCCAGCGTTCGAGAATATCTCCGTGATTCAGGAACAGTTGCACCGGCAACAGAATCAGATCATCAAAGTCCACGGCATTATAGGCTTTCAGGCTCTTCTGATAGGACTCATACGCTCTGGCCGCCAGGACATCTGCGGGGCCTTCAGCTTTCGCCAGCGCCTGTTCCGGCCCCAGCATATCGTTCTTCCAGTTTGAGATGGTGCTCTGAATAAAGTCCAGTTGATCCGTCTCTTCATTGTGATGTAACAACAAACTTTTCAGCAACGCCTTACTGTCCTGATCATCAAACAAAGAGAATCCCGCTTTGAAGCCCAGCGTTTTATGCTCTTTACGAATAATATTCAAACCGAGATTGTGAAAGGTAGACACGGTCAGCCCCCGGGTGGCATTACCTTTCACCAGCGCATTGACGCGCTCTTTCATCTCCCGGGACGCTTTATTGGTAAACGTCACGGCAGCGATGTTATGTGCTTTAATACCGCAGGTCTCAATCAGATAAGCGATCTTACGGGTAATAACACTGGTTTTACCCGAACCGGCCCCTGCGAGAACGAGCATCGGCCCGCTGATGTAGTCCACAGCTTCACGCTGCTTCGGATTAAGTCTCGACATTTTAAATACTTACTCTGACTGCTAAAGTTTTGTCCGTGCCCGGCCGATAAAGTAACGTTAACTCACTGTAAAAAACCGTCAAAAGCACCATAATCAATTGTTTTTTAAACAAAAAATACTTAAACATTTGTTTTACTATGGAAATTGACGTGCTACTCTTAAAAGGCTTACAGGGGGACAATTATCGCATGGAATGAATTGTCTTATCAGTAGAAAACAATTGGGAATAAACATGGCTGTTTACTCTCTAGTAAATTCGATATGTTATCTGTAGCTTCCAGCGGTCCAGCGTGCATAGAATGTCTGATTGTAGATAGTTGCGGCGTAGATACTTCGGAGATAGTCAAACGACTGCAACAGCAGCAATGCTGCATTCAGCAATGCAGCTTTGACCAGACCTCCGAGCGGTTAGAACACACAGATATCGATCTGATTTTCCTGCACACCTGCTTTACCGATACAAACGCGCTCTCCGAACTACACTACCTTCGCCAGCAGTACCCTCATATTCCGGTCATTCTTTTTGATCAGGAGCTGAACGCTGAACGCATTGACGAATCGATGCTCTGGCGGGCCAGCGACTATATATCCACAGCCAGACTGACCGATGACGTTTTACAACGGGTGCTGCGTTACAACCTTAAAGTTCGTCAGTACGATTCCGAGATTGAACGGCTCAATCAGCAAGATCCGTTAACGGGGATGATCAACCGGCAGCAGTTTTATAAAGAGCTGTCAGAACGACTCAAGCTGCTGCGAAAAGGAGAACCCTCGAAACATTTCGCCCTGATCAGTATTGACCTGGATGGTTTCAGGCGGTTCAACAATATTAATGGCTATTCAGCCGGCGACATCGTCGTTAAAGAGATGAGTAAGCGACTCTCTGAACTGGCCCCGGGGCTGATTTCGCGACAGGGCAATGATGAGTTTATTATGCTGCTGGAGGCGCCCGTCGATGCCAGCCTCACCCATCAAACAACCCAGCTCTGCATTCAACTGCTCCACCGGCTGACCGACCCCTATAACTACAATGATCTGGAAGTCATTCTGCCCTGCAGCATCGGCGCAGCGCTGGCCCCGCAACACAGCTGTGAACCTGATACGCTGATCAACCAGGCCACTCAGGCAAGGGTAAAGGCGAAAGAGACAAGCAGCTGCAGCTATATAATCTTCGATAACAAAAACAGCCTTTCCAATGATTCCCATGTTGCCATTGAATCGGACCTGATCAACGCTATCCGCCGTAACGAATTTGAGCTTTTCTATCAGCCCCGGATTGATATTCTGTCTGGAAAAATTATTGGCGCAGAGGGACTGATTCGCTGGCGCCACCCGGAAAAAGGGCTGATATATCCGGACCTGTTTATTCCTACCGCCGAGCGTACCGGTCTGATTGTGCCGATCGGCTACTGGGTGATTCAGCAGGCAGGGGAGGATATCCAGCGACTACAGGCCAGCGGACTGGAGATTAAACGCCTGAGTATCAACCTGTCTTTCAGGCAATTTCAGGATAGTTATCTCTGCCGGACGATCCAGCGATTAATAGAAAAGTACGCTATCGACACCTCTATACTGGAGTTTGAACTGACAGAGTCCGCCCTGTTTAATAACGAGCTGCATGTCCGTGAAGGGATCGAGGAATTACATAAGCTGGGTATCAACTTCTCACTGGACGACTTCGGCACCGGCTACTCGTCATTTTCGCTGTTACAGAAACTGCCCATCAGCAGCCTGAAAATTGATCGTTCATTTGTCTCCGGCATACACAACAATAACCCTGACGACCGGGAGATTGTCAAAGCCCTTATCCGTCTGGCCCTCAGCCTGAATAAGGAGATTATCGCTGAAGGGGTTGAGACGGCTCAGCAACTCAGCTTCCTCGCCAGCTTTGGCTGCCATCAGGCTCAGGGCTATCTCTACAGCAAACCGGTGCCATTCGCTGAGTTCAAAGACCTGCTGCAACACGGTTATCAGCTCACAACGGAGAGCGCCGTAAACCTATAGCCTCCAGCAAGGCTGCGCTACTGATCTCAGATTCCCCCTGCAGATCGGCGATGGTTCGCGACACCTTTAACACCCGATGGGTTGCCCGGGCCGATAATCCCATCTTCGTCATCGCCTGCATCAGCAAGCGTTCCTGCTCCGGCCCGAGTTGGCAATATTGCTCCAGCCCTTTAACATTCAGCTGATCGTTGATGCACCCCTGACGTTGCTGCTGGATTGCCCGGGCACTGACCACCCGCGCCCTGATCGCTATACTGTTTTCGCTGGTTTCGGCCGGCCCCATCAACTGTTCCGGGGTCAGCCCCGGGACCCAACTCTGCAAGTCGATACGATCCAACAGCGGACCAGAAATACGCGCCTGATAGCGTTGAACCTGATCCGGCGTACAGCGGCAACGGCCGCTCTGATCCCCACGATAACCACAGGGGCAAGGATTCATCGCAGCGATGAGCTGGAACCGGGCGGGAAAACTGGTTTGCAGCGCGGCCCGGGATATATTAATCACGCCCGACTCCAGTGGCTCACGCATCACCTCCAGTACCTGCCGGCTATATTCGGGTAGCTCATCAAGAAACAACACCCCCTGATGGGCCAGGGAGATCTCTCCGGGCCTTGGATTACTGCCGCCGCCCACCAGTGCAACGGCTGATGCGGTATGATGCGGGGTGCGAAAAGGACGAATTCCGGCAAACAGGCTTTTCTCTTTTATACCCGCAATGGAATAGATTGCCGCAATCTCCAGACGCTCATCCGGATCCAGCGACGGCAGAATCCCGGGCAAGCGGCTGGCCAGCATGCTTTTGCCGCTGCCCGGTGGCCCACAGAGCAGCAGGTTATGCCCCCCTCCGGCAGCGATCTCAAGCGCGCG